>JALUBH010000017.1 GCA_027050775.1 Campylobacteraceae bacterium | reverse complement strand
ATCCATGATTTTCTATTTTCCAGTTTTTATTGTTATTGGCTGTATTTGATTCACTTGAAGATGTTACAGCAGTAGAGTTGTTTGTTATATCTGTGTGTCCCGGAAAATTGCTGTCGTAGTTTGGTGCGGTTGCGCTTATTTTGATAGTTTTTATCCCATTTTTAGCGATATCTCCAAGCTGGCAAATATATGGAGAGGATGTTAATTCATAAGTTCCGTCATTATTACAGTCTATTTTTATATCAGTATAGTCACCTTTTACTATACCGGTTGTATTGAAACTGTTTGTCAAGTTTACATCTTTTGCGGTTGCACTTCCGTCATTTCTAACTTTTACGGTAAAAATCACATTTTCCTTTGCAACAGCTGTTGTTGTGGTCGGTCGGACAACAACTATGTCCGAACCTTCAATGACTGTTGTTGCATTGGTGTTTTTAGTGGGTTGAGGTGCAGTAACAGTTGTTACGCTTGCATTGTTTTTTCTAGTCCCTAAAGTTGCATTTAGAGGAACATTTACATCAAAATGTATGGTAGAAGTTGTTCCTTCAGCTAAAAGTGATGATTTGGTACATGTAAGAGTTGTGCTACCACTGCAGATCCATCCATCAGGATCTATTATTGAGTGCACGGTATATCCGCTTCCAAGATGGGAGAGGTCATCAGTCATAGTTAAATTTTGTTCATCTGTGTGAGAAGTATTGGTAACAGTGATATTGTAGTCTATGAGCCCTCCCACAACTGCAGTGGAGCTTCCGGTTTTGCTTATATCTAGTGTTGCTCCGGTCACAGTTACTGTTTTACTGGCACTTCCATCATTGTTGTTTAGGGATTGAGCTATGGTTACATTGTTGGTTATATCTCCCGCACTGTCTTGAGGAGCTTTTGCCTGAAGTATTATAGTATCAGTAGCATTTCCAGCAAAGTTGGCTTTTGTACAGTGAAAAGTACCTGTTATGGGAAAAGTGGTTGGGCAGGTAAACGAGTTGGAGTTTATGTCAGTGATTTCTACTCCGGCAGGCAGTTGTTCGGTAATATTGACATCGGTTGCATTGATATCTCTTAAGCTACTTATATGTAGTGTATAGGTAAATGGTTTTCCAAGTCCTATTTCACTTACATTTGCATCTTTGGTAATATCCAAATCAGGTCCTCGCAAATGTGTCGTAGAAGAAATACTATTGTCAGATGGATCTTCTTCGTCTATATCATTTGTAACACTTGCACTGTTTGTGACATCATTTAGATTATCAGTCGGCATTGTAACTGTTACATCAAAGCTGTATGTAGCCCCTGCATCAAGCGCAGTTTTTTTGCAAGTTAAAACTTTTTCATTTATTGTACAACCTCCCGTATTGCTAGCATAAGTCATTCTGCTATCAAGTGTATCAGTTACAATAATATTTTGAGCCTGAACTATTCCATTATTTTTAACTTCAATGGTATAAGTATAATTTGAGCCGACATTTGCTGTTTTGCCGTTTCCTGATTTTGTAATTTTGAGATTGACTCCTCTTACATGTGTTATAAGAGAGTCACTATTGTTTTTTGTTGCACCGCCTTCATCTGTTGAAGTTGTGGCAGTTGCGGTATTGCTAATATCTTGGTGGGTTAAAGGCATTTTTACTGTTATGTTTACATCTTGGGTTTCATTATATGACAGGCTGCCTATGGAGCAATTTATGGTCGATGTTCCACTACAATTCCAATTCCCTTGAGAAATACCGCCACTTACTAAAGTAACACCGGCAGGAAGTGCGTCTGTGAAGTTTACATCTTGCGCGGTAGTTTGGTTGAAGTTTTTTACAGATATGTTATATGTTACTGTGGAATTGACTTCAGCATTGCTTGAATCAATACCTCCTAAAAGTGTTTTGGTTAAAGCTATATCGGCAGGCTCAACACTGTTGGTGGCACTTGGTTTGAGTGGCAAGGTATTGTTATAGTCTGATGAGGCAGTATTAACTGAAGCTGTGTTTGTTTTGGTACCGCTGGTTGTTGCATAAACCGTTATGGTTGTTGATCTTGTATTACTTACATCTAAATCACTACCGTTACATGTGATGGTTCCTCCACTTTCATTGCACCAACTAGTATCACTTACAGATACAAAATGCACTCCACTTGGCAGAGTATCGGATATAGTTACATTTCTTGCTTTGACTGTTGGATTTGTACCGTTGTATGGGTTTGATACTTCTATGGTGTAAGTATAGTTTTGATTTAATCCAACCTGGGTATCTGAAACAGTTTTAGTTGCATGTAGATTTGACTTGCCAAATTCTACAGGGGCAGTTGAAGTATCATTGCTCGTGTTGGCATCAGTTGTCGTTGCAGTGACAGTTACGGTGCCATTGTAATTTCCTGTAGTATCACTTGCAGTTAGAGTGATATCTAATGGGTTTGAAGTTTGACCGTTTGTTAGTGATTGCTTGTATGTACAGGATATATTTCCATCACTATCTAAATGATCGTCACAATCCCATCCCGTTCCATTATATATACCAGAATATGTTGCATTTGTGGGCACATGATACTTGATGGTGGCGTATTGTCCATCGAGTGTCGTGCTTCCTGTAGTTTCATTTTTGATTGTGATGTTTGTATTGAAAGGTTGTGAAACTTCCACTGTAACGGGTGATATACTTATATGTGAACTCAAATCGATAAGAAAAGTATCGGCTTTTACTGTTGACACTAAAAAGAGAAAAGAAAATACCATCAATGAGATTAGAGATAAAGGAGACAGGCTGCTTTTTGTCTTTGTATTTTTATTTTTTCTCATCTAATTCCCCTTATTTCATGCTGCTTTTTAAAATTTATTTTTCTATTTTCTAAAATTGGCTTAAATAATTTTTCTACTGTTTGTTGGAAGTAAAAAACTACGACATGCGATAAATCGCTATCTTTGTTTGGAGTTCCATAAGCGTAAGAGCCAAAAAGTATGATTTTTTCAGGATTGAGTGGTTTTAATCTTTCTGGAATCTCACTTTTAATTTCCATAATCTAATTCTCCTCTTTTAAGTTCGAAGGGGAGATGTTTGAGAGGTAATTTTGCCGTAGAGTTATACATTTAGCAAAATTCTTGCAACCCAACCACCCACCTTATAGTTACATGTAACTATGTTGCGACTATATTTTACTATTATAAAAGTAAAATATTACTTAAATGTTATTTTTCCATATATTTTGATATCTCTTCTGTTATTCCATACTCTTTGTATCTGTTGCCATCTAGTAGTATTTGTGCGACGCAGGCTTTTTCTACATTGAAAACGAGTGGTGCTATAAAGTTGATAACAGAAGTCTCAATCGGTGTTGATACTATCATGATGTTGTAAACCAAAGGTTTTGAATCCTCTTTTAGCTCTAACAGGTTTTTATAAAACTCAGGTACTATAAAGTCATAGTCTCTTATCAAGAAAGGATTTATGAGCATAAAAACAGTTTTGTCTTCACAACTTTTTAATTTAGAGAAAAAATCATCTACTTTTTCTAATTCCACAGTTTTTATATGTTCAAATCCTAAAATCGGTGCTTTTACACTAAATCTCATATACTTCCCCTAGTTTTATAATTAGACTCAAGTCTAATAGATTCGTATTATAACATATCGGCAAAATTAAAAAAAAATAGACTTTTATTTTTTGATAACACAAAATTGGATACAATATCGACTTATTACTAAAAGGAAAGATATTCATGAAAATTTTAAAAATTTTAATCACAACTCTGTTTTTGTTTCTAGCTGTTGGCTGTTCGAATAAAAATAAGGTAGCAGTTTATAACAAACCGGCACTTTATTGGTACGAGCAGATCATAAAAGAGATCAAGAGCCAAGATTTGGAAAAGGCTGACGACTACTTTACCTCTTTGTCAAGCGAGCATGTTGAGTCTCCTTTGCTAAAGACAAGTATGCTTATCCTTGCTAATGCACATATAGAAAATGAGGAGTATATACTCGCAGATTTCTATCTTGATGAATATATAAAGCGATATGGTGATAGAAAAAACAGTGAGTATGCAAAATTTTTAAAGATAAAGGCAAATTTTGAGTCTTTTGTACATCCAAATAGAAACCAACAACTCATAATCAATACGATAAAAAGCACAAAAGAGTTTTTGATAACATACCCCAACTCACAATACAATCCTATGGTAAATACGATTTTGGTTAAGCTTGAACTTGCAAATTTGCAAACAGACCAGCAGATTGTAGGACTATATAAGAGGATAGGCAAGCCAAAAGCTAGTAAAATATACAAAGAAAAAATCGAAAAATCATCTTTAAAAGATGCAAATATGATAAAACCACATGTAGCTTGGTACAGAGCTTGGTTTGAATAGACCTTTAGGATAAATAATGCAACTTGATAATTACAACCAATTTCCTACGACTTTACCGATAGTCGTAGAAGATAATCTTTTTTTATACCCTTTTATGATTTCTCCGATTTTCTTGTCAGATGAAGATAATCTTGAAGCTATAAATGATGCTTTAAGTCATGATTCGCTGATAATGGTATGCTCTACAAAACCTGGTTTTGAAGGGAATGTGGATTTTGAATCGATATATCACTCAGGAGTGATAGGGTCAATCATGAGAAAAGTGGAACTCCCCGATGGAAGAGTTAAAGTTCTTTTCCAAGGTATGCTTAAAGGCAAGATAGTAGAAGAGATAGGAAGCAAGCCATTAAGAGCTGTTGTTGATGTGATTAAAAGTATCAGTACACAATCGCAAAAGAGTGAAGCGATGTTGGCACTTTTGAAAGAGAAGATAAATATACTCTCCAAAATCAGTGGTTATTTTCCACCTGACTTGCTTAAAACCATAGAAGAGAACAGAGAAGCAAATAGAATCTGTGATCTTGTAGCAAGCAGTATGAGACTCAAAAAAGAGAGAGCTATAGAGCTTTTCTCGATAGAAGACGAGGAAGAGAAGCTTCTGAAATTGATTGAGTTTATATTGGCAGAAATCGAAACAAGCAAGCTTCAAAAAGAGATAAAAAACAAAGCACACTCTCAAATAGACAAGATAAATAAAGAGTATTTTTTAAAAGAGCAGTTAAAGCAGATACAAAAAGAGCTAGGAACTGACAACCAACGAAACGAAGAGATAGAAGAGTATCGAAAAAAGCTTGATGCAAAGAAAAAGCATATGAATGAAGATGCCCATAAAGAGATATCAAAACAGATTGACAAACTCTCAAGGATGCATCCGGATTCTAGTGATGCAAGTATGATACAGAGTTATCTAGACTGGGTGATAGAGATACCTTTTGAAAAAGTAGCAAAAAAGAAACTCGATATCTTAGATGTTAGAGCACAATTAGATAGGGACCACTATGCACTTAAGAAGCCAAAAGATCGTATAGAAGAGTATTTTGCCGTAAGAGAATTGATAGCAAAAAGAGGCATAAAAGATAAAAATGCGAAAGGCGCTATCTTGTGTTTTGCAGGACCTCCGGGTGTTGGTAAGACTTCACTTGCCAATTCAATCGCAACTGCACTCAAAAGAGAGCTTATCCGTATAGCACTAGGTGGGCTTGAGGATGTAAATGAGCTAAGAGGTCACAGAAGAACATATATAGGAGCGATGCCCGGCCGTATAGTTCAAGGTCTCATAGAAGCAAAAGAGATGAATCCTGTAGTAGTTTTAGATGAGATAGATAAAGTTTCAAGAAGCTATCGTGGTGATCCGACTGCTGTTTTATTGGAGATATTAGATCCGGAACAGAACAATAAATTTAGAGACTATTATCTAAACTTTAACTTGGATTTGAGCAAAGTTATATTTATAGCAACAGCCAACGATATAGGCTCTATCCCCGCACCTCTTAGAGATAGGATGGAGTTTATATTTTTAAATTCATACACCCCGCAGGAAAAATATGAAATAGCAAAAAAATACCTCTTGCCTCAAGAACTTAAAAAACATGGATTAAAAAATTCTGAAGTCTCTATCACAAAGGCTACTTTAGAGAAGATAATAGCAAATTATACTAGAGAGTCGGGAGTAAGGAACTTAAGAAGAAGACTTGCTGAAGTGTTTAGAAAATGTGCAAAAGAGCTTTTGGTGGATTCATCTATCAAAAAGATAACCATCAGTCAAAAAAATATAAAAGAGTATCTTGAAAAGACTATTTTTGAGATAGAAGAAAAAGATAAAGAGAACCATGTGGGGCAGGTAAATGGACTTGCTTGGACAAGCGTAGGAGGAGATGTGCTTAAGATCGAAGCAATCAAGATACAAGGCAAAGGCTTACTTCAACTGACCGGTTCTCTTGGTGATGTTATGAAAGAGTCGGCTAGGATTGCACAAAGTGTTGTTAAGGTTTTGATAGATAGTAAAAAATTGGATATTCCACTCTCTATAATCCCAAAAACAGGAAAAGATAAAGATGGAAATACGCCAAAAATCACACCAAGTGATGTTTATAGAAGATATGACTTGCATATACATGTACCAGAGGGTGCAACCCCAAAAGATGGTCCAAGTGCCGGTATAACGATGGCGACAGCTATAGCTTCCATACTCTCAAATAAAAAGGTAAGAAGTGATGTTGCTATGACGGGTGAGCTCACACTTAGCGGTAAAGTTCTGCCGATAGGCGGATTAAAAGAGAAGCTTATCGCCGCTTTTAAAGCCAAGATAAAAACTGTTCTTATTCCTAAGAAAAACTATGAGAGAGATTTGGACGATATTCCTGATGAGGTAAAAGAGAAGATGGAGTTTATCCCCGTTGTAAAGATAGAGGAAGTTTTAAAACAGGCGCTTATATAACGCCTGTTTTTTTGTTTTATTGATTTAGTAAATCAAATGGTGTTGCGATAACTTGTTTTGTATTTACTACATATGGAATTAGCGCAGCAGCTCTTGCTCTTTTTATGGTAAGTTCTACCATCTCTTGGTGTCTTTTGCAGTTTCCTGTAAGACGACGAGGCATGATTTTATATCTTTCAGAGAGTGAATGTTTTAGCATTTTTGTCTCTTTGTAGTCCATAAATTCTATCTTTGCTTCGCAATATTTACAATACTTTCTTGCATATTTTCTTTTTTCAGCCATTTTTTATCCTTTTCCTATCTTTGTCTAGAACGGTATCTCATCTTCATCGATGTCGATATCCGGTATATTGTCACTTTGTGGTTGTGCAGCAGGTTTTTTATAGTCGTTTTGCTGATTGTTGTTGTCATTGTTGTTGTAGTTTGAGTTTGATTGTGGATTTTGGTTGTATCCGCTACCACCCTCGTTTGATCCTTTGGAGTCTAGCATTTGCATACTGTCAACTACGACAGAGTGTTTGCTTCTTTTTCCTCCATTTTGATCAGTCCACTGATCTAACTTCAATCTACCCTCTACTAAGATTTTTTTTCCTCTTCTTAGATATTGGTTTGCAACTTCAGCGGTTCTGCCAAAAAAAGTGATGTCCACAAAGCAGACTTCTTCTCCGGCACTTCCGTCTTGTTTTTTGAATTTTCGATTTGTTGCTATGCCTGTTGTGCAAACTGCACCGCCATTTGGCATATATCTGAGTTCAGGATCTCTTGTGAGGTTACCAACTAAAATTATTCTGTTGTACATTGTGACTCCTTTGCCTACTCTTGTGTAGCTTTGGCTTCTTCTACTACCACTACGGTTTCAGTTGATACAACTTCTTCGGATACTAAATCCTCAGTTGTTGCTTCTTTTGGAGATTCTTCATCTAGAGTCTCTTCAGCTTCAACCTCTTTTTCTACTTTTAAAGCAAATTTTTCAGCTTGCTTGTTCCAGTATGCCATCTCTTTTTGGTTTTCATACTTAACACTCATAAATCTGATGAATTCTTCAGTGATACGGATAAGTCTTTCTACCTCTAAGATAGCGCTAGTAGGAGCTGTGAAGTAAAATACACTGTAGTATCCACGCTCTAGCTTTTGGATAGGGTATGCAAGTCTTCTTGTTCCCATTTCTTGAAATGCTGCGATTTGCGCACCATTTTTTTCTAAAATTTCTTTTACGAAATCTACCTTTGCCTTTGTCTCTTCTTCTGTGAGAGTAGGTTTGAGTACTGTTAGCAACTCATAATGTCGCATATTTGCTCCTTTTGGTTTTCACCCATAACTGAGTAAGGATGTTGTTTTTGAACTAAAAAATTAGCTCAGAAACGCGATTATACTACAATAAACTTTGAAGTTTTATTAAGGTGGATAGAAGAAGTGAGTTTTTATCTATATTTTGCATTTTTTTTAGGCTGTATTCACTTTGAAGTAAAAGTGTAAACATATCGTTATATGTCTTTGTGCTAAACATCATGCATAATCGGGAGCGTTCTTGTGCGATAGCAGGAGGAAGAGGATATCCTAAAACTGCTCTTGCGTCAAAATTACCATTGATTTTAATGTAGCTATAAAATTGGAAAAGCTGACCTATATACGACTCTATGGCATTGATGATTCTTATCTCATCCGCACTTCCTAAATCCATAAGTCTTGAGTATGTTTCTCGTATATCTTTTTTCTGCAAAAGTTCATATATGAAGCCGTCCATTCCTACACTGCCTAGACCATATATGAGTTTGTCTATATCGCAAATCTCTATCTCTTTATCTAAAATATTCAGTTTTTCTAAGTCGTTGATACAGAGTGTTATGTCTTCATTTTGGAGTTGGTAAAGGTGCGAAAGGGCATACCTGCCTATATCTAGCCCTATCTCTTTTGCTCTACTTTGTAGTAAAAATATCGCTTCACCCTGATTTGGCTTGAAAAATCTTACAAAATTTGCACTCTTTTTTACCGTAAATGCTTTGGCAATATTTTTCGCTTTTGAATCATCTCCAAAAAATTGAAACAAAAAGTGATTTGTACTATTTTTATGAGCCAATTCCACTAAAATATCGAGCTCTTTTTTTGTTATGGTTTTATCTGTTTTTATGATGAGTATGTTTCTATCGCCAAAAAGTGATGATTGCGAGAGAAAGTTTTTTGCTAAAGTAAAATCATATTCATCATAGTAAAATAGCAACTTCTCTTCAGGAAGAGCATTTAGATTTTTAAGTATTTTATTTCCAAAATAGTTGTTTTGATAGAAGCAAGACCCATATAAAATCAGTGATTTTGGAAGTTTGGAGTTGTTTAATAAGTTTTCAAATTCTCTTTTATACATCTCTTTTTAAAACCTTTGCATAAATTCTTGAAGTTGGTATGTCGGCTTCTACTATTTTAACTAAAACCCTCTCGAAGAGTTCTAAGTTATCATCAAGTAAAAATAGCCTTGCACCTTTTATCTCATCGTCTAATTTTGCTATGGTACTCTTTTGTACCGCGGTGACTATCGCTTCAAAATCATCACCTACATGTGAAGCTGCCCATCTAGCATATTTTCTATCCATATAGTCCCAGGCAACCTTGTCGCTTTCTCTCTCTAGTGAGCTGATATCCTCACAAATCTTATCTATATTTTCAAGCAAAAAGTTAAATCTCTTTTTATCACCTTTTTTATCTGCTTTAAGTAGTCTGTGGAGTATGAGATCACTGTATCTTCTAATCGGAGAGGTAAAGTGGGTATAGGAGTCAAATCCTAGTCCGAAATGGCCTTTGTTGGAAGATTCGTATTTTGCTTTTTTTTGAGAGCGAATTATGAGTTTGTCTACCTCTTCTCTTATATCTAGCGTGTCGGCTTTAGTTTGTATATTTCTTATCATCTTTGGTGCATCTGCTACGAAATCAACCTCAATTCCTATAAGGGAGAGATTGTCCAGGAGGTCTTGAAGTTTGTCGTAGCTTGGGTCGTCATGAGTTCTAAAGATCCCTTTTTTTATCCTTTTGGACGCTGCTTTATTTGCCAAAAGCATACAATCTTCTATGAGTCCGTGAGAGGGCGTTTCGCTCTCGACTCTAGTGGATATGAGATTTTGATTTTTATCTAATTTCATTCTTATTTCTGTTGATCTAAACTCAAATCCATTTTTTAGTCTTATTTCTCTTAATTTTTTTGTAACTTCAAAAAGTGGTAATAAAAATTTTAGAATTTCTTTATCTGTTTTATCGGTATTGTCTAAATTATTTTTCAAGAAAATGTCTATTTGGTCATAATTGTATCTCTTCTTTGAGTTTATAATACCGTTTAGCAACTCTTCTTTTATAGGCTTGAGACTCTTTTTATCGAGTGTTATCTTAAACACAAAAGCGAGCCTGTCAACATTTGGCTTCAAAGAGCATATGTTTTCACTCAAGCTTCTAGGGAGCATAGGGATTGACTTATGCGGAAAATATATAGAAAAGCCCCTTTGTCTTGCCTCTTTATCTATGTGTCCCATCTCGTATACATATTCGCTTACATCGGCTATGGCAACATACAATATATAATTGTTTTTATCAAAATATATAGCATCATCAAAGTCTTTTGCATCTATCGGGTCTATGGTACAAAATGGTAAAGATGTAAAATCGACTCTGTCTTCATATAAAGACTTATCTACCCAGTCGCCTTGGGCTTTAGCTTCCGCCTCACTCTCGCTACTGAAAATTTCCACTTTATCATAGAGCGCCAAAGAGATTTTTTCATCTACTTTTGGATCATCCATCACTCCTAGAACTTCTACTATGTTGTTTGTTTCATTGTCTATTTTTAAAACTGTACCTAGAGGCAGTTGTTTGAGTGATTTTTGTGATGCAGTGATATTTAGTACAAGAGTAGTTGAGAGGTTTATGCCAACTATTCTGTTTTGTTGGATTTTTGTATACACAACACTAAAATTATTTTCTCTTTGAAGCACCAAGATAACTTTTGCTTTTGCTCTGGTTTTTGCTTTTGTAAAAACTCTTTTGGCAAGGACTGTGTCACCTCTGTTGGCACCTGAAAGATTTGCAGATTCTATGAGTAGATCTTTGCCATTTTTATCGCCAAAAACTTTTAAAAAACCTGTTCCACTTTGTGCTATATCTATAGTACCTATTTTATATTTTGTGTTTAATCTATAGCCACTAGGGAGCTTTCTAAGTGCTTTTTGTCTGATAAGCGTGTTGATAAGAGGCTGAAAATCTAGCGGAATCTCTTTTTTAAGAGTTCCATCGGCTAATTGCCCAAGAAACTCTTTCAAATATCCAGTTGCTCCAAAGCCTTTTCATAAGGTGCAGGATCTAAACCATACTCATTTATAAGATTTATAGAGTTTTCTTTTTGTTCATCTCGTAAGATGCCAAAAATATTCGCGGAACTTTTTATTACATGTAGAGCTTTTGCAAAATCTTGTATATATTCACTTGCTAAAAAAGGTGAATTTGAAAACTCTATAGATTCTATTAATTCGCTTTCAAGATTCCACTGTTCAAATATTTTTGCTGTTATTACTTCATTTGTGAAGCCTACCATTTCTACCTCAAGTTTTGCAAGATTTTCAAGGCTGCTGTCTTTTCTGAGTGCACTTTTAAACTCATTTGAATTTCCTTGCTCTACTAATTCGTGAGATATGATAAGTTTTCCGACTTCCATCATAAAAGAAGCAGGTTGTAAAACATCTAGCATGGATCTGTTGACCCTAGAATACCATTTGAACATCAAAACACTTTGAACAGTGCTGATATCTAAAAATTTATGATTATCTATGTCATAAGGTTTCAGATTTATCTTTATATTGTCTTTGATAGCACTTGAGAGTGCAAAACCTCTGATGGTAGCCATACCAAAGAGTGATATAGCGTGACCTATATTTTTGATTTCTTTACTGAAGCCATAAAGAGGAGAATTTGCTGATTTTAGTATATTTGCCGTGAGCATAGGGTCTTTTTCTACAACTTTTACCAAGTCATGCATGGAGCTATTTTTATCTGTAGAGATTCTTTGTATCATCACAACCGTATCATCAAGAGGAGGAAGAGATTTTATCTTTTTTATAATGTTATTATCCATATTTTAGCCCTTTTTGTTAATATACAAGAGGTATTCTACTATTTCAAATATTATATATTGCTAAATATGGATTAATAATGTTACAATTGAAGTCTAATAGCAAAACAGGAGGCAGATATGAATTTTTATTCTAAACAGATGTCAGTGCTATATGTTGAAGATGAAAAAGAAGCTAGAGAGGCATTTGAAAAAACTTTAAAAAGATACACTCAAAAACAGTATATAGCAACCGATGGCAATGAAGGGTTGGAGCTCTATAAAAAACATTTTCCCGATATCGTCATTACGGATATAAAGATGCCAAACAAAAACGGCATAGAGCTAGCAGAGGAGATTTTAGAGATAAATCCTGAGCAAATTATAATTTTCACCACAGCCCACACTGAATCAAAATACACTTTAAAAGCTTTAGAGATGCAAGTAGAGGCATATTTGATAAAGCCTATCAATAAAAATAAATTTAAAATTAAGCTAAATCATATAGCTAAAAATATAGTAAATAACAGAGAAAACTTAAAAAAGCAAAAGATAATTCAAGCTATGTTTGATAGCAAATCAAATATATCTGTCTTAACAAATTTTAAGGATATAGAGTTTGCTTCAAAGTCATTTTTACAGCTTTTTAATATAAAAAACATAGATGAATTTTTTACAAAGTATAAGAGATTTATAGATATTTTTCAAGATTCCAAAGAGGACTTGTATGAAGAGACACAAAACAGATGTATTTCCGCAAAAAACCCGGAAAGTTTCGTAAAAGAGTATCGTAATTCCAAGGATGCGCTAGTGTGTCTCTTTGAAAATGATAAGATATACAAGATAGATATGCAAAAAATAGATGTTGACTATGAAGTTTTACACGCTATATCTTTTGTTGATATAACAACTTTGCATAAGGAGAGACTAGCCGCACTGCATGATGCCTTTCACGATAAATTGACATCTGCTTACAATAGATCGATGTTCGATAAATTTTTAGATAAAGAGTATAGGAGATATTTAAGATATGGCAGACCTTTGTGTTTGGCGATATTTGATATAGACCTTTTTAAAAATGTTAATGATTCGTACGGACATTTGATTGGCGATGAAGTACTTAAGATATTGGCAGGTTATTTTATGGAACATATAAGAGAAACCGATATTTTTGCCAGGTGGGGAGGGGAAGAGTTTACTTTATTGATGAGTGAAACCGATATAGATAAAGCAAGAATAGTTTGTGAAAAATTGAGAGAGGGTATAGAGAACTTGAAAGTATACTCTTTGCCAAAATTTACCGTAAGTGCAGGTTTGGCACAAATAGATAAAGAAGATACCAAAGAGGAGTTTTTCAAAAAAGCAGATGACGCACTATACAGGGCAAAAAACAGCGGAAGAAATAAAATAGCCGTATATGAAAAATATAAAGATAGATTATGAAAAAAATACTTATTATCTTAATTATGAATTTGACTCTTTTTGCCACAAATGTGTTGGTCTTAAACTCGTATCGAGAGACATTTTCTTGGACAGATATTCAAAGCAAAGAAATTGTAAAGAAGCTAGAAACATCAAATATAAAAAATTTGAAAATATATGTTGAATTTATGGATACCAAGATATTTAGACCCACACCAAAAAGAGAAAAAAACATCTTGATGTACTATAAAAATAAATATGGAAAAATCTCTTTTGATATTGTTATGACAACAGACGATAATGCCCTAAATTTTATAATAAAACATAAAAACATAAAACTTTTTAAAAAAGCAAAAGTCTTTTTTTCGGGCGTAAATAATTTGTCTCTTAAGGAGAAGCTTGACAAAAATATCTATGCCGGAATCTTTGAAGAAAAGGATCCCAAGGCAAATCTCTCTTTAGCAAAAAAAGCAATCAAAAATCTCAAAACACTTTACCTCATAAGTGATAACACTCTAACTGGAAAAAAAGAGTTAAAACATTATAAAAAAAGTCTAGAGAATACTAAAGATATAAAATTTGTATATATAAATAATGCGGATATCGACAAGGTATTAAGGCAGCTTAAAAATTATGATGAAAATTCTGTCATGATGCTTTTAACATTTTCTGGATTTACCAAAAATGCTCAACATATATCCTATCATAGAGCTTTGAGAATGTTGAGTAAGGCATATAAAAACCCTATGGTGATACATACAAATATATATATCAATGAAAAAAGCACAAATATCATAGGAGGAGATTGTACTGATGCAAAAGAGCAGGGACGCATATCTGCAGATAAAGCTATAAAGTATCTCTTGGGGGAGAAAATGAAAGATATAGGTTTTGTATTGAAAGGTGGAAACAAAGTATATCTAAATGTGCTTCATTTAAAAAAGTTTGGGTTGCAGGTCGATAATTTTGATATTAAAAATCCAATACTTGTAAACCAACCGGCATCGTTTTACCATATACATAAAACTTGGATATATCTTTTTTGCCTGATAGCAATTTTAACCTTGTATTTTTTGATTATTTTGAGCAGGAAAAATATAGCTCATAGAAAAGCGATAGAGAATTTTGAGGTTCTTGCTGAAACTGCTTTTGGTGGAATTGCAGTGTATGATGAAAATGAAAAAATAAAGTATTTTAATAAGAGAGCAGCCTCTCTTACGGGCTTTACGCAAGAAGAGATGATGAATATGAATGTATTTGATTTTATCCATCCTGATGATGTTGGAATTGTTGAAGAAAATGTAACAAAGGGCACGATAGAACCTTATGATGTTAGAATTGTTAGAAAAGATAAAAGCTTTTTTTATTCACTTATAAAAGGCAAAGATATCATATTTGACAATAAAAAGATGAGACTTGTAACTATCATAGACATAACGCAAAGAAAACTGCAAGAGAAAAAGATAGGAGATATGAATAAAACTTTAAAACAGAAGATAAAAAAGGCTTTAAAGGAAAATACAAAACAATTAGAGATATTGCAACAGCAGAGCAAACTAGCTTCTATGGGAGAGATGATAGGAGCTATCGCACATCAGTGGAGACAGCCGTTGAACGCCATCAATCTAAATATACAAAATTTGGATGATGATTTTGAGGATGGACTTATAGATAAAGAGTTTATAGATAAGTTTATCGATAAAAATATAAAAATTATAGAGTTTATGAGTAAAACTATAGATGATTTTAGGGATTTTTATAGGATAGATAAGATAAAAAAAGATTTTGATGTAAAAAAGGCGATTGAGGATGTTATCAATATACAAGAAACTCAGATAAAAAATCATAATATCAAGCTTCAGCTTTCAGGCGAGGGGTATATAACACATGGTTTTGAGAGTGAGTTCAAACAGGTTATATTAAATATCATAAATAACGCAAAAGACGCACTTTTGGAAAATAAGATAAAAAATGCCATGATCATAATAGAGATTGAAAATCAAGAGATTATCATAAAAGATAATGCCGGTGGAATTCCACAAGAAGTCATCACGAGAATTTTTGAGCCATATTTTACTACAAAAGAGCAAGGTAAGGGCACAGGTCTCGGGCTCTATATGTCAAAGATGATTATAGAGGAAAATATGCATGGAAAATTATCTGTGACTAACAAGGGAGATTGGACAATATTTAAAATTATTACCGACAATTAAAGATATTTTGGGTAAAATAAGCGAAATTAATTTATAAGGATATTTAAGATGGCAATTACTGTATATTATGACAAAGATTGTAATTTAGATGTTATTCGCTCCAAAAAAGTTGCGATGATAGGATTTGGTTCTCAAGGACATGCTCACGCTGAAAACTTAAGAGATAGCGGTGTGGAAGTTGTTGTTGGTCTAAGACAAGGCGGAGGTTCTTGGGCGAAAGCCGAGGCAAAAGGTTTTGAAGTAAAGAGCGTCGATGAGGCCGTTAAAGGTGCAGATGTTATTATGATTTTGACTCCGGATGAGTTGCAATCAGATATATTTAACGCTCATATTAAGGATAATTTGAAGCCAGGAAGTGCCATAGCATTTGGACACGGGTTCAATATCCACTATTCGCAAATAAAAACTCCTAATGGAGTTGATTGTATAATGATAGCTCCAAAAGCTCCGGGACATACCGTAAGAAGTGAGTTTGTAGCAGGTGGAGGTATCCCTGATCTGATAGCAGTTGAGCAAGATGCCAGCGGTGATGCAAAAGAGATAGCACTTAGCTATGCAAGTGCGATTGGCGGCGGTAGGACTGGTATAATAGAAACCACATTTAAAGACGAGACAGAGACTGATCTTTTTGGTGAGCAGGCTGTTCTTTGCGGCGGTGTTACATCTTTGGTTAAGGCTGGATTTGAGACATTGACTGAAGCTGGTTATGAGCCAGAGATGGCGTATTTTGAGTGTTTACACGAACTTAAATTGATAGTAGATTTGATGTATCAAGGTGGTATAGCAGATATGAGATACTCTATCTCAAATACTGCCGAATATGGTGATTATGTAAGTGGACCTAAAGTGATAGGTGATGAAGCAAAAGAAGCCATGAGAGAGATACTCAAAGAGATACAAAATGGATCATTTGCAAAAGATTTTATTTTGGAGAGAAAAGCGGGATATGCTAGAATGAATGCCGAGAGAGCAAATGCCAGGAGAAGCCAGATAGAGCAAACAGGTAAAAAACTAAGAGCAATGATGCCTTGGATAACTTCTAAAAAAATTATAGACAAAGACAAAAACTAAAGATTTTGTGCCAAGCGGAAAAAGTCTGCTTGGCACAGCAAATATTGGATAAAATTGGCTCGCAAAAAAAGAAAAACTACTAAAAAACTACCAAAAAAAAGAGAAAAAAAAACTAGAATTAAAAATAAGCTTTTTTTTATTTCTACATTTTTAATTTTGCTTTTTTTAGGTTTCGGATATTATAATATTGCATTAAAAACAAAAGATAATTTAGTCACAAAAAAATCTGATTTTAAAAATCAAAAATCCACAAAAGCATTGATGGATAAGATGGAAAAGATGCTCAAAGAAGAGGGCAGCAGATTAAAAAAAGAGAAAAATAAAGAAGTCCCAGTTAAAAAATTGACACTCAAAAAAACTGTAGATAAAAACATAACAAAAACAAAAATAGAAAAAAAAGAGACAAAACAAAATAATCTTTCAGAGATACACGACTATGAAAAAAGTCAAAAGTACACCAAAGTTAAAGAAAAAGTTATCAAAAAAGCTAAAAATTACAGAGGAAAGCCAAAACTAGCAATCATAATAGACGATGTGTCATTTTTATACCAGGTTGAACAAATTCAAAAAATACCTTATAAAGTTACTCCGTCTTTTTTCCCTCCTACAAAAGTACACCCCAATACCATAAAACTTTCACATAAGTTCAAGTTTGCTATGATTCACCTACCACTAGAGGCCGTTGGATATATGCATCCTGAACCGCAAACATTGCTTGTTAGCAGTTCTAAAAAAGAGATTCAAGATAGAATTGATGAAATCAAAAGAGAGTTTCCGCAAATCCACTACTATAACAACCATACAGGTAGTAAATTTACCTCAAATTTGAGGGATATGCGATATCTTATATCATATATGAATTCAAAAAATCTGCATTTTGTTGACAGCAGAACCACTGCTGCAACAAAAGCAGGAGAAGTCTGCAAAGCTCTACATATAAGACTTCTCTCAAGAGATGTTTTTTTAGATAATATAGCAAAGCGAAAAGAGATAATAGAGCAGTTAAAAAAAGCGGTAAAGATAGCTAAAAAAAGTGGATATGCCATAGCGATAGGGCATCCACATAAAAATACCTTAAAAACATTGATAGAAGCAAAGCCTTATCTTAAGGGCGTTGAGATGGTTTATGTAAATGAGTTGTAGATGGAAAAACTAAATTTTACCATAAATGAATTTGATGATTTGAAAGATACTCCAAAAGAGATCTATTTCAAAGGGAATTTGCCACTTTTAAATAAAACAAAAGTATCTATAGTCGGGACGAGACATCCAATCTCATATACTAAACTTTTATGTCTTAAGTTAGGAAATGCTCTTCAAAAAAGAGGCGTTTGTATTGTAAGTGGCGGTGCGATGGGTGTGGATGCCCTAGCACATAAATCATCATTTCCAAACACTATCGGTGTGATGGCTAACTCCTTGGATATAATCTATCCGAAAGTAAACTATTCACTCATAAAATCTATGGAAAAAGAGTCACTTTTGCTTAGTGAATACCCCCAAAACACTAAAGCAACCAAATATAGCTTTGTACTTAGAAACAGACTGGTTGTAGCTCTTGGAGATGTTTTGGTTATAGCCCAAGCTGACGCAAACAGTGGTTCTATGAGAAGTGCGGAACTGGCTTTGAAACAAGGTAAAAAGATATATGTTTTTCCTCACCGCTTAGATGATTCGCTTGGTACAAATCAACTTTTAAAAGATGGTTTGGCAACAGCCATATACGACATAGAGACTTTTGCAGATATGTTTGGAAAAGTGCTTTGCGAAAGTGATGAGATTTTGACTTTTTGTAGTTCAAACAACTCACTGCAAGATGCTTTGGAGAGATTTGGAGACAAGATTTATGAGTATGAACTAGAAGGCAAGATATATATAAAAGATATGAGAGTGATTGTATCGTGAAATATGCCTCTATAGATGTAGGATTAAAGAGGATAGGTATAGCCTTATGCCTAAAATCAGATATAGTAGCACCTCAAAATGCAATTTTACGAAAAAATAGAAATCAAGCAGCTCTCGAAATTGATAATTTTCTTAATAGCTGGAAGATTGATGTGCTGATTGTGGGTATCCCCATGAGTGGAGCTAGTTCACAGGAGATGCAAAGAAGAATAAAACATTTTGTCTCTTTGCTGAGCTTTGATAAAGAGATTATTTTCCAAGATGAGTACGGCTCAAGCATGGAAGCAAAAAATATGATGCAAGGAGTGACAAAACAAAAAAGAGATGGCAAAATTGATTCGATGGCCGCAAAAATAATCCTAGAGAGATTTTTACAAAAATAATCTTCTATACTCCTCTACATCGTAGGCAACTATTACATTTTCGTCATACTCTATAACAGGACGCTTTATGAGCATATTTTCTTTTGCTAGCCACTCTTTTTTTTCATTGTCATCTAAGTTTAATTCTTTTAGTTTTAGAGTTCGATATTTTGTGCCTTTATTGTTAAAAAGCTTATCTATTGATACTTTTTCCAACCACTCTTCTATCTTTTTTATACCAATTTGCTCTTTTTTAAAATCTATAAAATCGTATTGTATTTGATTTTCTTTAAAAAATTTTATAGCTTTTCTTACACTTCCACAAGTTTTTATGCCGTATACTTTCATAATTTAATCCATTTTTAAAAATTATAGGGTATAGTATAGTAAGAAATCGTTTAAAAGGAGTTGATATGCAAGTAAATGTAAATTCTATTAATGCCCAGCTAGATTGGCTTGGAAATAACTCCAACAATATAGCAAATATCAATACCGACGGATATAAAGCTACAGATACAGTTTTAAACAGCGAAGGAAAAGATATAACAGCGATTTCTACAAAAAGCGATCGTGGTACAAATTTAGTCAAAGATTTGAGTGATCAAAGCTTGATTTCAACCGGTGTTAAGGCAAATGTCGAAGCGATAAATACGGAAAATAAAATACTCGGAACTCTTTTGGATATGCTAGCCTAGATTATTAGCATCGCGTCTCCATAAGAAAAAAATCTATACTCTTTTTCAACCGCCTCTTTGTACAATTCCATTGTCTTTTCTATGCCGACAAATGAAGCAACTAGCATTATAAGTGTTGATTTTGGCAAGTGAAAATTTGTCAAGAGGTGATTTACTCTGATGGGTCTGTTTTGTGGATGTAGAAAAAGGTCGCAAAAACCCTGAAGTTCTTTTTTTCTTGCATAATACTCAATGGTTCTAGTGACAGTAGTACCGACTGCAAGTAGCGGTTTGTCAGAGTCTAATAGTTTTTGTGTAGAAGTATCTATTTTGAAGTATTCACTGTGCATCTTATGTTCTTTTATATCATCACAAGAAACAGGTTTGAATGTTCCAGCGCCTACATGTAGAGTTAAAATCTTAGTATCAAATCTCTCTTTTAATTCTTCAAACTTCTCTTCGCTGAAGTGTAATGAAGCTGTAGGCGCCGCTACTGCACCCCTGTTTTGTGCAAAAACACTCTGATAGTCCAAAGTGTCATTTTCATCATCCTCTCTCTTTATATATGGGGGAAGAGGTATATGTCCAATTCTTTCAAGTATATCAAAGAGTTTGTGTGTAGGTATTTTTTTGTTGATTTGTGAAAATTCTACAATTCTCAAGCCATCATCCTTGAGCTCTTTTACAGTTGCTTCAAGATTATCATCAAACAGTAGCTTCGCTCCAACTTTAACCCTCCCTCTTATGTATACAGAGTATAAGTTTTCTTGCAAAGGTGAGTTTAAGAGCAGTTCAATTTTTCCACCACTCTCTTTGTGCCCAAATATTCTAGCTTTTACCACTTTTGTATCATTTAAAACAACAGAACACCCTTGTGGAAAGAAATCAAAGATATCTTTGAAGAGTATATGTCTAACTTGTTGTTTTTTTCTATCATAGACTAAAACTCTCGCATCATCTTTTCTCTTAAGCGGATAGGAAGCTATGAGATTAGATGGAAGCTTATAATCATATGTAGAGACTTTATAGGTGTCTAACAACTACTCTTTTTCCTCTATTTCTTTAGGCTCTTTTGTTTCCTCTTTTGTTTCCTCGGTTTCTTTCTCTTCCTCTTTTTTTTCTGCAGGATTGACAACTCGAGCAACTATGACTGAGAGTCCATAGAGCACGACCAAAGGTCCAGCCATCAAAAATTGAGTTAAAACATCAGGAGGTGTTAAAACAGCTGAGACTGCAAATATGATGATGATGGCGTATCTAAAAAACCCAATCAACGCTTTGTCATCAACAAGC
The DNA here is from genome assembly GCA_027050775.1 of Campylobacteraceae bacterium. Taxonomy (GTDB): domain Bacteria; phylum Campylobacterota; class Campylobacteria; order Campylobacterales; family Sulfurospirillaceae; genus JAADIZ01. Next base: position 11,836 of record JALUBH010000017.1, on the reverse strand, counting down.
CCAAGTTTTGCAAAAAAGAAAGTGATGACAGGAAGTTCAAAAGCTAATCCGAAACCAAATAGAAGTTTTGTAAAAAAGCCTACATATTCACCGATGCTAGGGAGTGCAGTAAATAGTTGCGAACCAAAATTGATAAGAAAATTAAAACCAATCGGTACAACTATATAGTAGCAAAAAGCAGAACCACTGACAAACATAAGCGTTGCAAAAAATACAAATGGCAAAACCATTCTTTTTTCTTCCTCATAGAGTCCGGGAGAAACAAATAGCCAAAATTGCCAAAAAAGTATAGGCAGGGAGAAGATAAAAGCTGTAAAAAATGAGACTTTTAGAGCTGTAAAAAAAGGCTCTTGTACTTTTGTAAAGATTACATGTGAGCCACTTGGTAAAACCCCGTTGAGTGGTGCAATCATCCAAGCAAGTATAGGTTCCCAAAAGGAAAAGCAGATGAAAAACATAATAAATACAGTAGCTACACTGATGCCTAGCCTTTTTCTTAGCTCTGCTAAGTGCGGTCTCAATTCATCAAACATTTTCTTCCTCGTTTTTTTCGTTTTTTATTGCTCTGTCTGTATTCATAGGATTTTTTACCACATTTTTTGTTTTTTCTACATCATTTTTGATATCTTTGATAGTTTCGCTTATATTTTTGGTGCTGCTTTTTATCTCTTCAAGTTCATCAAAAGAGAGTTGTTTTTTGGCACTTGTTGCTGCTGAATCAAGCTTTTGTTTGTACTTTTTGGCTTCTTCTTTGAGATCTTGTATCTGCATCTCTTGTTCTATTGATGATTTTGCTTCATTTATGCTTTTTTTGAAGCTTTTGAAAAATTTTGCTATCTGCACCATAGCCTCAGGTAATTTATCCGGTCCTAAAAAAAGTATAGCTATGATACCTATCAAGAGTAACTCGCCAAAACCCATTCCAAACATATTTACACCTTTTTAACTGACCTTACATGCTATATCATATCATCAGTGAGATTTAAAGGATAGATTATATCTTATAATTACTCAAAAAAAGATAAATTGTTCTAAAATAGGCTTTCTTTTATCTTGTAAAAAGTTCGAAGTCTATATACTGTTAAAAAGAAAAGTCAAAGGTCAAGCAATCTTATGAAAATAGCAGTTTTACTTTTAAACATGGGCGGACCAAATAATCTATCCGAGGTGAAGATTTTTTTAAACAATATGTTCAATGACAAAGCTATCATATCTGCCCCATTTTTTATTAGAAAATTTATAGCCCGCTCTATCGTTAAAAATAGACTAGAAGAGGCTACTCAAAACTACAGGTTGTTAGGTGGCGTATCTCCGATAGTAAAACACACAAAAGAGTTGGTAGATGAGTTAAAAAAAGATATGAAAAAAGATGTTTTTTATATCATGCGTTATACCCCGCCTTTTGCTTATGATGTTTTAAAAGAGTTAAAAGATTATGATGAGTTTTTCGTTGTTCCTCTATATCCTCACTTCTCTTCTACGACTACTCAATCTTCACTCGATGATCTTTTCAAAGCTGCAAAGAAATTAAAAATAGACAAAAGTAAGTTTAGAATGATTGATAAATTTTACGACAATGATATCTACAACAAAATAATCATCAAAAGGGTAAAAGAAGCACTTCAAAGTGATAATCCACAAGATTATGAGTTGGTATTTTCTGCTCATGGTCTCCCTAAAAAAATTATTGACAAGGGTGATCCATACATGAAGCATATAAAACAAAATGTATTTTATGCTAGAAAAGAGTTGCTAAATGTTGGATTGAACTTTTTTAATACGCACTTGGCATATCAGTCTAGACTTGGTCCTATGGAGTGGATAAAACCCTACCTCGAAGATAAATTAAAGTCTCTTAAAAAGAAGAAAGTTATCATATATCCAATCGCTTTTTTGATAGACAACTCCGAGACTGAGTATGAGCTAAATATCGAGTATAGGGAACTTGCCAAGAAGCTTGGTTTTGAAGATTACAGAGTAGCAAAAGCACCAAATTTATTAGTCAAGGATATAGTAAAAGATATTACTACTCAGTGGTCTTAGCCTGTTAGGTACTTAATCTGTGATAAACAAGGTGATTTCATCACTAAGGAAATAGTCCGAATTGTAAATTCTGTCATTTAGTTGTCTTAATTTTCCCGAATTTAACAATATGTTGATTTTTTCTAACTCTTTTTGATTGAAATTTGCCAACTTTACACCTAGTTTACATCTTAGCCCTAAAAAAATGGACTCTACATGTAGAGCCTCTTTTGAGAGATTTTCAATTTGTCTGTTTTGAGGGTTTTGTATGTATTTTTCTATGTTTTTGCAAGGGTAAAATCTACTATCTTTTAAAAAGCCTACTGCTCCCGAACCTACTCCCATATAGTCATCTTGCGCCCAGTAACCAAGATTGTGAATACTTTGATATGAACCAAAATTTGATATTTCATATTGTGGAAAACCTGCGTTTTTGATCTCTTTTGTGAAAAATTTAGCAAGCACAAGTGAATCATTTGCAACATCTGGAGTTTGAAAAAAGGGTGTATTTTTTTCTATCGTCAAAGAGTATGCGCTAAGATGGTTTATGGGGAGTGATTTTACTATTTTTAAATCATTTAGAAGAAGCATTTTTGTATCTTTTGCCGTTCCGTAAATCAAATCCATAGATATATTTTCAAAACCGGCTTTTTTTGCATTGAGTATGGCTTGAAGTGCAGTTTTTTTGTTGTGATTTCTACCTAAAAATTTTAATTTTTTGTCGTCAAAACTTTGAACGCCAAAGCTTATGCGATTTACACCAAGAGCCATCATCTCCTGTTGCCACTGTAGAGATGCCGAATTTGGGTTTGCTTCCGTTGTTATTTCCGCACTCTTTTTTAAATATGGCTTAAGTATTTCAAAAAATCTTTCATAAAGTTTTGCTTCTACAGTTGAAGGTGTTCCCCCGCCGATAAATAGAGACTTTATGCTATTTTTTGCAGGTTTAAAAAGTGATAGTTCAAACTGTAGCTGTTTTGTGATCGCCTGCATATATTTGGTTTTTAAATCAAACTTGTCAACATAGGAGTTGAAAGCACAATAGTAACATTTGCTGTCACAAAAAGGTATATGAAGGTATATAAGCATTTATAAATCACTTTTTCGATAATATTTTAGAAAATAATTAACCGTACGCATTATACCATTTTCTAGTTTGTTGAAGATGAGTTATGGTGAGTGAGTTTGGTTAAACAAAAAGAAAGTAAGACAAATGCCAAAAATAAAAAAATACAGACCAAATGTCGCTGCTGTTATACTCTCTAGTACTTACCCTTTGAGATGTGAATTTTTAATAGCTAAAAGAGAAGATATTAAAGATGTTTGGCAATTTCCACAAGGTGGAATTGATGAGGGTGAGAGCCCAGAAGAGGCACTTTTTCGAGAATTAAAAGAGGAGATAGGTACAAACAAGATAGAGATATTGACAAAATACCCTGAAGAGTTGAGATATGATTTTCCACAAACTATAGCAAAGAGAATGTACCCTTTTGATGGTCAAAGTCAAACATATTTTTTGGTTAGGCTAAAAGAGAAAGCGAAGATAAAACTAGATACTAAGCATCCTGAATTTGATGACTACAAATTTGTAAAAAGAAAAGAGATTTTTGATATGGTGGCATATTTTAAGAGGCCGGTTTATCAAAAAGTTCTTAACTATTTTAAAAAAGAGGGTTATATAGACTAATGTTAATAGTTCAAAAATATGGTGGTACTAGTGTTGGTACGCTTGAGCGAATAAGAGAGGTTGCTAAAAGAGTAGCTAAAACAAAAGAGAGTGGAAATGATGTGATTGTTGTGGTTTCTGCGATGAGTGGTGAAACAAATAAACTGATACAGATGGCGCAGAGCTTTAGCCAAAACCCTAAAAGAAGGGAGATGGATCTTTTGCTCAGTTCGGGAGAGAGAGTGACAAGTGCGCTTTTGGCTATTTTGCTGACTGAGATGGGGCATGAGACCGTTGCCATGAGCGGCAGACAGGCAGGAATCGTCACAAATTGTGTTCACACAAAAGCTAGAATCAATCATATCGACAGGAACTATATAGAAAATGAATTAAGAAAAGGTTTGATTGTAGTTGTTGCGGGTTTTCAGGGAATCACAGAAATAGGTGAAGTCTCAACCTTAGGAAGAGGTGGAAGTGATCTTAGTGCAGTTGCTATAGCAGGGGCTCTAAATGCTGATATGTGTGAAATTTATACAGATGTTGATGGTGTCTATACGACAGATCCCAGAATTGAACCAAAGGCAAAAAAACTAAACCAGATTAGTTATGATGAGATGCTTGAACTTGCTAGTTTGGGCGCAAAAGTTTTGCAAACAAGATCAGTTGAATTGGCAAAAAAGTTGAATGTAAATCTAGTTACAAAAAGCAGTTTTAATGATCATGAAGGGACTTATATAATGAAAGAAGAGGATATCATGGAAAAACCGTTGGTAAGTGGGATAGCGATAGATAAAAACCAAGCGAGAATAACGCTAAGAGGTGTTGCCGATAAACCGGGAATAGCTGCTGAAATATTTAGAAAATTAGCAGATGAGGGCGTGAATGTAGATATGATCATCCAAAATGTTGGAGTTGATGGTGAGACGAATCTAGGCTTTACAATACCTGAAAATGAGCTTGATCTTACAAAAAATGCGATGGAGGAGATTGAGGCATCCCAAAGCTTGGAATTTGACAAAAATGTGGTAAAAGTTTCGGTTGTTGGAGTTGGCATGAAGTCTCACAGCGGTGTTGCATGCACGGCGTTTGATACTCTCTCGGATGAAAATATTAATATAGAAATGATAAGTACAAGCGAGATAAAAGTTTCTATGATTATAAATGAAAAGTATGGCGAATTGGCAGTTCGAGCTCTTCATGATGCCTATAAATTGGATAGATAGTGCAGAAATTTTTAAAGTGGACACTTGAAAATATAAGAAAAGAGAGCTCCATGATGAGTTGGATGGAGGAAAAAAGATTTGAGTGGGTGCCTTTAAATGTCTCTATGCTAAAAAATCTTATAGAAGGGCATACTATAGTAGTTATCACCGATGATGATAGAAAATGGTTTTGCGACTATATGCTAAGCGATATCAACAAACTCTCAAAAAATAGACCTCTTTTGCCTTTTGTGTCTTTAAAGGCATTTTATCCAAGCCTTGCTAGTTTAAAAACAAAAGAGGATATTGAGCTTTTGGAAAATATGCTTTTTCAAGCTTTTCCACATGGGTATACATACTTTTATGTGGGTAAAAATAATAATATCAAAATGCAAATTGCAAAAAGGAGGGATGACAGTTTTATTTGGGTGATGGACGAGCAATTGCAAAATAGCTTTTTCCTCTCTAGTGCAGATGAAAATCTAGATATAAAACTGATACAACTCTATAAGCTTTTAGATAAAAGTATCAATGCTTTGCTATTTGCTGAGGTTGATTTTCAGAGTGAGTGATGAAGCAGCTACAAGTTATATCTTAGCTTGTAAAAATCTACAAATGGCTTATGAATCTCTAAGAGAAAAGTATGATGGGCAGAATTGTAAGTTTTTTATCAAAGACAGCGAAAAGCAGAGTGAAGATTTTCTGCTTGAGGATGCTAAAAATGTCGTAAAAGAGGCGTATATAGCAGAAAGTGAAAGAAAAATTATAATTTTAGGAGCAAAATCTTACAATGTATATGCTCAAAATTCACTTTTAAAGATACTTGAAGAGCCACCAAGAAATATAATTTTTATACTTGTTTGCGAAAGTAAAAATGTTTTTCTGCCGACTATTCGCTCTAGACTCCTACATAAAGAGTTGGATTTTGTCGAGGAAAAGATAGAGACAGATTTGAACTTGGCAAACCTTGATTTGGAAGATGTATATAATTTTGTTAAAAAAAACTCAAGAATTAAAAAAAATGAATTAAAAAATCTAATTCAAGCGATTATATCAGAAGCCATCTTGAAGTATAATATCCCCTTTAAAACAAAAGAGTTGGAACATTTTGAAAAATTGTTACAGTTAAGTGAGCTAAATTCGAGACCATCAAATATATTAATCTCGTTACTTTTGACAATCTATCAAAAAAGAAGATAAGATGAAAGTATATAAAATTTCAAGTGATACCACTTTGGATAAACTGTTTGGTAAAATGGGTGTTACAAAAGAGGGCTCAAATATACTCCAAAAGAAAGCAAATATAAACCTTATATACATCAAAGATATAAAATCGCCTGCGGCAAATATACTTAAACAAGATGCTCTTTCTGTTGGTGCTGATTTGGCGGTGCCGAAATATTGTGTTACATGTAGAGATGAGTTCGTAGATGCGGTTTTGATAGCAAGTGATGCTGCTCTCAAAGAGTTGAGCATAAAAGAGAGAGTTCAACCCTTCGGACTTAGAGAAATTGCTGCTATATTGAATACTTTTGCCAAACCAAAAATACAAAAAATAGAGATAATGGGTGTTTTAAATGCCAATGACGACAGCTTTTACTCACAAAGCAGATTTTGCACGAGTGAAGCCAAAAGTAAAATAGAAGCTATGATAGAAGAGGGTGCAGATATCATAGATATAGGTGGGGTATCGAGTCGTCCGGGCAGTGTGGGAGTGAGCGAAGAAGAAGAGTTTAGCAGACTTAAAGAGATAATTGATGTCGTAAAAAGATACAAATTGTATGAGAGAGTAAAGTTCTCGCTAGATAGTTATTCTCCTTTAAGTCTAAGATATGCACTAGATAGCGGATTTAGCATAGTCAATGACATAACAGCTCTGCAAAATGATATGGTTGCAAAGTTAGCTTCAAGCTATGGAGCCACAGTTGTGCTTATGCACAAATTAGGCGATACCTTAGATATGCAAAAGAATCCACACTATGATGATGTGATATTGGATGTTGATACATTTTTTGCTCAAAGGATAGAAAAAGCAAAATATTTTGGTGTAAAAGATATTGTTTTGGATATAGGGATTGGATTTGGCAAGAGACTCTCTCATAATCTTTCTCTTTTGAAGAATTTGGAGCATTTTTTACACTTCGGTTATCCTATTTTGGTCGGCGCAAGTAGAAAATCAATGATTGACATGATTTATAAAAGTGAAACGCAGGAGAGACTTCCCGGGACTTTGGCGATACATCTCGAAGCACACAGAAGAGGAGCTTCTATTTTGAGGGTTCATGATGTTAAAGAGCATGTTCAGGCTTTGAGTATTCAAAAAGCCATATTGGAAGTGGATTGATGGAGTTTGAATTTTACTATTACATTATATTTTTGGCAACTGGTTTTTTAGCTGGTTTTGTTGATAGCATAGCTGGTGGTGGAGGTATTATTTCGGTTCCCGTATTGATGGCTTCGGGTATGCCTGTTCATATCGCACTTGCTACAAATAAGCTGCAAAGCTCTTTTGGGAGTTTCACGGCTTCTATAAATTTTATCAAAAAAGGACTTATCAGCGTAAAAGAGGTCTATATGGGTATAATTTTTACTTTTATCGGAGCATTGATCGGTGCAAAACTTATACTTTTATTGGATGCGAGAATTTTAAATAAAGTCATACCTTTTATGCTCATTATTGTATTTTTATATACACTTTTTAATCCTAAATTTGGAAGAATGGATAAAAGAAGTAGGTTTTCCAGACCTGTTTTTTTTCTTATATTTGGTCTTTTATTGGGGTTTTATGATGGATTTTTTGGCCCCGGTACGGGAACATTCTGGACGATAGCATTGGTAACGCTGTTGGGATTAAACTTGAAAAAAGCAACCGCTACAACAAAATTGATGAATTTCACAAGCAATATAGTCTCTTTGGGAGTATTTTTATTTAGCGGAAATGTACTGTTTTTTATAGGGGTTTTGATGGGGTTGGGACAGATAACGGGAGCACTTGTCGGCTCAAATATGGTTGTTAAAAGAGATGTTTCTTTTATAAGAGGTTTTTTTCTTTTTATAGTTGGAGTTACAATTTTGAAACTGCTATATGATACTTAAGTACCTAATCAAAAGTAACACCAATTAATAGAAACTAGGAAAGGTTGCATGTATGAGGCAAAAACTAGCAGATGTACTTATTGCACCTCAAGAGTTTTTAACGACATAGATGTGACCTTTCCTAATTTCCCTATGGGCAAAAAGATAACGGCACGATTACTTCGTTAGATTTGCTTGACTTAGCTACGGCTAAGCCTGCACAAATCTGCCTTGCACTCGCACCGTTATCTTTTTGCTATTAATTGGTGTTACTCTTGGTTAGATACTTATATAAGGTAAATAAATGAATATAGATGAATATAAAAAAAGTATAGATATTTTAAATGATTGGGCAAAAGCCTACTACTCTTTAGATAATCCAATTGCAAGTGACGAAGAGTATGATGCCCTTTATAGAAAGGTTGTTGAATTTGAGAGCAAAAATCCGGATTTTATAGCACTTAATTCACCTACTAAGAGAGTTGGCGGTATTGTTCTAGATGCTTTTAAAAAGGCAAAACATTTGACGAGAATGTGGAGCATGGAAGATATATTTAGCGAAGATGAGTTGGATTTATGGATTAAAAGAGTTGAAAAATCTATCAGTGATTTTTCATACTATTGTGAGCCTAAGTTTGACGGCGCTAGTTTGGAAGTTATATATGAAGATGGAAAATTTAAACAAGCCATAACAAGAGGTGATGGGCAAATTGGAGAAGATGTAAGTGAAAATGCCAAAACCATAGGCTCTATTCCGCTTGAGATTAAATATGGTGGCTTATTAAGCATAACAGGTGAAGTTGTCATAAATAAAAGTGATTTTGAACAAATCAACCGTGAGAGAGAAGAGCAGGGAGAAACTACATTTGCAAATCCTAGAAATGCGGCTGCTGGAAGCTTGAGGCAATTAGATACAAAGATAACTGCAAAAAGAAAATTGATGTTTTACCCTTGGGGTGTGGGTATAAATTCGTTAGAGTTTGAGCTTTTGAGTGAGATGATGGATTTTGTTTATGATCTTGGTTTTTTAAAAGCACCTAGAAGACTTATAAGTAAAAATAGAGATGAAGTATTGGCTTTTTATAAAGAGATGACAAAAAGCAGAGATGAAATCTCGATGATGTTGGATGGTGTGAGTATTAAAATAAATGAATTGGTCTTGGAAGAAGAGTTAGGATATACAATCAAATATCCAAAATGGATGGTGGCTTTTAAGTTTCCGGCAGTTGAAAAAGTGACAAAGATAAAAGGCATAGTTGTGCAAGTTGGAAGAACCGGTGTGCTGACTCCTGTAGCTATTTTGGAACCTGTGAACATAGATGGTGCAGTGGTAGAGAGGGCTACTCTACACAATTTTGATGAGATACAAAGAAAAGATATAGAGATAAATGATTCAGTTATAATTATAAGAAGCGGGGATGTTATACCAAAAGTTACCAAAGTTTTAAATGACAGAAGGGATGGAATGCAAACAAAAATTTCAAGACCTGATGTTTGCCCGATTTGCGGTAGTGAAGTTCTCGATGAGGGTATATTGATAAAATGTCAAAATCTCTCTTGCTCTGCTAGAGTTGTAAATTCTATCATACATTTTGCTTCAAAAAAGTGTATGAATATAGACGGTTTGGGAGATAAGATTGTAGAGCTTTTATATGAAGAAAAATTGCTTAAAAATATAGAAGATTTATATAAATTGAGTTTGGAAGATTTACTTTCACTAGATGGCTTTAAAGATAAAAAATCACAAAATCTTATAGACTCAATTCAAAAATCAAAAAAGGTGGAATTGCACAAGTTTATAAATGCCTTAGGGATAGAGCATATAGGTGAAGTTGCTGCGATAAAATTGGCTGAAAACTTTGGTGAAAATTGGCATAAAATCAGTTTTGAAGAGATAATAAATATAGATGGATTTGGTGAAGAGATTGCCAAAAGTATATGCGAATTTGTACGGGTGAACGAAGAGAGAATTTTACATCTTAACAATATCTTAGATATCAAAAAACCAAAAAAAGAGGAGAAAATCGACTCCGTTTTTAATGATAAAACAGTTGTGATAACAGGTGCCATGTCTAAGCCTAGAGGCGAAATACAGCATCTTTTAGAGATTCACGGTGCAAAAGTCACAAAAAGTGTTTCAAAAAAGACTGATTTTGTAGTTTATGGAAAAGATGCAGGAAGTAAGTATGACAAAGCTATGAATTTAGGTGTAGCTTTGATGAGTGAAGAGGAGATGTTTGATGCGTTTAGATAACTATCTGTTTGAAAATAAATATGCCCAAAGCAGAAATAAGGCGCAAGAGTTGATAAAATCTATGCAGGTTTTGATAAGTGGCAAGATAGTATCAAAACCGAGTTTTAGCGTGGATGAGAGAAGTAAAATAGAGATTTTAAACCCAAAACAGTATGTTAGCAGAGCTGGATATAAACTTAAAACATATCTTAGCGAACAAAATATATTTTGCATAAAAGATATGAATTGCCTAGATATAGGAAGTAGTACAGGTGGTTTTGTACAGGTTTTACTAGAAGAGGGTGCTAAAAAAGTTGTAGCGGTGGATATTGGGGATAAGCAACTCCATCAAAGTTTGCGAGAGAGTAAAAATTTGGAGATTTTTGAAAATAGCGATATAAGAAAATTTAAGTATAATCGTAAGTTTGATATTGTTACATGCGATGTATCTTTTATAGGATTGGAGCATATACTCTTTGATATAGATAGGTTTTCAAAAAATTATATAGTTATACTTTTTAAACCTCAATTTGAAGTTGGAAACTTTGTCAAGAGAGATAAGAAAGGTGTGGTAAAAGATAATTTTGCTATAAAAAAAGCCAAAGATAAATTTGAAGCTTTAGCTCAGCAGAGATGGGAAATGCTAGATAGCAAAGACTCAAGCTTAAAAGGAAAAGAGGGAAATATTGAGACATTCTACTGCTTTAAAAAAAGATAAAATTGATTCCATAGCAATTGGTGTTTTTGATGGACTTCATTTGGGGCATGCAGAGCTCATAAAAAGGCTCACTCCAAATGGTGTGATTTTGATAATCTATAAAGAAAAAGCAAATATAACACCTGGTTTCACAAGAGAGAGATTTGCAAAATACCCTTGTATTTTTATGAAATTTGCTAGTATAAAAGAGCTTGATTGCAGTGAGTTTATCTCTGTTTTGATGAGGCAATTTCCAAATTTGAAAAAGATAGTAGTTGGATACGATTTCAAATTCGGTGCAAATAGAGCCTGTGATGTATATGATTTGAAACAAATATTTACCGGTAAGATTGAAGTGGTAGATGAGTTTTTTATAGATGGAGTATCTGTACATTCATCAAAAATTAGAGAATTCATAAAAAGCGGAGAAATTAAAAAAGCAAATACTTTCTTGGGCCGAGAGTATAGCATAGTAGGAAAGGTGATAAAAGGGCAAGGCATAGGGAGAAAAGAGCTTTTCCCAACGCTAAATGTAGAAGTCCAAAAATATATAATGCCAAAAAATGGTGTTTATGCTACGAGAGTCTTGATAGGTGGGCAATTATATGCTTCAGTGACATTTATAGGGCTAAGAGAGAGCACGGATGGAAATTTTGCATGTGAAACATATGTACTAGACAAAGAGATAGTATCAGTGGATGAAGTTGAGATATTTTTTTCAGACTTTATAAGAGAAAATAAAAAATTTAACTCTCTGAGCGATCTCAAAGAAGAGATAAAAAAAGATATAAAAATAAGCAGAAAAATTTTTAAAAGTGAGACTGTAAATCTAACTGTGTAAACCTTAAAAACTAGATTCATTTGATAAACTAACCAAGTGAATTATTTCAAAGGATTTACACATGAGCTTAATCAACCACAAAGAGTTAAAAAAACAATTA
>JALUBH010000016.1 GCA_027050775.1 Campylobacteraceae bacterium | reverse complement strand
GGTATGAGAAGCGATATAAAAAATATCTTAAACTTTGCAGAGTTTGTTTTAGCTACTCCCACGCTGTTTTATACGGGTTCGGTGTATTTTAAAGGGGCATATTACGGTATCAAAAATAGATATGTCAATATGGATATCTTAGTAGCCACTGGGGCGAGTTTGGCTTATATCTATTCTATCTATGCTATGTTTTCACAAAAAGGTGAGGTTTATTTTGATTCGGTAACCATGATAATAACTTTTGTTTTCACAGGTAAATATCTCGAAGTTCTTAGCAAGAAAAAAGCGGTTGATAGGATAGACGGTTTTAATAGCTCTACGCCGACTGAAGTTACGATAATTAAAAATGGTGAAAAGATACTTTTGGGCGTCGAAGAGGTGAGGGTTGGAGATGTTTTAGAGGTAAAAGCAGGTGAAAAGATTGCAATAGATGGAGTTGTTGATTTTGGTGAGGGTTCTTTTGATACATCTAGTTTGACTGGTGAATCTATCCCCCTTTTCTTGAAAAAGGGAGACAAAGTTATAAGTGGATATATATGCCTTGACAGTGTGATAAGATATAGGGCATTAAATGATATACACTCTTCGGCTTTGAGTAAGATTACATCTTTATTAGAAGATTCTATGAATAAGAAGCCAAAAATCCAAAAAATTGCAGATGTTATTTCAGGATATTTTTCGACTGCTATTTTGCTTTTATCTGTTGCTACATTTACTTTTTGGTATTTTGATGGGAGTTCATTTGAACGCTCTTTGATAGTTGCTATTTCTGTGATTGTTATAGCATGCCCTTGTGCTCTTGGGCTTGCAACACCTGTTTCTACTCTTGTTGGGCTTGGATTAGGCGCCAAAAGAGGGATACTTTTCAAAGAGGCTTCATTTTTGGAAACTATGGCAAAGTGTGATATGCTGATGCTTGATAAGACAGGAACCATAACAGAGGGAAAGCCAAAAATTATAGAAAAGAGATGTCTTAAAGAGTTCGATAAATCACTACTTTACTCTTTGGTTAAAAATTCTACCCATCCCATCAGTAAAGCCATAGCAAAATATTTTGAAGAAGAGGAAGAGGCGAGAGTGGTAGAATTAACAGATATAAAAACTATAGAAGCAAAAGGGATTTGTGCTAAATATAAAGGAAATATTTTATATGGAGGAAACCAAAATTTGCTAAAAGAAAACGGTATAGATTTTAAAGAAGATTTTGCACAGTTTAGCCAATTTTATTTTGCTTTAAATAGCGAAGTTGTAGCGGTTTTCGGGTTAGAGGATACCCCAAGAGATGAAGCTAGAGAAAATATAGAAGCGATTAAAAAGTTGGGCATAAAAGTTGCTATGCTTACAGGAGACAATATAAAAGTTGCTAAAAAGATCGCAGATGCGGTTGGAATAGAGAATGTCCATGCTTCTTTACTTCCAAATGAAAAAGCAGATATGATAGAAGATGCTAGAAACAGTGGAAACAGAGTGGTGATGGTAGGAGATGGCATAAATGATGCGCTGGCACTCTCCAAGAGTGAGATAGCTATAACTTTAGGAAGTGGCACGGATGTAGCCCTCAATGTAAGTGATGTGGTTTTGATGAATAGTTCATTTAACTCACTTTACCATGCCTTTTTGATATCTAAAAAAACATATATAACTATCAGGGAAAATCTTATTTTATCTGCTATATATAATTCTATAACAATCCCACTAGCAATGGCTGGATATGTTATACCGCTTTTTGCTGCTCTTTCGATGTCGCTTAGTTCACTTTTGGTGATAGGAAATTCGATGCGTATAAATTTTGCTATAAAGGAGAAAAGAGTATGAGTTCATGGATTATAGCTATGATGCTTGGGGCTTCCATCTTATTAGGAGGTTTTGGTTTGTGGGCACTGTTGTGGGGAATTAAAACAGGACAATTTGATGATAAAAATAAATTTTTAGATGGTGCATTGCTTGATAGCGATGAAGCTCTACAAGATGCTATTATGATGGAAGAGAAAAAGAAAAATATAATACAAAAAAGAAAAGTTAAGGAGAAAGGGTATCGCCCGCCTGATTAAAGGCAAGCGATAATATTATCTATTTACCCAAAGTTTTTGAAAATGCTTCTAATTCAGCGTCAGAGTATTTTGCAACTTGACCTTTCATGATGCCTTTCATAGAGCCACCTTTGCCAACTTTATAGCCTTTAAGTGCAGTTGCAATCTCAGCATGAGTCATATCTTTTACTATTGCAGATTTACCAAGAGCTTTTTTCTCAAAGTTTTGACCATGACATCCTTTACAACCAGCAGTGTTAACAGCAGCAGCCATAAGAGCTGAGCTAGCAGCCAAAGCTACTATTGAAGTTAAAACGATTTTTTTCATTTTTATTCCTTTTGTTAAAATTTGAATTATATTTTATCATAAAGTACTTTAAGATTTCTTATAAATTTGGTATTATACTATAAGGAGAAAATAAAATGTATAAGGCAGTTTTTTTAGATAGAGATGGAATTATAAACATAGATAAAACATATTTATATCAGATTAAGGATTTTGAGTTTTGTGATGGAGTTTTTGAAACTTTGCGACATTTCCAAGATATGGGATATAGCTTGTTTATCGTTACTAATCAATCAGGCATAGGACGAGGGTATTATGGTGAAAAGGATTTTGAAAAACTTACCAATTGGATGATAAAAGAGTTTTTAAAACAAAAGATAAATATCAGAAAAGTTTACCACTGTCCGCATACCCCAAGTGAGAATTGTGATTGCAGAAAACCTAGCCCTTATATGATAAAACAAGCTATAAAAGAGTTTAATATTGATCCTAAAAATTCTTGGATGATAGGAGACAAACCAAGTGATATAGAAGCGGGTATCAATGCGGGAATATCTGATACAATTTTTATAAATAGCACTACATGTAAAGAGGCTAAATACAATGTTAAATCAATTTTAGATACAATAAACATCATAAAAAAGTAGGAAATAAAATGATTTATAATGATATAGATTTTAATAACAAAACAGTTTTGATTACTGGTGGAGCTGGTTTTATCGGTAGTAATTTGGCTTTTTATTTTCAAGAAAATTACCCTGATTGCCAAGTTGTAATTTTTGATAAATTTAGAAGCGAAGAGACTTTTAGCAATGGAAACTTAAAGAGTTTTGGGCATTTTAAGAATTTACTAGGTTTTAAGGGTACTGTGATTAGTGGTGATTTAAATAATCAATATGATTTGGAGAAATTAAAAGAGTATAAATTTGATTTTATATTTCATGAGGCTGCTATCAGCGACACTACTGTGCTTGATCAAAAGATCATGATGGATACAAATGTAAATGCTTTTAAAAACTTGCTAGATATCGCGGTAGATATGGGGGCAAATGTGATTTATGCCTCAAGTGCGGCTACTTATGGAGATAGTGATAAGTTTAGTATTGGGTTTGAGAGTCCAAATAATGTATATGGATTTAGTAAACTTATGATGGATAATATCGCCAGAATATATATGAAAAATTCATCTATCTCCATTGTCGGATTGAGGTATTTTAATGTTTATGGGCAAAGAGAGTTTTTTAAAAACAAGACTGCATCTATGGTGCTTCAATTTGGACTGCAACTACTAAGTGGCAAAAATGCTAAACTTTTCGAAGGAAGTGATAAGATAAGACGAGATTTTATATATATAGAAGATGTTATCCAAGCAAATATAAAAGCGTGCAAGCCTAAAAAAAGTGGTATTTATAATGTGGGAACCAGCAAAGCTAGAAGTTTTCAAGATATAGTAGATGTGCTAAAGAGCGAGCTTAAGATAGATAGACAAGATGAGTATATACCAAATCCTTTTGTAGGTCAATATCAGTTTTTTACTGAAGCAGACATTAGTTTAAGTGAAGAATTTTTGGAATATGAACCCAAGTTTTCACTAGAAGAGGGCATAAAATCATATATAAAAGAGATAAAGAGAATCCATGGATAGATTAAAAGAGGCGAAACCAAATATCTTGGTTGTTGGTGATTTGATGATTGATCACTATCTCTGGGGAAGTTGTGAGAGAATTTCACCTGAAGCTCCTGTGCAAGTTGTAGATATACAAAAAGAGACGACTGTTCTAGGGGGTGCTGGAAATGTGATAAATAACCTAGTGGCGATGGGCTCGCAAGTGAGTGTTCTTAGCGTTATAGGGGATGATAGCAACGGCAAAGAGCTTTTTGATATGCTTGAAATTTCGGGTGCAAACAGCTCAAATATAGTCAAACAAAAAGGAAGATTTACAAGTAAAAAAAGCAGAGTCATAGCAGTTCATCAACAGATAATCAGATATGATAGAGAATCAAAAGATGCTATAAGTAAAGAAAGTGAAAAAGAGCTTTATGAAAAGTTTGTTAAAATTATAGGTGATTTTGATGCAGTTTTACTCTCAGACTATGGCAAGGGAGTGCTAACGCAAAGTCTTACATGTAAGCTAATACAAGAGGCTAGAAGAAATAAAAAGTTTATCTTGGTTGACCCAAAAGGAGATGATTATAGCAAATACAAAGGTGCAACACTAATCACTCCAAATAAAAAAGAGGCCATACAAGCTAGTAAAATAGATATAAAAGATGAACAAAGCTTGCTAATGGTTGGAGAATTTTTAAAAAAGAGTTTAGATTTGGATTATGCGATAATCACACTGAGTGAAGATGGCATGGCTATATTTGGAGATGAGGTTTTAAAAGTACCAACAGTTGCAAGAGAAGTTTTTGATGTAACAGGTGCAGGAGATACTGTTTTGGCTGCGTTTGGTTATGGATTATCTGCTGGTTTGGATATAAAAGATTCAGCCTTGTTTGCCACAAGTGCGGCTGCAGTTGTAGTTGGAAAATTAGGAAGTGCAACTGTTAGTATAGATGAGATAGATATGTACGAGCAGAGCTTAAGAAGTGCAAAAGCCAGCAGTAAAATAAAAACCAAAGATGAGCTAACCAAATTACTAGAAAACTTTAGAGATAAAAAGATAGTCTTCACAAATGGTTGCTTTGATATCTTACATGTAGGACATGTGAAATATCTCGAAGTTGCCAAAAGTTTTGGTGATATGCTCATAGTTGGACTAAATTCTGATGATTCGGTCAAAAGGCTTAAGGGCGCAAATAGGCCGATAAATTCTAGCGATGACAGAGCATATGTTCTAAGTGCTTTGGAATCTGTGAGTTTTGTTGTTGAGTTCAAAGAAGATACGCCGCTTGAGCTGATAAAATCTATAAAGCCTGATGTTTTAGTAAAAGGCGGAGACTATAAAGGTAAAGATATAGTCGGAAGCGATATCGCAAAAGAGGTGAAATTGGTAGATTTTATAGATGGGAAAAGCACAACAAATATAATCAAAAAGGCACAATTATGATGAATATGATTTCAAAAGAGATGGACGCCCATAAAAGAGTGATAGAAGATACGATTGAGGAGATGAAAAACCACATATATACAGCGTGTATAGTGGCAAGTGAGACCATAAATAAGGGCGGAAAAATCTTAATTTTTGGCAATGGCGGAAGTGCT
This sequence comes from Campylobacteraceae bacterium, assembly GCA_027050775.1. GTDB lineage: Bacteria > Campylobacterota > Campylobacteria > Campylobacterales > Sulfurospirillaceae > JAADIZ01. The sequence continues at coordinate 2,850 of JALUBH010000016.1, read as the reverse complement.
GCAGATGCCCAACATATAGCTGCTGAACTTAGTGGTCGTTATAAAAAAGAGAGAAGAGGTCTTCCTGGAATTGCACTGACCACAGATACTTCAGTTTTAACTGCAGTTGGAAATGACTATGGATATGACAGAGTATTTGATAGGCAGGTGGAGGCACTTGCAAATGAGGGGGATTTGCTTATGGGAATTTCTACAAGCGGAAACAGCAAAAATGTCTTAAGGGCACTTAGTTTAGGGCGAAATATGGGCTGCAAAACGATCGGTTTTAGCGGAAGAGGTGGTGGAGCGATGGAAGACTTTTGTGATGTTAGCTTGGTAGTTCCAAGTGATGATACGCCTCGTATTCAGGAGATGCATATCATGATAGGGCACATCATATGCCAAGCGATAGATGATGCTTTAGAGCTTTGATGACTTCATCTGCTTTTATGTCTTTCATACATTTGTGATGTTTTAGTGGACAGTTTCTTTTCATGCAGGGTGCACACTCTAAATCATGAGAAACTATATATCCATTTGGGTTGTTCCATTGTGAGGTCTCATCATGCTTTGTTGGCCCAAAAAGAGCGACAGTTGGCACTTTGTAAGCAGCCGCTATGTGCATCGGACCACTATCGTTTGTGATAAATAGACTTAGCCCCGCAATCTTCTCTATGAGTTTATTGATATCTGTTTTACCTGCTAGATTTGTCACTTTTGTCTCTATCAAATTTTCAACTTCATTTGCAATTTCTACTTCATTTGGCCCACCAAATATAACTATATCGTGAGTTTTTGAAAAGTGGTTTGCAACCTTTGCAAACTCTTGTGGATACCATCTTTTTGCACTCCCGTAGGTTGCCCCCGGGTTTATGCCAAGAGTTGAATGAGTATATACAAAAGGTTTTTGATATAGTTTTAAGTCTGCTGGCTTCACATGTAGAGATTTTGCATATTTTTCTACTTGATGGCCACTGTATATATTTTTATTATATTGAATTTTCTTCTTTGCATTCAAAAACCATAATAAAAATTTTGAACTAAAAGAGCTCCTAAAACTAATAGCCATATCAAAAGAGTCAAGTTCTTTTACCATTCGATAAAGCCAAAATAGTCTTGAAGTAGATTTTTTGCTTTCATCGAGGATGACTTCCAAAGAGTTTGGATTAGGTTTCATAGCTTCAGTTGAGACAAATGAGCCAAAAAAAGTTATTTTAGCATGAGGATATCTTTTGATAATCTCTTCTATGGCAGAAGTAGCCATGATAGTGTCGCCAAGCCAAGTTGGTAGCTCAATGAAGATATTCATGTTAAAAGTTTATAGTGCTTTTTGCTGAGCTCTAGGCCAAATAGTTTTTCAAGTTTTAGCATTAGCCTATGTTTTGTCTCTTTTTTTGTTAATTTGTATTTTGGGTTTGCTCTAAAAATACCTTTTTCTTTGGGTAGCCATTTTTGAATTATCTTTGGGTGAGAGCCCATAAATTTTGTTATTATTTGTTCGTCAATATCTTTATAGTCAATATCTTTATGTGATTTATCCCAGTATTTTTGCACTTTTTTGGACTTTAAATTCATTTGTTCTTCACTTCTTACCCATCCATAATGATAAATATGAACATTGCTATTTATAGCTTTTGGATATCTTCCTATTTTATTTTTATCTAGAACTAGCCAAAAAAGACCATCAGGAGCATAGCTTCTTATAGAGTTTTTTATAATTCTTGGAGCTTTTCTATACCATCCTGGGCTCCACAAATAACTATTTGCATTGCCATAAAAATGGTAATAATCAAAAATTATAGCCTCTATATTTTTATTATCTTTATATTTTTTACAAGCATTTAAAATCTTTTCATAATCATTTTCATGAATAATCTCATCACCTTCAAGATAAAATGCCCAGTCCCCAGTGCAGTTAAATTGTGCAATCATTTTTTGTTGACCATAAACATATCCACGATCTTTCATTTTGTCATTCCATTTAGAAGTGATAATTCTAATCTTTGGGTTATTAATATTTTTTATGATTTCAAGAGTATTATCTTCGCTTTCGCCAACATTGATAACAAATTCATCTACGATTGGTAAGAGTGATTTTATGGATTCAACAAAAGGATATCCTAGTATTTCGCCGTTTTTTATAAAAGTAAAGCCACTAATAGTCATTTTTACTCATTTCATATAGTTTTATGTATTTATAAAATACTCCACTTGCATTTGACACTGATATTAATAATCCTCTATAACCACACAAAAATCCTTTTTGAAAAAAATAGTTTTTTATAAATGAATAAAGTGCGTTAAAATATGCTCTAAAAATAGCTAGTTTTATATGCTTTATGTGGTTTTTATTATCTTGGGCATATAAGGTGGAGTATTTTTGCATTTTTTCAATTAACTGCGATGCATTATCATAGGAATAATGCTTAAAATTATTTTTTAATTTTTTAATTTTAATTTTTTTATTTAAAATTATACTTTCATGTACTTGTCTATTGTTGAATTTCGTATGATTTTTATTAAAAAGTCTATTTACCCAATCATTTTGCCATCCGCAACAATTTACTTTTTCTCCATTGTAATAATTGTGCCTTAAGATAGAATATACACAGTTATTTTCAAGCTTTAAGTTTAGTATTTCTTTAACCAAGTCTTTGCTGAAAATTTCATCACTATCTATAGAGAGTATCCAATCTTCTGAGGCATATTCGATAGCTAAGTTTTTTAAAGGTCCAAACCCTATAAATTCACTTTTATAAATTTTGACATTTTTAAATTTTTTAGCTATTTCTAATGTTTTGTCATTTGAACCATTATCTAAGATAATAATTTCATTAAAATCTACAAGAGCTACTAAGCACTCTTTTATAT
>JALUBH010000015.1 GCA_027050775.1 Campylobacteraceae bacterium | reverse complement strand
TGGCTATTTCATCACTTCTTATTTGTATTGTTGCATCTTTTATAGCACTTTGTAAAAGTGCATCAGATGTACCATTCACTTCTCTGGCAATAATTTTAAGGGCAAAAGAGTGAAATGTTTGTACTTCTATATCATAAGAGAGTGTTCCAATAAGCGTATTAAGTCTTGATTTAAACTCCCATTTTGCACTCTTTGAAAATGTCAACATCATAAATTGACTCGGTTTTATATCTTCTCGTAAAATTAATGATGCTATTTTATGAACAAGTACTTTTGTTTTTCCACTTCCCGGTCCTGCCAAGATCATCATTGCTTTTGTTTTTGTATCTTCAATAATTTCTTTTTGCGCATCACTCATTGAATCGAAAAGCTTGTGAAATCTCTTTTTCGTAATAGGCTGAGAGAGCTGTTGCGCCTTTAATTTATACTCTTTTTTAAATTTATCATAAGAGAGTGTAAAATAATCTTTTAAAAACCGTATTGCCTTAACATCATTCAGCTGTAGTCGTTTTGCATATTCACCTATAATATGGATTGATTCTATCTTTACTTGATAATGTTTTGCCAGTCTATTCTTATATTCTACAAGTGTATATCGTTTATTACCAGAGGCTTTTTGTTCTTTGTGAATACTCATAGGAGAATAATTAATAAATCGCCCATACAGTAGTTCTACAATTTTTAAATGATGAAGAAAAAGTAGTGTTTTATCTATCTCTTTTATACTAAATCGTTTCTCCAATGATTCATATAAATCTTTTAAGGAAAATGTTACTACTTCTTTTTTTTGACTTGTTAGATTTTGAGCAAGTATTTTCAAAAGTTCTCTTGAAAGCGTGTGGCGTTTTGTAATAACTTTTGCCAACTCCTCAATATTCTCAAATTTAAAAAACCATATATCTTGTTCTCTATTTGTACGTTTAAAAATAAAATTTGATTTATCACGCCAATTCTTAATAATATTTTTTATTAATTCAACTTTATTGTTTTTAACCAACTGTTGCGACAAAAGGTATTCATTTAATTCTCGCATTCCTATCTGAGTTCCGGGAACACTCTGAATACATGTAAAAAGTGCAGATTCTATTGTAGCAATTGTCTCCAATTGACCAACACTAGCCCGTCGCATCTCAAGAGACAAATCTTTTGCATTTCCTAAAATTCCCAACTCTTTTAATTGATTGACACTCAATGCAATATCGTGTTTTTCTAATCCTAAGAGATATGCCAATTCATCGATTTGTACCGCTTCAACTTTTCCTCTTCCTATAATGCTTTGCAATACTAAAATAAGTTTTTGCTTTTCATCTTTTGTATAGTTTGATTTATCTAATGATTCGTGTAACTTCTCCATACTCCCTGAAGCAATAGAATCAGCAAAAAAGCTTGTTTTATTTCTTTTTCTACTAATATAACCTTCACGTTCTAACTCCAACAAAATGGTCTTCACCTTCGTAGCATAGTCAATCGTATTGTCTTCAACATCCCAGCCCGCATCTTTAGCAAGCTCAAAAGCTGTCTTAGTAACCACTTCTGCTTTAGATTTTTTAATGACTCTTAAAATGGAGTTTATCTCACTTGCAGTCAATTTGGAGCGATTTAACGTAGTGAAATGCTTGTCTAAATCATTCTCATCGAAAAGTATAGGACAAAATGCATTCAGGCTTTTATCTCTAGCACCACGTCCAGCTTCTTGAGCATAACTTTCCAATGAATCTGAAACTTCATAGTGAATTACATTCATTATATTAGCTTTATCAACACCCATCCCAAACGCAGTAGTAGCAACAATAATATCAATCCTATCTTCAATATAATCT
>JALUBH010000014.1 GCA_027050775.1 Campylobacteraceae bacterium | reverse complement strand
CTCTTTCCAAACGAAGACTTAAATACTTTTGGGAAACTTTTTGCAAAATTGCAAAATAGATCTTGGTGCATATACTCCTTTAAACCCTCACTCTTTTTTATCACCTCTATGATTTGATCTTTATTGTTATAAAAGAAGTGTTTTCCATCCCATCTGAAGCCTTGTTTTTCAGCTCTCCATTGAGTCGGAATCGGACTAAATTTATCAAAAACCTTTCTTAGTTCATATTTGTTCCAGTTTTGGTGAAATTTACTCTTGTACTCGGAGTACATAAAAGAGTGCAATTCAAAATCCAAAAATGGACTCCTACTCTCGACGCTGCTCATCATAGAGTTTCTGTCATTATGCCAAATCCACTCTCCAAGTCTGCTTCCCCCTATAGTATCAAGATATAGAGATTTATCAAAATCCAGATTCTTTTGTGTTAAGGGATCTAAATTTTTTGCATTTGCTAGCTGATTCACTGAGAGTTTTAAAAATGGATTGAAAAACTTTTTCAAAACAGATCTGTTTTGTGGATATGCCTCAAAGTTGTTTATCACTCTATTTTTAGGATTATTTTTCTTGATAGACTCCATCCACTCATAATCACTATTTTTTATAGCATCTCTTAATGCAAAGGGTATATACCTCTCCCAATACCCCCCAAACACCTCATCCCCACCACTTCCATCAAGCACAACTGGTATGTCATGAGCTGAAATCTCTTCATACATTTGAGACATAGCAATAGCATTTCCATTAAAAGGAAATGATTTTTCATGGTGAGTACATATCTGTAAAAATCTATCAAATGCGTTTGAACTATAGTCTGATACTATGGTATCGGCTTTTATGCCTAGTTGATTTGCACACATCTTTGCGTACTTGTAGTCATCGCTTCTGCCGGTATCTCCCATAAATACATGTACATTTTCATGGTATCCATAGTGGTGCAAGATGGACAAAATCAGTGAGCTATCTATTCCTCCTGAGAGCAAAAGTGCGATAGGTCTATCTGAATTGAGTCTTAACTCTACTGATCTTTTTAGTTTTTTGACCAGATTTTTTTCGCTAAAATCATCATCTAGTAAAATAGGAGAGGATATAAAGTATCTCTTTTGTTCCATCTCCCACCTGTCTATATCAAATATACCATTATGGCTAGGAAGTATCTGTTTTATATCTTCAAAGTGTGTCGCTTGCTCATCTGTCGGAAACATATCGCCGTATATCAGATAGTTTAAGAGATACTTTTGAGAGAAAACAAGCTCTTTGCCGATATAGTTTTTTATCGCTTTTATGGTCGATGATACACAAAAAACAGAATTATCTTGATAATAAAATAGAGGTTTTTTCCCATATCTATCACGAGATAAAAATATAGAGTTATTTTTTTTATCGTAAAAGCTTAATGCCCACATACCGTTAAATTTAGATATATCATCAAATCTTCTTTGGCTAAAAGCTTTAGCTATGACTTCTGTATCACTATTTGTATGAAACCCTATAGATGAGTTTTTATACTCACTCCTTAACTCTTTAAAATTGTATATCTCGCCGTTAAATAGGAGTATGTTTTTATTATCAAAAAAGGGCTGATTTGACCTTTTATCTAAATCCAATATAGAGAGTCTTTGATGTCCAAATGCCGTATATACACTATTTTCACCCTGTTTTGTCTCTATAAAACTATATCCTTTTGCATCAGAACCTCTGTGTTTCATGGAGTCCAAGGATTTTAAAAATCTCTTTTTATCAATCGGTCTGTTTTTTTGGATAACTTGAAAAAAGCCGCACATATTTATCTCTCCTCTTCAAATATATCAAAACTGTTTATCTTGATATCTGTAA
>JALUBH010000013.1 GCA_027050775.1 Campylobacteraceae bacterium | reverse complement strand
TTGTAGTATAAATTATCCTTCTAATTGGTTCAGAATATTCAAAGTAAGTTGATAATTCTGACCAATTATTAATCCATGAATTAATAACCATAGGATATCTTTTACTCCATTTTTGTTCTAATTGCAAATCATTTGCGGTTATAGTGATGAATTGGTTGTTCATAGATTTGCAAGGATATGTGACTTTTATACACAAAATAAACCAAATATAGATCCTAAAAAATTAAAGCATAAAAATACAAATACCATACTAAAAATATTAAAAGATTATTTTGGAGATGAAGATTTTTTATATAATGGAATTATTAAAATAGATAAGCAAAAAGAACACCCTAAAAAAGCAATCCATCAAAGTGTAAAATTATTGCAAAAATATTTAATGCAAGCATATCAAGGCAAACTCAAATCCGTCAAAGATGATTTGAGTTTTTTAGAACAAATTGGCTCAAACTATAAAAGCTTAAAAACCTTTTTGCAAAGCTATGTTCTTCAGCCGGTTTATAAAAATGAAGATAAAGAAAATAAATATATAAAGATCATTACCATCCATAGTGCAAAAGGCACAGAAGCAAAATATTGTGTGCTATTACAGGCAAATAATGATGTATATCCTCATAAAAGAGCCAAAGGAGATATAGAAAAAGTCGAAGAAGAGAGAAGAATACTCTATGTAGCTATGACAAGAGCTAAAGATGAACTTATCATAACAAGAACAAAAATAGTCCCGAGAGGGAGGAGTGATGATGGGTATGAGGAGTATTTTTTGGGGTGAAGTAAGATATAGATTCTCTCACACTATTACAAAATTAAGTGTTATTTATGTTTTATTAACAATAAGTAAGATACAATATTTATTAGCAGGAGAGAAGATTGAAAGATATAATAATCTATAAAAATACAATTATGGAATAAATCGATGACAAGTACTTACACATATGCTCCGGGGCAAAGAGTCATCATAAGAGATGCAGAATGGACGATACGAAAAGTTGAGATACTTGCTGATGATGGTTATGAGCTTACTTGTGATGGTTTTTCTAACTTCGTCAAGGGTAAAGAGGCTATATTTCTTACTACCTATGAAAAAAGTATTCAAATCGTAGATCCAAAAGAGACAAAGTTTGTCATTGACAAATCCAGTGGTTTTGCTAAATCTCTTCTTTATATGGAATCTTTACTAAAAGATGTCGTTCCAACCGATAACAAAATACACAGAGCTTCAAAAGCTGCTATGGATATAGTGCCATATCAGTTTGAGCCGGCACTCCAAGCACTTAAGCAACCAAGACAACGGATACTTATGGCTGATGCGGTAGGACTTGGTAAAACACTTGAAGCAGGAATACTCACTACCGAACTTATAAAAAGAGGAAAAGGAAAAAGGATCCTTGTTTTGGCAGTAAAAAGTATGCTAACCCAATTCCAAAAAGAGTTTTGGAATCGTTTCTCTATCCCGCTGACGAGACTTGATTCGCAAGGCATCCAGCGAGTTAGAAATAAAATCCCTGCCAATATGAATCCATTTTTTTATTATGATAAATCCATCATCTCCATAGACACACTCAAACAAGAAGCACTTTATCGCTCCTACATTGAAGAGGCTTACTGGAATATCATCATCATAGATGAAGCTCATAATGTAGCAGATAGAAACAGTGGCTCTCAAAAATCAAAGCTTGCTAAGCTTATTTCTTCAAGGTGTGATTCGTTGATAATGCTTTCCGCCACACCTCATGATGGAAAAGCTGAGAGTTTTGCCTCGCTTTTAAATATGTTAGACCCTACGGCTATAGCTGATCCAAAAAACTATACTACCAAGGATTTTATGGATAAAGGTTTGGTTATCAGAAGATTTAAAAAAGATATAGCCGATCAGGTTGATGATGAGTTTAAAACAAGAAAAATTTTCAAGATCAAATCAGACGCGACGATACAGGAAGAAGTGGTATTTGAGTATATTGCAAATATACAATTTCACTCTATTGACAACAAAAAAAGAAAAGCGAGCGAACTTTTTAAAACTACCCTTATAAAATCGCTTCTCTCTTCACCGATGGCATGTGCGGAGTCTATAAAAAACAGAATTAAAAAGATTGAAAAATTAGAAGAGGACTATACAGACGATATAGAAACGCTTGAAACTTTGCTTGAAAAGCTCGAAGATATCGATGCGAGCAACTTTTCAAAATATGCAGAACTTGCAAACCTTATCCGAAATAAAATGAAGTGGAAAAAAAGAAGTGATGATAGGCTAGTCATCTTTACAGAGCGGATCAAAACACTGGAGTTTTTAAAGGAGCATCTGCAAAAAGATTTGCATCTCAAAGATGCTGAGATCGTTACTATGGCAGGCTCAACCATGAGTGATATAGAAATAAACAAAATAGTAGAGGATTTTGGTCAAGAAAATTCAAAAGTAAGACTTCTTGTAGCCACAGATGTTGCAAGTGAAGGTATCAATTTGCATTATCTCTCTCACAGACTTATCCACTTTGACATCCCTTGGTCACTTATGACTTTTCAGCAAAGAAACGGTCGTATAGATAGATATGGTCAAGAGAAAAATCCAGAGATTTACTATATGCAGACACTTTCTCAAAATGAAAAATTTAAAGGAGATAACCGTATTTTAGAGATATTGATAAAAAAAGATGATCAAGCTGCTCAAAATATCGGTGATCCAAGTGCTTTTAGAGATATATATGAAGAATATAAAGCCATAGATACAGTTGCTAAAGCGATGTTAAACCAAGAACCTGCAGAAGAGTTTGATGAAAAAAATAGAAGTGATGATTTTGACTTTTTTTCCAGTTTACAAGAGAGCAATTTATCTGATGAAAAACCATCCATAGAAGATGAGATAGTAAAACAGATATCTTTTTATGAAGATGATTTGACATATGCTACAAATGCACTTAAATTTTTACAAGATAGTTCAAATATAGATGCTCGTTTTGAGAGTGATCGTATAGAGATATATGCAAGCAATTTGGAAGATTTGAAGTATAGATTTAAAATGCTTCCTCGTGAAATTATACCTAAAGATTGGCACTTTAAACTTACCAATGACTTGGAACTTATCAACAAAGAGATAAAAGAGTCTAGAAAAGATGAATCAGCTTGGCCAAATATTCACTATCTTTGGGAGCAACATCCGCTAATAGAGTGGATAAAAGATAAACTTCTTAGCAATTTTGATAGACTACAAGCACCAATCCTTAGACTAAATACCTTAAAAGAGAATGAATTTGTCTATATCGTCAGTGGAGTTATACCAAATAAAAAAGCTCAACCTATGATAAATGAGTGGATTGGCATAAGGTTTAAAGATAATAATTTTGCCGATATTGTTACTCTTAATGAACTCTTTGAACAAACTCAAATAAACTCTAAAAAGTTTCCAAACCCTGCGATAGAGTTTGACACCAAAGAGATCGAAGCTCATCTACACACAGCCATATCTCAAGCAGTCAAATACATTCAAGATGTAAGAGATGAGTTTGAAACAAATCTCATTACAAAATTTATTGAATATGAAGAAGAGTTAGACAAACTAAAAAAGAGACATTTAGGGCAGTTAGAACTAGATTTCAATCAAGAGTCAAAAAAAATGGCAAAGCAAAGAGAGATAAAAAAGATATTTGATGATTACCACCAATGGATAAAAGACTCGATGGAGATAGAAAAAGAGCCGTTTATCCAAGTGATAGCTGTCCTCAAAGGAAGTGTAGCATGAATCTAACAGGTATCACAAATGAAAATGAGTTTTTTACAAGTCACTATCTTCATGAAATATTTGAAGGTGATATCAAAGAGCAGATCACTTTATGGCAAAAAAAAGAGAGTGAAAGTGAAGTTTATAAAACACCTTTTAAAAGACTTAGAGGTATGGGTATTGTTTATCTTAATCTACTAAAAGAGCTTTATAAAAGAAGTAACACTGTTGAAGAAAAATTAAAGACTTCAAGAAAATTTTATAAAGATTTATTAGATATTTTTGGTTATCAATATACTTTTAAAACTCAAGAATTAGACCAATTTTCCATCCCTCTTTTATCATCTGTAGAAAAAGATGATGGTAGTCCATACTTGTGGGTGGTGGAGAGCTTTTGTGATGAGAGTTGTGATGTGCTTAACAATACCATTATCAAAGAGCAGTTAGGAGAATTGGATACTTTAAATAGTGAGTTAAACTTTGACGCTATCATCACTTCATATATCTTTACACTACCTGAACCGCCAAAATGGGTGATCTTAGTAAGTCCATTTCAGATAGTATTGATAGAAAGAGCCAAATGGGCACAAAAAAGATTTCTTCGTTTCGATATAGAAGATATCATCAACAGAAAAGAGGATGCTATGCTAAAAGCTACAAGTGTGCTTTTACATAAAGATTCTCTTGCCCCAAAAGATGGGCTTAGCTTACTTGATACTTTAGATGAAAATTCGCATAAACATGCTTTTGGAGTTACAGAAGACTTAAAATACTCTCTTAGAAATGCAGTAGAAAAACTTGGAAATGAAGCCATATATTATCATTTGCAAAAAGATCCAAATTTTTTAAATACTCCAAACATAGAAAGTAACCTTACAAGAGAATCACTTCGATATATGTATCGCTTACTTTTTCTTTTCTATATCGAGTCCCGCCCAGAACTGAACTTCATCCCTGCTACATCAGAGGCTTTTCTCAAAGGATATTCGATTGAGAGTTTAAGAGACTTAGAGCTTATGCCGCTTCTTACTGATAATGATAAAAATGGATACTTTTTTGATAAGAGCATCCATCTCTACTTCGACATGATCTACAACGGACGGATCAGTCATAAAGTCACTTTTGGAAGAAAAAACCCTTTTTTCATCTCGCCACTTCGCTCACACCTTTTTGACCCCTCTTTTACTCCACTGCTAAACGGTGTAAAACTCCGTAACCATGTATGGCAGGAGATCATTCAGAGTTTGTCACTCAGCCGACCAAAAAAAGGTAAAGGCAGAGGACACATCTCTTATGCCAACCTTGGCATAAACCAACTTGGAGCCGTGTATGAAGCACTGCTTAGCTACAAAGGTTTCATAGCAAAAGAGACACTGTATGAAGTCAAAAAAGCTGGAGCACACCCAACCGAGCTTGAAAATGCCTACTTCGTTACAGAATCACAACTTGGCGAGTATAAAGAGGAGGAGAGAGTCTTTGATGGTGACAAGATAAGAAGCTATAAAAAAGGCTCGTTTATCTACCGTTTGGCAGGTAGAGACAGAGAAAAATCAGCCTCATACTACACACCAGAAGTTCTAACCAAATCACTTGTAAAATATGCACTTAAAGAGCTACTTAAGATAGACGAAGATGGCAAAATAGGTAAAAAAGCAGACGATATACTCAACCTTACCGTATGTGAGCCGGCAATGGGTTCAGCCGCCTTTTTAAATGAAGCCATCAACCAACTCTCCGAAGCCTACTTACATCAAAAACAGATAGAAACAAAAGAAAAAATCCCCCATGACCGCTACATAGAAGAGTTGCAAATAGTAAAGATGCACATAGCAGACAACAATGTGTATGGGGTCGATCTCAACCCGACAGCTGTGGAGTTAGCGGAGATCTCACTGTGGCTCAATGCCCTGAGCGGCTCGTTTGTTCCGTGGTTTGGGTTTCAGCTTGAAAACGGCAACTCCCTTATAGGGGCTAGAAGAGAGGTATATGAGACACATCAACTCGTTGCCAAGAAAAAAGTACTTCTTTGGCATGAAGACGCTCCAAAACGACTTCATCCAAAGTCACTGTGGTTAGCTAACAAAAGAGATAATAGCAAATCAAAACAAGCAAAATTTGATATATTTGAAAAGCCCAAACAGCAATCATTGGATTTGGAAGAGACCAAAAGTGCAGGGAGAAAAAAAGAGACGCAGGTATATCATTTCCTCCTTGGTGACAAAGGGATGGCAAACTACACCGACAAAGTGGTGAAATCTCTTAAAAAAGAGAAGATAGAGCATATAAACAAGTGGCGAAAAGAGTTTATAAAACCATATACAGATGAGGAAGTCAAAACACTACTGCAATTTTCACTTGCCATAGATAAACTCTGGCAAGAGCATACCAGACACTTAAACGATATGAAGAAAAAAACGACAGACACCATCCATGTATGGGGTCAGCCAAAAGCCAAAAAACAACAAACCAAGATAGAGTATAAAGATACTGTTTTTACGCAAGAGAAACTCTCGCAAGATGTTAAAAATTCCTCTCCATATATGCGACTTAAAACGGTGATGGACTACTGGTGCAGTTTGTGGTTTTGGCCCATAGAGCAAGCGGAACTTTTGCCTTCAAGAGCGGAGTTTTTACATGAGATCTCTTTGCTTGTGCAGAAGCAGTCTAATGTGATTATGGATTTTGACAAAAATCTCTTTAGCGACACCATCGATAAGGAGATAATGTCCACACAACTCACAGAACTTGGCTTCATAGATGTCAGTGAACAGATAGCAAAAAACAAACGGCTTCAAGTGGTGCAAGAGGTAAGTAAAAAGCAGAAATTTTTGCACTGGGAGCTTGAGTTTGCAGACATTTTTGCCAAAAGAGGTGGCTTTGATCTTGTGCTTGGAAATCCTCCGTGGCTCAAAGTGGAGTGGAATGAAGGTGGCATCATGGGTGAAGCCAACCCCATCTTCGATATACGAAAGTTTAGTGCCAGCAAGCTCAATCAACTAAGAGAAGAGACTTTTGAAAGCTATCCAAATCTTTTAGATGAATATATCAGTGAGTATGAGAGTGCAGTCGCTGCTCAAAATTATTTAGGCTCTAATTCAAATTATCCACTTTTAGATGGAAAAACAAATTTATATAAGTGTTTTTTACCTCTTGGTTGGAAAATTGCAAATAATAGAGGAATAAGTGGATTCCTTCATCCTGAAAGTGTATATGATGATCCGAAAGGAGGAATATTAAGAGGTGAAATTTATAAGCGTCTAAAATATCATTTTCAATTTCAAAATGCAAAACAGTTATTTCAGGAAATTTTTTGGCAAAATAAATTTAGTATAAATATTTTTAATAACGGGAATGGAGATATAGAATTTATTTCAATGTCAAATATATTTTTACCTCAAACGATAGAAGCTAGTTTGCTAGATAATGGGAATGATATTGTTGAAGGGATTAAGGATAATAATAATCAATGGGCAATAAAAGGGCACAAGAATAGAATAATTAAAATTTCAAAAAATGAGCTTAAACTTTTTGTTGAACTATATGATAGTAAAGATACAAATTATACATTATCAAGGTTACCGGCTATCCATTCAGTTGAGTTAATAAGCGTATTAAATAAATTTGCTTCTTACCCTAGAAGATTACTTGATATAGAAGATAAATATTTTTCTACAACTTTTTTTGATGAAACTCAATCTCAAAATGAAGGAATAATAAAGAGAAATACTGTCTTTGTTGATTCACAAAAAGATATGATTATCTCAGGACCACATTTTTATTCTGGAAATCCTATGTATAAGACACCTCAAAAAGTTTGCGATACTAATAGATCATGGGATAATTTAGACTTTACACTGCTTCCTGATAATTATCTACCTCGTACTAATTATATTCCAGCTTCAGATGATTTTAATACAAGAATACCAAGAGTAAATTTTGCTAATAAAAGAACGAAAGTTACTGATTTTTATAGAGTTTATTTTAGAAATATGATGCAATCTGCTAATGAAAAGTCACTTGTTTCAGCAATAATGCCAAAAGGTTGTACACATGTAAATGCTATACGTTCATTTGCATTTGAAAGTAATGACTTAATGATAAGTGTAGCTTCTTTTTCTCATTCAATTATAGCTGATTTTTTTACTAAATCTACAGGCTTATCCAACCTTGGAAACACTATTTTTGATAAATTTGCTATTTTAAATAATAAATATTTATTTTTGAGAACCTTGTCTTTATCTTCCTTAACTATATATTACAAAGAACTCTACGAAGAACAATACAAAAAAGAGTTCACATCAGACAGTTGGACAAAAAAAGATGACCCAAGACTAAACCATGACTTTTTTTCAAACCTCACACCAACTTGGCAAAGAAATGTAGCACTAAGAACAGACTATGAAAGAAGACAAGCACTTGTAGAGATAGATGTGCTTGTAGCTCAGGAGTTAAAACTTACTCTCGAAGAGCTAAAAACCATATACCGCATCCAATTCCCAGTCCTAAAACAAAACGAAAACGAAACTTATTACGATATGAACGGACGCATAGTATTTACCGTAAGCAAAGGCTTAACAGGCGTAGGACTCCCAAGAAAAGCAGACAAAAAAGCACCTCCATACAAGATAGTCAAAAACGGCGAAGTAGTAACAGAAAAACCACTTGGATGGGAGGACATAAAAGATATGACAGATGGAGAAATCCACCGCACTATCACTGATGATACTATGTCTGGTGGTCCAATAGAGCGAACTATCATCTACAAAGCCCCGTTTGTGAAGTGTGATAGGGAGAGAGATTACGAAATAGCTTGGGCGGAGTTTGAGAAAAGAAAAAAGGAGTCAACTATAAACAAACCATTTAAAACCTTTAGTAATAAAATTAATTAAAATGTTTCATTTTGAAACACCATAAGCTAAATTTTCATCAAATTTAGTTTTGTTCTTTAACATCACAAAT
>JALUBH010000012.1 GCA_027050775.1 Campylobacteraceae bacterium | reverse complement strand
ATACAAAGAAATTTTAAAAGTCCTCATTATGGGAAATTTATATTATAATACTTTCACAATAGCCAGAAATAGGGGAAGAGAGCGTGGAAGAATTTCTATTAATTGGGACTAATTTGGAGAATTTTTAGTTTTTTACCAAAGAATATTCTTTATCTTTTATATATAAACCGTTTATTCTATTTAATTCTTAAGCTTAAATTCAGGGCATAAAATAGAAAATCTGATATTATTTTGAAATATTATTAAGGAGATTAGCCATGAGTCTGCAAGATGATTTTGAACATACTATAAAAGAGATAAGTAAAGAGCTAGGTATATCACAAGAAAAATGTAGACAAGTATTGCTTATGGCTATCAAAAAACTCAAAAAATCAAGACACCTAAATGAATGGACTGATATAAAAGATACTGCAAAAGAGATCCATAATGCAAATAATCTATAATAGACTAAACAAATACGCAAAAGATAAAACAATGTTAGAACTTCTCTCCTGCAGAGGTCACACAGGATTGATACTTAGCAAACTAGATGAGCTTGGCTTGTATGAGTGTGATTTTACTTTAGAAGAGATAGGAAATGTGCTAGATGTAACAAGAGAAAGAGTAAGGCAGATTGAAACTAGTGCTATAAAGAAGTTGAAAAATCCAAGGTTGGGAAGAGGGCTAAAGAAATATTTGGATATGTGAGATAAATATAATAAAGATACTACGATATAATAGAAATAAAAAATAATTTATACTTTTGGAGAATTATATGAAAAGTGAAATTGTAGAAGATAGTACTGATGAAACCAAATTTGAAAAAGAGTATTCAGATGAAAGCTTTTGGGGTAAAGTAAAAAAATATGCAAAGGTTGCTGGGAAAAATGTACTAGAGCCGGCATTGAAACTCTATTATGCTCTGCAAGATAGAGATACTCCTGTTTGGGCAAAAACTGTTATAGTTGGAGCATTAGGCTATTTTATTAGTCCTATTGATGCAATACCAGACATTACTCCAGTTGTTGGATACTCTGATGATTTAGGTGTGCTTATTGCTGCAGTTGCAACAGTTGGTGCCTATATAAAAAAAGAGCATACACAAAGAGCAAAGGATACTTTACGGCAATGGTTTGGAGAAGATTAGGTAGTAGGGCAGGGCAGGGTAAAATATAGTGAAAATATTGTAAACGATATTAAATATCCTATTATTAGATTTCTCGTGATTGTTAATAGACTTACATAAAAATTCAACTCATTTTCAAATCAGATATTAGCTCAGAAAATACCAAAATATAAAAGATTTCTATTTAATAAAATTGATTTTAATGAACGACTTATTGGAATATTGGGTTTTCGTGGTATAGGTAAAACTACGATGTTACTTCAATACTTAAATGGTATATATAAAGAAAAGAGAACGCTATATGTCATAGGAGATCATCCTCTTGTGGCTCAATTTGGGTTGTTTACGATTGCAGACGAATTTAAAAAAAAAGGTGGAGAAGTTTTAATTATTGATGAAATTCACAAAATTAAAAACTTTGAAATCGATTTAAAACTTATTTATGATAGTTTCTTCTCTTTAAATATCGTTTTTACTGGTTCAAATGCAGTGGCTATTGATAATGCAAAAGTAGATTTACAATGTGGTTATTTGGATTTATTTATTAAATCTTTACTGGTTAGCTAGGGCTAAGAGTCTTATGAGTGACATTTTTTATATATCATTGCCGTAGGTATATAAATTGTTTATTTTAGTAAATTTATACAGTTCTTTAGTGTTTGGAAATTTCACAAACATTCTTCCACCTCTTTCACTTTTTGACTTCCACTGATTTCACAAACTGCCTTCCACCCTTTTCACTTTTTGCCTTCCACTTTTTGAGTGTTTTGTGAAAAGATTCTGAAA
>JALUBH010000011.1 GCA_027050775.1 Campylobacteraceae bacterium | reverse complement strand
TAGACAGAGAATGCATAGCTCAAATAATAATTTATCTCCTGTTGAGTTTGAAGAAAAAATGATGTTACAAATTGAAACAGCAGCTTAGAATATTTATGGATAAGTATGAAATAGGGTTGACATATCAAACCCTATTGAGTCTCTAAATGCAACTATAAAGAGAAAAACAAAATCTAAAGGCTCATTTCCTACTGAAGCATCAGCATTTAAGGTTATGTA
This sequence comes from Campylobacteraceae bacterium, assembly GCA_027050775.1. GTDB lineage: Bacteria > Campylobacterota > Campylobacteria > Campylobacterales > Sulfurospirillaceae > JAADIZ01. The sequence continues at coordinate 117,042 of JALUBH010000011.1, read as the reverse complement.
TCTTGCTACTCAGGAGCAACAAAATAAGTGGAATACGAACTGTATCAGGAATTGGTATGAAATTTATCCTCAACTTTGTATATTTTTCAGTGAAATTATGGCAAAATATACAAAGTGATTAGAGGATAAGAGGTGGGTTTACACAGTTTATTTTACGGTCTCGCTTTAAAGTCTGCTGTGTATGTTTTTCGTTTACGGCTCATCTTTTTTCTCCTATTATATCTGTCTTATTGTATCGTTTTAGGAATAAAATTGTTTTTTGGTTTGGTTGTTTTTTCTGGGGACATTATAGTTTTATATCTTTGGTGACATAAAGGCTTCTGCTAAATTGTCTACTTTTTTATTTTAATAAAAGTTCCACTTTTATTTGCTTTAGTAGCCGTATGTAGTAGTTTTAAGCCTAAATGAGCATGAGTCAGTCCATAGATATATTTATTTAAGTATGGTTTGTCCATGTGAAATTTATCTAAAGCAATGGCAATATCGTTATAAATGTTAGCAAAACTTTCTATAAATCCGGCAGGATGCCCCGGTGTCATTCTGTTATAGAGGGTATTGGATGGCATATCTATATCACTTCCCCTATCAATAATTGTTTTTTGTCCTGTATTATAGGCAAACTCCAGTTGTTCTGGTGTTTCTTGATGCCAAGAAGCACTCGCATTTCTACCATAAACTTCTACATGTAGACCATTACGGTTTCCTAATGCTGTTTTACTTAACCATAGGTTTCCACTGATACCACTTTCATATTTTAGCAACATATTCACATCATCTACCACATCATATTTTGAAAATTTGCTATAGTGAGCCATAACACTTGCAGGCTCTTCATGAAGTAGAAAATAGGCTAAATGGTGTAAGTGCGAACCTAAGTCTAAACTAATCATAGGAATAAACTCATCTTTTAAACGCCATTTTTGTGGATACTTTACACTTTTTGGGGGTCGTAAAAAACTCTCCTGAGGCATTTTTAAGCGAATGTTTAAAATCTCTCCTAATTCACCTGTTGATATTTTATGACGTAGCTCGCGCAGCATAGGGTAGCCACTATAGTTATTGGTTACAACTAAAAAATGCTTTGAAGCATCATAAACTTTTTCTATTTTTTCCACATCTTGGAGTGAACTTACTAAAGGTTTTTCACAAATTATGGGGATATTTGCATGAAGTAAGTCTATAATCATTTCTGAATGAAGTGGTGTAGGAGTTAAGATAACAACTGCATCAATATTGTTTTTTTCAAACTCTATTAAGGTCTTATAGTCATCATAATAACGATTTATTTTCCATTTTTTTGCTGTTTCTTCATTAACAGAAGGGTTTGTACTAAAAGTACCGGCTATAACTTCAAAATTTTTATCCATTTGAGATGCGATTAAGTGAGGATATCCAGCAATAGAGTCAATACTACCACCTATAAATGCTAATTTATACATTACGACTCCTTGCTAATACAGTATAAAACAGTACTAAGACACATATCTTCATGTACTCGTATGTACATATCGTACGATGGCTCTATTTCTTGAATAAGAAGTGGTAATTCCCACAAATCTTCTGGTTTGTGGTAAAGACAGATGGCAAGATTTGGTTTGTACTTTTGTATTGTCTTTGCAGCACCTAAAAGAGCTTCTTTTTCGGCTCCCTCTATATCCATTTTGATAAAGTTTGGATTTGCGCTTAGAATGATACTATCAAGTGAAACTACAGGTACTTCAAGAGTAGACTTATCATTAAAATTTGCGCTTGAATTGATTCCTGAGTTTGCAAATTTCAAAATAGAGTTTTTTGAGTAAACTCCAGCTGGATAAAGAAAAAAATTTGTTTGAGGGTAGTATATGCTGAGTTTATTTAAAGTTTTACCTAACTCTAGTAGGTTTTTCTTATCTGGTTCAAAAGAGATAGATGAGTTGATATCAGAGTGCTGCTTCATAAGTTCTTCTACGCTGTCTCCAGTATATGCTCCACAATCCACAAAATTGATTTTAGATAAATTGTCTAAAATAGGCACATCAGAAGGGAAGTACTCTGTACCATCAGGTTTTATATAGTATTTTATGTCAAGAGTCTCTCTTAATCGCATGATTTTCTGTAAAAGTTGACGACTTTTTTCATCATAAAGAAGCGTCTGAACTTTTTCGAGTTTTTCTTTATCTAACATTCGTTCTTGTTGTCTTACTAACCAAAGATAGTTTGTTTTTGCAACTTCATGGAGGATAGTTGGCATACATGATATAGCTTCAGTAAAGCCAATAACATTACTAAAATCATCATCTATTAGTCTTTCTTGAATATATTTAGAGTGCTGGAGTATAGAGATAAAGATTTTTGTATCTTTTGAAATGGTAGCTAATTTTTTGATTGGTATACCTTTATATACTCTCTCTTTGCTCAAATCATCTATAAAAAAATCTATCCTTCCATCAAGTGCGGATAAAAAGAGCTTGCCAAAAGCTCCTGCACCATAAATTGCATGTTTCATAATTTCTCTCTTTTTGTCTTTATTTTTGGGTATATAAGTGAATTTAGATTATTAATTAGATTATTTTTCATTTTAGAAAAATCTAATAAAATAATTGCAATTTGAGTATGTAAGTAATCATTGATTATAGTCCCTTCTTTCGTTAAATCAAAACGGGATATTACAAATTTTTCTATATTAGGATCAATATCTAAGGATGTATATATCCCGTTTTGTGATGGCATGACACAGTGTCTTACAATATTTTTTTGTTTTTCATGAGATTCAAATTCATTTGAGATGGGTTTACCTATATAAGATTTGACTACAGCTTTCGAGTAAGAGATAGTATCAGAAAGTTCAATCAAATCAGGAAAAAAATCACCAGGAATACGACGTGTTATATCTATGATATATGGAACTTTATTTTTTATAATCACTTGCAGGTGGAACATGCCATCTACCAAGGATAGAGTTTGAGCAATTTTTTTAATATCATTTCGTAGTTTTTGAAGGGCACAGTTTTCAATAGTTGTTGGATAGGCTGTTGTGATTAGATAAGGGTTGAGGTAGGTATCATCCTTACCTAAAAATTCATAAGCTATTTCTTGATTTTTTAAAAATATTGAGTAGGCGATCAGTTTACCCTCTATGTATTCTTCTAAAAAAATCTCATTACTTAATTTTTTTGTTTCTGCTAATGCTTGATGTAATTCTGACAAGTTTTGAACAGTTGTTACGCCTCTTCCTCCCGACAGGTTTGTTGGTTTGACAACTACTGGAAACTGAAGAGTCTCTATATTTTTCTTATGTGTATAGGAAAAACCTTTAGGAGTTGAGATATCATTTTTGATGCAAAACTCTTTAAACTTCCATTTGTTATGCAAAAGTTTTGCCGTTTTTACATGATCAAAGTTACCTATTTTTAATTCATTAGCTAAAGTAATACAGTTTATATAAGACTGTTCTCCTGAACCTGGGATAAGGTAATCTATTTCTTCTTGATGGATTACCTCTTTAATTTTTTCTAAATTGTTAAAATCGATTTTAAAAAAATCATCAGCATATTGATGTCCTAAATAATCATCTCTATTTGCAAGTGTAATAACGAAATATCCAAGTGCTTGAGATGCTTTTATGAGTGGTATATCTCTATGGCTACCGCCAAGAATTAAGATTTTTTGCATAATTCTAGAACCTTATTTATTATTCTTATTGTACCATTTCCATCTATTTGCTGCTTATTTGGAATAATAGATTTTGAAGCAATAAGCTTCTTTGCGTAGTGTTCTATTTCTTCACACCAGTTACTACACTTTATATCGACATAAAATGCAGTAAGTTGATGTTTTAGAAATTGTTTTATGCCGATAGTTTGATTTTGAGCAGTCGAAACAATAATACTTGGGGTATTTAAGTAGTATAGTTCATAAACACTCATACTCGTAGTTGTTATTGCCATGGTACTTTTACTCATTGCTTTCACTAGTTCTGCATCTGATGGCTGAAATAATACTGCTACACCTTCATATTGTTTTAGTTTATCTGCAACTTCAAGATTATTTGATACTACAACCTTGTTTATATTTAGGAGCGTAAGTTGATGAATAATAGATAAAGTTAAGTTTTTAGTATCAGCACCACCAAGCATTATAAAGATTTGTTCTTCTTTTCTCTTTTGTGTAGTTTTTGTAATAGCTTTTCTCAAAGGCAAATAATCCAATCCTAGTAAATAGTGATACTGTTTTTTTTCGTTAGGATAGAAGAGCTCTTTTGCATCAGGTGCAAAATTTATTATGACTCCTTTAGGATATTCTAAACGAGCATAGTCATCAATATAAACACTAACTTTTGTTGAGTTGGTAATCTCTTTATATATATTAATGTTTGCTTCATAACTATCTATAAAGATGATATCATACTTTTTGTGGAGTGTAAATATATTCCAAGTAAAGTAATGAATATTAGAAAATTTGTAGTCATAGTTAATATCACTATCAAGGAAAAAAACAGACTCAATTTTGTTAGCAACAAATTCTTCATAAATGGTATATAGTCGGACTAAGTGTCCCATCCCCCGTTTACTTCCAGCTTCAGTAAAAAAGGCGACTTTTATTTGTGACATACTTTAAAATCCACCAATCATTTTCCATGAGAGCAATGTGCCGCGTTTAATGGCTTTGGTGGCTTTGCGATCTTGCACAATTGATATATCTTTAGACTCGATACCACCACCTGGTCGAATACTTTTAAAGTTTATATTTTCAAGTAATGGCTCATTTTGTGCTATATCTTTTATTGCAATAAGTGAACGTTGGGATCTTTTAGCAACTATAGGAAATGTAACCTCACCAAGTGCAAATTTTACCATCTGTGTGCCTTCAACTATTGCCTTAAGCTCATCTGGAGTTGCGGAGAAAAAGCTATCGGCAGTTTTATACTCCCTATCTAAAATAAAATGTTTTTCAATTATATCTGCTCCAAGAGCAATGGATGCAATTGGTATAGCTGTTCCCAATGTATGATCAGAAAGCCCAACTGGGCACTTAAACAGCTTTTTGAGAAAGGGAATACTTTTAAGATTTATATCTTTTGGGTTAGCTGGGTATTCACTGGTACATTTAAGGATGGCAAATTCACTGTTCTCCTCGAGTAAAATAGCTACAGCATCATTGATTTGTGCTATTGTAGCATTTCCGGTGGAGAGAATGATAGGTTTTTTTGTCTGTGCAATTCTTCTGACCAATGGAAGATCAACTATCTCAGGTGAAGCAATTTTATAAGCTGAAATATCCAGCTTCTCTAAAAACTCTACTGCTGAAAAGTCAAAAGGAGATGAAAAGAGGGTGATACCTACTTCTTTGGCAATTTTTTGGAGTTCAGTAGTCCATTCCCATGGCATAGAAGCATTTTTGTAGAGGTCATATAGGTATATTCCCTCCCATGCACCTTTCGCCTCAAATGCACTCTCTTTGCAATTAAGTGTAATGCTGTCTGCACTGTATGTTTGTATCTTTATAGCATCTGCACCTGCTTTTTTTGCTTCAATGATAATCTTTTTTGCAACCTCTATGTCATTGCCATGGTTTGCAGACATCTCTGCTATAATATATGGTTTATGATTTTTTCCAATTTTTCTATTATCTATTTTAAAATCCATTCTGCTCCTTTTTGATTTATTTTTACTAACATCCATCTATTTAACCCTCGTTAGCCATTCCCTGTTGTTTCGATGGGGCAATTCTCATAGATTCTTTTAGCTTTTTTTCTGAATTGTTTTGGATATTTTTATTTAGTAGATAAAGCTGTTCTGCTTTTTCCCAATCCTCTAAAGTATCAATATCTTGCACTAAAGTTCTAGGTAAAATAATAGGAATACTACTTTGTCCAAAAGGGATATCAGTTGCTTTGTTTTGTAAATTTTCCCAGTAAAACTGTCCGGCATCCTGGTAAGCTTCTTCTAGGTCTTGAGAACGAGCAGAAAAGTATTGTGGTGTAAACATTTCACATCTGTTTTCTTTTGTAATTTTAAAGGTTCGCTGAATGGGAAAAGGCATAGAAGTTACACTAAAAGCCATGTGGGCATTAGAGTTTTGTTTGAGAGCTTCTAAGCCTTTTTTAAGATATTCTATCTGAAGTATAGGTGCTGTAGCATAGAGTGTACATAAGTATCTATATTCTTCGCCATTATCTTGTAAAATCTTTAGTGCATGTTCCACAACTGCGCCCGTTCCTGTAAAATCATCACTGAGATCATCTGGCCGTATAAAAGGAACTTCTGCCCCATACTCTTTAGCTATTTTTGCAATCTCTTTATCATCAGTTGAGACTATAATTTTATCAAAAAGCCCTGATTCTAGGGCAGTCTCAATAGAATAGGCAATGAGTGGTTTACCATGAAAAAGCTTGATGTTTTTTTTAGGAATGCGTTTACTTCCTCCGCGAGCAGGTATTATGGCTATGGCATCTTTTTTCATTAGAAACTGCATCCTCTGTGTGAGTATTTGCGTAGTATATCTAAAACAGTATCAGCAACATATTTAGCATCTTCCATACTCATGGTTTGATTACATGGTATGGAAATTTCTGAGCGGTAAAAATCATTTGTGACAGGAAGTGAAACTTCACCGAATTTTTCCTTGTAAAAGCTGTTTTGATAGATTGGTTTATAGTGTACTTGAACACCAAGACCATGCTGTTGCAGTTCTATGAAGATTTCCTCCTTAGGGCATTGCAGTTCAGGGTTTAATATAACAGGATAGAGATGGCGCGAACTTATACTGTTTGCTTCTATTTTTTGCGTTAAAAAAAGTTTTTCATTTTTAAATCGTTCATCAAAATAGCTAGCTATCTCATTGCGTTTGCTTATGAAACGATCAAGTTTTTTTAGTTGAGAAATTCCAAGTGCCGCAGCAACTTCTGTAAGACGATAATTATACCCCATACTTATCATATCGGAGTTCCAAAGTTTTTTCTTGACAATTCCATGTGAACGAAAAAGTTTTAATTTATTTGCGTAATCTTTATTGTTTGTAAGTACAGCTCCACCTTCACTTGTTGTGATAGGTTTGATAGCATGAAAACTAAAAATTGTCATATCTGAAAATGAACCTATCTTTTTTGAGCCAACAGTTGAGCCAAGTGCATGGGCTGCATCTTCTATAACAAGCAGATTATATTTTTTTGCGATTTTCTGGATAGCTTTTATATTGACTGGTTTTCCCGCAAAATGAATAGGAACAATTGCTTTTGTTTTTGAAGTGATGAGTTTTTCTATCCTGTTTTCATCTATATTGCCATCAAGCTTTATATCACACCAAACAGGAATAGCTCCTAAGTCTACAAACATATTAGAAGTGGAAACAAAACTAATAGCAGAGGTGATTATTTCATCACCTTGCCCAATTCCACATACATGATAAGCTCCACTCAGAGCAGATGTCGCTGAATTAAAGGCTACTGCATATTTAGCTCCGGTATATTTACATAAGGCAGTTTCAAAGTCGAAAACTTTAGGACCTTGTGCCAGTAAATTACTTTTTAATGTTTCAATGACTGCCTCTATATCATCATCTTCTATGAGTTGCGTAGAGTAACTAAGCATCTATTTTTCTTCATCTTTTGTAAGTTCTAAAAATTCATCTATTTCTAACCACTCTTTGTTATTATCAGATCTATACTCAAATCCAATCTTTACCTCTTTCCCTTTTTCTTGTAGCCCATTTATGGAAAAATCAGTAGAGCCAGTTTTTTTGATGGCAGGTTTGAGTGTATAGTGGTCGCTAAACTCTAATGCAAGTCTGCTGTCATCTTTTGGTATCATAATTTCGTGCAGTTTCTCTCCAGGTCTTATGCCTATGACTTTTTGCGGTAGATTTGGAGCTATAGCTTTTGCCATGTCTGTTATCTTCATAGATGGAATCTTTGGTATAAATATCTCTCCACCTTGCATTCTTTGGAAGTTTTTTAGCACAAACTCAACAGCTTGATCTAGCGTTATCCAAAATCTCGTCATGTGCTCTTCTGTGATTGGTATCTCTTTTACTCCCTCTTTTAACAGTTTTTTGAAAAAAGGTACAACACTTCCTCTGCTACCAAGTACATTTCCATATCTGACTACTGAAAAGAGTATATCTTGGTTACCTGTTATATTATTTGCTGCTACAAAAAGTTTATCGCTAGCTAACTTTGTCGCACCATATAGGTTGATAGGATTTGCAGCTTTATCAGTAGAGAGCGCTATGACTTTTTTGATGCCGCAATCTATGGATGCATCTATGACATTGGCGGCTCCATTTATGTTGGTTTTTATACACTCCATCGGGTTGTATTCGGCTATAGGCACATGCTTTAGTGCAGCAGCATGTACCACAAACTCGACACCATTCATGGCTTTTTTGAGCCTCTCTTTATCTCTTATGTCTCCTATAAAGTATCGCATGCATCTATCGTCGAAGACTTGTGCCATCTCGTACTGTTTTAGTTCATCTCGGGAGTAGATTATTACTTTGTTTGGTTTATATTTTTCCAAGACAGTTTTTACAAACTTTTTACCAAAACTTCCTGTTCCACCTGTGATGAGTATATTTTTTCCATTAAACAAAGCTTTTCCTTTGTGTTTTAACCCTACTAAAGCAATTTTAATTCCTTTTAAAATTGTGGTACAATTTGATATGTCAATAAATAACGAAGATTTCTATCAAAAAGCGTATAAAAAACATGGTATAACCGCACAAGGGGTAAATTGGAGCTCAAAAGAGTCTCAGGTAGTTCGTTTTGGGGTTATCACTGAAATTTTGAGAAGAAATATACAAAAAAGTGAGATTGTAGATGCCGGATGCGGGTTTGGAGAGTTATATGCTTATTGGACGGATAGGGGTATTTGCCCTAGGAAGTATGTTGGGTTGGATTGTGTGCAAAATTCTATCGATATAGCTCAGAAAAGATTTCCAAAATTGAGCTTTACATGTAGAGATGTTTTAAAAGATGAACTTCCCTCGGCCGATTGGTATGTGGCAAGTGGGAGTTTAAATATACTCTCGTCTTTTGATACTTGGCTGTTTTTGGAGAAGATTTTAGAAAGCTCTAGAAAGGGCATAGTTTTTAATATCTTGCAAGGTTATGTGAAGAGTGAGAATTTTAACTACCAGAGCAAAGAGGATATTAAAGAGTTTGCAAAACAAAAAGGTTTGGGGTATTTTATAGTTGATGGATACCTAAAAAACGATATGACAGTGAAAGTGAGCAAATGAAAACGGTATTATTAATGGCTCTATTTTTATATTTGGCGGTTGTGGCATATGTCTATTTTACTCAAGATTCAAAGATATTTAATTTTGCACAGATTGAGAAAAATCCGCCGATAGAGCTTCAAGGTGCTGAAAAAGTCTCCTTAAAAGTGGCCAAAGGTGTAATTTTGCATGGTTTATATAAGAAATCAAAACAAAATGATGCACCTCTTATCATATACTTTGGAGGCAATAGCGATGATGCTACAAGATTTTTGCTACATGTAGAGGGTTTGAAAGGTTTTAATATCTTGACATTTAACTACAGAGGATATATGAACAGCGGTGGAAAACCGAGTGAAAAAAATCTTTTCAAAGACGCGATAAAAATCTATGATGAGTTTGCAAAAAATTCAAAAGTTATCTTGATTGGTAGAAGTTTGGGCACGGGTGTTGCCGTATATCTAGCCAGTAAGAGAGAGGTCAGGGGACTTGTGCTTATCACACCTTATGATTCTATCGCTTCATTGGCAAGAGAAAAGTATCCCTACTTGCCTATAGATTTACTGCTCAAGTACAAATTTAATTCGATAAAATATATATCAAAGATAAAAAATACTCCAGTCGCAGTTATAGAGGTAAAAGGCGATACAACAGTGCCAAATATAAACACACAAAGGTTAATCAAAAAGATAAAAAACTTAGCTCTACATGTAGAGCTAAAAAATACAACACACGCAGATGTGCTAAATCATCCAAATTTTGAAAACAGCATAGAAAAAGCTATTTCAAAATTCTAGGAAGGGTGATACCCTCTTGGCCTTGGTATTTTCCTTTTTTGTCTTTGTATGTTGTCTCGCACTGTTCGTCTCCTTCTAAAAAGAGTACTTGTGCTATGCCTTCGTTTGCATAGATTTTAGCTGGGAGTGGAGTTGTGTTGCTTATCTCTATGGTTATATGTCCTTCAAATTCTGGTTCAAATGGAGTGACATTTACTATGATCCCGCATCTCGCGTAAGTGCTTTTCCCTAGACAAATAGCCAGTACATTTTTCGGGATTTTAAAGTACTCTACCGTTCTTGCGAGTGCAAAAGAGTTTGGTGGAACTATACAGGTTTCTCCGATAAAATCCACAACATTCTTTTCATCAAAATTCTTTGGATCTACAACTGTAGAGCTGACATTTGTGAAGATTTTAAACTCGTTTCCTACTCTTATATCATAACCGTAGCTACTGACGCCATAGCTTACTACATCGGTTCCTACTTGCTCTTCGCAGAAGGGTTTTATCATATTTTCATTGAGTGATTTTTCTCTAATCCATCTGTCTGATTTTAATCCCATTTACTCTATCCTTACCAAATATATGGTATTATATCACAATTTTTATATGATTAAATTTAGGAGAATGGGATGAATAAACAAGAAATTAGAGATTTGATGCGTCTTTTTGATAAGAGCGGAATTACAAAAGTAAAGATTAGAGATGGTGAGTTTTCAATAGAGTTGCAAAAGGGATTTCAAGGTACATCTCAAGTGGCTCCTGCGCCGATACAAACTGTAGTGGCACAGCAAAGCGTATCGGAAGTTGCCGCAGTATCTGTAGAAAAACAAGAAGATATAGATAATGGTTTGAGCATAAAATCACCGATGGTAGGAACATTTTATATAGCTCCTAGTCCGGGAAGTGAGCCGTTTGTCAAAGTAGACACGGTTGTCAGAAAAGGGCAAACTATAGCAATCATAGAGGCAATGAAAATCATGAATGAGATAGAGGCTGAATTTGACTGTAGAATCACAAGCGTGCTGGCCGAAGATGGCGAGCCCGTAGAGTTTGATATGCCTCTTTTTGGTGTGGAGAAAGTTTGATGTCTGAGATTCGCAAAATTCTTGTTGCAAACAGAGGCGAAATAGCCCTGCGAGCGATAAGAACGATAAAGGAGATGGGCAAACAGGCTATAGTTGTGTATTCGACAGCAGATAGGGATGCTTTGTATCTTCAGTACGCTGATGCTAGTATCTGTATCGGTGGAGATAAGTCGAGCGAAAGCTATCTAAACATACCGGCGATTATAAGTGCGGCTGAGATTAGTGGTTGTGATGCTATATTTCCGGGGTACGGCTTTTTAAGTGAAAATCAAGACTTTGTCGAGATATGCAAAATCCATGGTTTAAAATTTATAGGTCCTAGTGTTGATTCTATGGTTTTGATGAGTGACAAATCAAAAGCAAAAGAGGTGATGAAAAAAGCCGGTGTTCCTGTCATAGAAGGAAGCGAAGGCGCACTCAAGAGTATAGACGAGGCAAAAGATCTTGCAGGCAAGATAGGATATCCTGTCATCGTAAAAGCTAGTGCAGGCGGAGGCGGACGAGGTATGCGCGTAGTGGAAAAAGAGGAAGATCTTGAGATTGCATATCTTTCGGCTGAGAGCGAAGCTACCGCGGCTTTTGGAGATGGAACGCTATATATGGAAAAGTTTATAAAAAATCCAAGGCATATAGAGGTGCAAATCATAGGCGATACGCATGGAAATGCTTTACATATAGGAGAGAGAGATTGTTCATTGCAGCGTCGTCACCAAAAGCTGATAGAAGAGTCTCCTGCTGAAATTTTAGATGATGAGACAAGAAGAAATTTGCACGAAGTTGCAGTAAAAGCAGTCAAATATATAGGTTATGAAAATGCCGGAACTTTTGAATTTTTACTAGATGCTGATAAAAATTTTTATTTTATGGAGATGAATACAAGGCTTCAAGTAGAACACTGTGTCAGCGAGATGGTTAGCGGCCTAGATATTATAGAATGGATGATAAGAGTGGCGCAAGATGAAGTGCTGCCTGACCAAAGCGAGATAAAGTTCCATGGTCACTCTATTGAGTGTAGAATTACAGCTGAAGATTCGATAAAATTTATACCAAGTCCGGGAAAAGTTATAAGATATGTTGCACCCGGCGGTAGAAATGTGCGAGTTGATTCACATCTTTATCAAGATTATGTGATTCCAAGCTGTTACGACTCTATGATTGGAAAGCTGATTGTTTGGGGAGAAAATAGAGAGAGAGCGATAGCAAAAATGAGAGAAGCATTGAGCGAGCTAGTGATAGAAGGTGTAGCAACTGTAAGGGATTTTCATCTCAAGATGATGGATAATGAAGATTTTATAAACAACAATTTTGATACAAACTATCTCTCAAGATATTAAAAGTTTTGCCTTTTTGAGGCAAAACTTAAATTGTACATTTCTTAGATATGATACATAGTGGACAGAAATTTGTGATACCGGCTATAAGAGGGATAACTCCTAGATAAAACCAAGCATTGCTTAGATATATGCCTGTTCCTATCAGAACTACTCCTAGGATTAGTCTTATAATTCTGCAAGTTTTCTTGATTTTGTCATATTTATTCATCTGTTTTTCCTTTAGCTTCTTGGTTTTCTTAAAACCTGTATACTTGCCCCTGATTTTATCTTTTCAAAATAATCATCTATAGCGGCTTTCTCTTTTTGGGATGATAAAAATGAATATATCCCCTCTTTTACTTTGTCAAATGGCATAGTTTCTATGCCATCTTTTGCTTTGAGATAAAACATTGTGTAGCCACTGCCGATTTTAAATGCAGGTGTAAAATCTCCTGATTTTGTTTGGTTTAGCAGTGATTCTAGACCTTTATCCATACTTCCTGATTGAAATTTTACCTGTTTTGCTTTTACATCCGGTATAGAGAGCATAGGATTTTGTTTGATTTTTTCCAAAGACTTTTTAGATGGACTCTCGTATGCTACGGCTTCAAAGCCTTTTGCTCTTACAAATTGATTTTTATTTGCCTCGTAGTATTTTTTTATCTCTTTTGGTGTAATACGGATTTTCTTAGAAGCAAAAATTTTGCCGTAAAGCTTCTTTTGCTCTATCTTCTTCTTTACATCTTTTTTGTAATCACTTAATTTTATGCCTTTATCTTTTAACATTTGTAAAAATTGAAATTCAGATATGCCGTTTCTAGTTGCTAATTTTTTGATATAGTTTTCTACTTCAAAATTATTAACAGTTATATTCTGCTTTAGGATTTCCGCATCTTCTAATTTTTGTCTTATGAGTATATCGAGTGCCTTTTGTGTCGAGATTTGGTATTTGTTTGAGTATTTATAAATTTCATATAGAGTTATGGGTTCATTGTTGATGATAACAGATATGGCATTGACTAGTCCAGCATAAGAAAAAGTTGTCATAAAAGTAAACAAAACTAATATTTTTAATAAAATTTTCATAGAAATCTTCACTAATTGTCCTTTGTTAAGTAATGTTAAGTAAAAAGCTTATATAATTTTTACAAATTTAGCTAAGAATGATAACATTTTTTTGACTAAAATCAATTTAATTGCGTGGTTGATTTTGCTCAAAAAGATATTATACTAGATATTTGTAACTTTTTATACATTTTTATAAGGTTTTATTTATGGTCATAACAAGGTTTGCTCCAAGTCCCACAGGGTATCTTCACATAGGAGGTCTGAGAACTGCACTTTACAGTTATCTTTGGTCTAAAAAAAATAGTGGAGATTTTTTATTGCGTATAGAAGATACGGATTTGAAGAGAAATTCAAAAGAGGCAGCAGATGCCATAGAAAATGCTTTTGCATGGACAGGGCTCTCACACGATGAAAAGCCCATATATCAGTCGACAAGATTTGATATATATAAATCATACATAAAAAGACTCTTGGACGAGGACAAGGCATATAAGTGCTACATGAGCAAAGAGGAACTTGATGAGTTAAGGGAGTCTCAAAGATCTCAAAAGATTAGACCTCATTATGATGGAAGATATAGAGACTTTGAAGGTGAGCCTCCAAGCGGAGTTGAACCGGTTATTAGGATAAAAGCACCTATTGAGGGAGAGATAAGCTTCGATGATGGTATAAAAGGTGAGGTTCATTTCAATGTAAAAGATATGTTGGATGATTTCATTATTGCTAGAAGTGATGGTACGCCTACATACAACTTTGTGGTTGCCATAGACGATGCTTTGATGAAAATCACTGATGTCATCAGAGGAGATGATCATCTCTCAAATACGCCAAAACAGATAGTTATATATGAAGCTTTGGGCATCAAGATTCCAAAATTTTATCATGTTCCAATGATTTTGAACAATCAGGGCAAAAAACTCTCAAAAAGAGATGGTGCTTTAGATGTGATGGAGTATAAAAAAGAGGGCTACTTGCCGGAAGCACTTTTAAATTTTTTGGTTCGTCTTGGGTGGAGTCACAAAGACCAAGAGATTTTTAGCATAGATGAAATGATAGAATTCTTTAACCCATCAGATATAAATAAATCTGCCTCTGCTTACAACGAAGAGAAGCTTTTGTGGATAAATGCACAATATATTAAAAAACTCTCAAGTAGTAGGTTGATTGAAGAATTAAGATTTTTTGATTTAGACATAAAAAACCATCCAAAAAAAGATGAACTTATAGACTCTCTTAGAGAGAGAGCTAAAACTCTCAAAGAGTTGGCTAAGATGATAAGAGCAATCGTAAACGAACCGATTGATTATGATGAAAAAGCGTATAAAAAGTTTATAAAAGGTGATGCTTTGGAGAACTTAGAAGCATTTAAACAGGCTCTCTTGGTGCATAAAGAATGCAAAAGTGCCTCAGAGTTTGAAGCGTTGGCAAAAAAATTCTTAGAAGATAAAGGGTTAAAGCTAAAAGATTTGGCTCAGCCACTAAGAATAGCCATGGTGGGAAGTGCGGTTAGTCCATCTGTGTTTGAAGTTTTAAACGTAATCGGATACAACAATGTTATAGCGAGAATAGGAAAGCTATTAAATTATAAAGGAAAAAATGATGAGTAAAGAGACATTTAAACAAGAATCATTAGATTATCATGTCGGCGGAAAAATAGGCATAGATTTAAAAACGCCCTGTTCAACAGCTGCAGAGTTGTCAATGGCGTATACCCCGGGCGTTGCATTTCCATGTCTAGAAATAGCTGAAGATGCAGAATTGGCTTATAAATACACAAACAAAGGAAATCTTGTTGGTGTTATTAGTGATTGTACAGCGGTTTTGGGTCTCGGAGATTTGGGCGCAGTTGGCGGAAAGCCTGTTATGGAAGGAAAATCGGTTTTATTTAAAAAATTTGCAGATGTAGATGCGTTTGATATAGAATTAGGTGAAAAAGATACCGAAGAAATCATCAAGATTTGTATAGCACTTGCTCCGACTTTCGGTGGAATCAACTTGGAAGATATAAGAGCACCAAAATGTTTTGAAATCGAAAAAAGAGTTCAAGAAGCAGTTGATATTCCTGTTATGCATGATGACCAACACGGAACTGCTATGATTACAAGTGCGGGTATTATCAATGCTCTTGAAATCAGTGGCAAAAAGATAGAAGATATGAAGATAGTAGTCAGTGGTGCAGGAGCAGCTGGAATTGCTTGTGCAAATATGTATAAACTTCTTGGTGCAAAACATATCGTGATGATTGACTCAAAAGGTGTAATTCACAGCGGAAGAGATGATTTAAATAAATACAAACGAGCTTTTGCACTTGAAACAGATGATAGAACAATAGCAGATGCACTAAAAGGTGCCGATATGTTCTTGGGACTTTCAGCTCCTGGAATCGTAACTCAAGAGATGGTGCTTTCCATGAATCCAGATCCGATTATATTTGCTCTTGCAAATCCTACTCCCGAGATTACTCCTGAAGAGGTAAAAGCTGTTAGAGATGATGTTATGATGGGAACAGGAAGAAGTGACTATCCAAATCAAGTAAATAATGTTCTAGGTTTTCCATTTATCTTTAGAGGTGCACTTGATGTAAGAGCCACTAAGATAACCGAGGGCATGAAAATGGCAGCCGCAGAAGCACTTGCAGCACTAGCAAAAGAAGAAGTGCCTCAGTATGTAAGAGATGCTTATAAAGGAAAAGAGATGAAGTTTGGGCTAGAGTATATCATCCCGAGCCCATTTGATAAGAGAGTTCTTCTCTGGGTAGCACCGGCTGTTGCAAAAGCTGCATTTGATGAGGGTATTGCTAGAGTCAAAGATTTTGATGTTGAAGTATATAAAAAAGAGTTGGCTGCAAAAATAGGCCTGTAAAAATTTATAAAAACTATAAAAGGGCGTATCGGCTTAATTGCCGATACGCCCTTTTTTTAAGGATAAAATATGGATAATGTGACAGTTATACACCACCCGCTTATAGAACATAAGCTTTCGATTCTGAGAGATGAAAAGACAGATCCTTTTCATTTTAGATTGCTTGTAGATGAGATCTCTTATCTTATGCTTTTTGAAGCCACAAGAGATTTGCCACTTAAAGATGTATCGGTTAAAACACCAGTGGCAGTTGCAGATGCAAAGAAATTAGATACAAAGATTATGATTTGCCCAATTCTTCGAGCAGCTCTTGGTATGCTTGATGGGATTTTCAAACTTATTCCAGATGCAAGTGTCGGTTTTTTGGGTTTTCAAAGAAATGAAAAAACTCTTGAAGCTGAGTTTTACTACGCGAAGTTGCCCAAAGATTATACCAATAGAGTAGCAATCATCATAGATCCCATGTTTGCGACGGGTGGAACTGCTATAGATGCTGTTAATTTTTTGAAAGATAAAGGTATAAAAGATATAAGATTCATCTCTCTCGTTTCTGCTCCCGAAGGATTGAAGAAATTTTCAAAAATTCACCCTGATGTAAAAGTATATACTGCACATATAGATGACGGTCTAAATGAAAATGGATACATAGTCCCAGGCCTTGGAGATGCAGGAGATAGGGTTTTTAATACTGTTGATTAGTACAAAAAAGGGTTTTTAAAACCCTTTTTTGTCTTTTTTGTTTATACTGCGCCTTGGTCTAGCATAGAGTCAGCTACTTTTCTAAATCCTGCTATGTTTGCACCCATCATTATATTGCTTTCATTGCCAAATTCTTTGGCTGTTTCGTAAGATAATTCAAATATACCTTTCATGATGCCTTGTAATCTACTGTCTACTTCAGCAAATGACCATTTGCCCATGCTTGCATTTTGTTCCATCTCTAATTGACTTGTTGCAACACCACCGGCATTTGCAGCTTTACCTGGAGCATACATAATGCCATTTGCCATTAAGTAATCTATAGCATCTGGAGTTGTAGGCATGTTCGCGCCTTCATTTACCAAGATGCAACCGTTTGCTTTTAGTGTTTTTGCATCATTTAAGTTTAACTCATTTTGAGTTGCACTTGGAAATGCCAAATCACAAGGAACTGCCCAAACTGCGTGAGCATCTTTTGGATATTCACTAACTGGGATATACTTAGCATCTGGATGAGCTTTTGCATACTCTGTAAGAGAAGCTCTATTTACCTCTTTTACAAGATGTAGTGTATCAAGATTGATACCGTCTTTATGATAGATTGTACCACGAGAATCACTACAAGTAACTGCTTTTGCTCCCATCTCGTATAGTTTTTGAATAGTGTAGATTGCGACATTACCACTTCCTGAAACTGTAGCAACTTTTCCCTCTAGTCCATTTCCTACTTTTCTTAGGTAGTTATCAGCAAAGTAAACTGAACCAAAACCGGTAGCTTCTGTTCTTGCAAGTGAACCACCCCAGTTAAGTCCTTTTCCAGTTAACACACCTTCAAATTTATTTGTTAATCTTTTGTACTGACCATACATATAGCCTATCTCTCTACCACCTGTTCCGATATCGCCAGCAGGAACATCTATGGTTTCACCGATGTATTTTGAGAGTTCAGTCATAAATGATTGGCAAAATCTCATCACTTCACCATCACTTTTTCCTTTAGGGTCAAAGTTAGATCCACCTTTTGCGCCACCTATACTTAAGCCTGTTAGTGAGTTTTTGAAGATTTGCTCAAAGCCCAAAAATTTGATAATACCAAGATTTACTGTTGGGTGAAGTCTTAAGCCACCTTTGTATGGTCCGATTGCTGAGTTAAACTGTACACGATAACCTATGTTTGTTTGAATTACACCTTTATCATCAATCCAACAAACCCTAAATATGATTTGTCTTTCAGGGATTACGATTCTGCTTAGTATATTGTTATCAGTATATTTTTTCTCTTTTTTAAGAAGAGGTTCTAGAGATTGTAAAACCTCATCAACTGCTTGATAAAACTCTGATTGACCAGGTGTGCTGTACATTGTTGTTGCAAGTACTTCGTCTATTCTTTTTTTGATTGCCATGTTACTTTCCTTTTTTTGTTTTACACATTTTTGTGCATTTTGTTTTTTATACCCAAAGCTTTACTTTTTTTGATGAAAAGCTTCAACGCAATTTTCTCTTTTTCCCTTATTTTGTAAGTGATTAGTTTTAGATACTCTCTTATCTCCTTTTCACTGATACCTCTTTGTTTTGCATAGCTTTGCAAGATGTAACCAGGAATTTTAATATTTTTATTTTTAAATGCATTTGCTATCTTCTTATAGATTTTGTGGTGTTTGTTTGTGCATAAAACAGCAAAAACAAATGGCAGATGATACTTGTCATACCAAGCCTTTGCCAAATCTATATAATCGTTCGGATTTTTGATATACTCTTTTAGTGCCTTGTCTCCTATGATGACTTCACCTTTTATATTTAAGACTTTGGAGAGGATATTTGATGTTGCTGAAGCGGGATCGCAAACATAACTGCCTTTTTTGACGATGACACTTTTGACATTTTTTTTAGCCACGATTCCAAGCGGAAGAGTTTTTATATAGTTTTTATTGCTTTTTATACTAGATATAAAGGCCGCACTTACCTTTTTTTTCTCAAAAGCACTATTTATCGATGAGGGAACACCTTTTTTGTGTTCTACGGCTTTTTTAAAGGCATTATTTAGATTGCTTTGTTTCAAAAAGATATGGAAAGGAAGAAGATTGATATAATCAATTTTTCCAAATATCATGACAAGCCCTCATAATTTTTCGGAATTATATCACTATGAAACTTAATCATAACATTAAGATTTTTTTTACTCTAATATTTATCAATTATTTAATACTAGAAGCGATATTTTGCTATAATAAGTGTAAAAAAGTAACAAGGAAACAAATTGGCAAGGATAGAATTTTTAGGACCTATCGGAAAAGAGCCCGTAGAAGTAGATATAAAAAATCTAAAAGAATTAAAAGAGATTTTTGCCCAAGACGAGAAGCTAAAAGAGTGGCTTGGTATCTGTGCGGTTGCACTAAATGACACCTTGGTAAAATCACTTGATGTAGCAGTCAAACCAAGCGATAAAATCTCTCTTTTACCACCGGTTTGTGGAGGATAGGAGATGTTGGAGTTACACGATGGACCTCTACATGTAGAGGAGATTATCAACAGATGGTATATAGATATAAGATATAAGAACTTTGGCGCTTTTATACCTTTTATCGGGATTGTCAGAGATGAAAAAGGTATAGATGGGTTGAGTTTTGATATTTATGAACCCATACTTGAAGCATGGTTTGAAGCTTGGCAAAAAAAAGCCGAGCAAGAGGGTGCTATGCTTCTTATGGCTCACTCAAAAGGTGATGTTCCAAATCATACAAGCTCGTATATCTCGGCAGTTTTGTCACCTCAAAGAAAAGTGGGATTAAGACTCATAAATGATTTTGTTGAGGATTTTAAGGCGAGTGCTCCGATATGGAAGTATGATTTGATAGATGGTGAAAGAGTATATGCTAAAAACAGAAGTATGCCTCTAAGTGGGGCTGGATTATTAAGTACTTAGCTTAGGAGATATGATGAAATTTGAAAGATTTGAAAATACACAAGAGGCATTAAAAAAATCTATAGATATGGAGCTTCCTAGCGAAAATCTTTTTTTGATTGATGCGTTAGGTAGGATTTTGGCAACAGATATAGTAGCAAAACAAAATAATCCTATGTTTGAGACTGCATCCATGGACGGATATGCTATCAGGGCTGAAGACCAAGGGCTAGGTGAGCTTAAAATCATAGATTTTTTACCAGCAGGAAGTTATAAAGGTAATTTGGTGACGAAGGGAGTTTGCGTAAAGACTTTTACGGGCTCTTTGATGAGCGAGGGAAGCGATACGCTTATACCTATAGAGAATGTAGAAGTTGTTGGAGACAAGATCAAGATTGTAACTCCAGTCGCAAAAGGTTTTTCTTCTCGTCCTATAGGAGAGAACTATAAAGAGGGTGAAGCTCTTATAAAAAAAGGTACAAAAGTTGGGTATGCACAGATAGGAGTCCTAGCAGAGTTAGGATATGTTCAAATTCCTGTATTTGTAAAGCCTCGCATATCGGTAATCGCAACAGGAAGTGAGATACTTGATTTTGGAGAAGCGCAGGAAAATATATCGCAGATAAGAAGTTCAAACCATATAACCATAGAGGCGATATTGAAAAAAGCCGGAGCAGATGCTATTCGTTACGGCATAGTTAAAGATGACAAAGAGGAGATAAAAGAGAAAATCTCACAAGCCCTTAGAAGTTCGGATATAGTCGTAACAACCGGTGGAGTGAGTGTGGGGGATTATGACTTTGTAAAAGATATTTTAGGTGATATGGAACCAGAATATATAGTGAATGGCTCTTTTATAAAGCCGGGACGACATATAAAGATAGTGAAGATAGGACACAAATACATATTTGCACTTCCCGGATTTCCTTATAGCTCAAGCGTGGGGACTTTTCTATATGTGCTGCCGCTTCTAAGAGCTTTGAGTGGTAGAGATTTTAAGATACCGACTATAAAAGCTTATATAGATGAAGGTTATAAAAAACGCTCAAAATACAAAGAATTCACAGCTTGCAATCTTTTTTTTAAGGATGGTAAAGTAGTAGTGAATCTTGACGGTAAGAAAACAGGTAGCAGTGCTATACTAAATAACATGTTAGATGATGCAGCGCTTTTATGCATAGACGAAGAGACTAAAGAGCTGAAAAAAGGTGATTTGGTAGAGGCTATATTGCTTGGGTGAGAATATTAATGCATATTTCTCATCATCCTTAATTTATGTTGTTTGTATTTCATGCAGTTGTGCATACCTCTTGAACCTTGCGAAACTATCCAGTTTACAAGAGTGTTGAGGTCTTGCTTTGAGAGGTTTTTGTATGCAGGCATTTTGACATCTGAAAACATAGGGTATTTGCCCTGACTACCGTTTTTTATACCATCTCTTATACTGCTTTTGGATATGCCGAACCAACCTGAATTCATCTTTAAAATCATGGAAAAAGATGGTGCTGATTTTATGCCCATAACATTGTGGCAACTCATACATTTATTTTCTTTTAGTAGAGTATGTGCTCTGTTTGCATATAAAAATGAGCTGATTATAGCTAAGTATAAAATCATCTTTTTCATCTCTGTCCTTTATGCCCTAGCATGTTCTTGCTAGGGCATTATATCATTTTTTATGCTAAGAGAGTCTCTTTTTTAGCTAAATATTCCTCTTGTGATATCTCGCTGTTGGCAAATCTTCTCTTTAAGACATCTAGTGCGCCATCGCTTTGTGTATTATAATTTTTCGTGCTACTGTTTTTATAAAAAGCAAACCATAAAAGCGCGATTATCAAAATTGGTATTAAAAACATAAAAGTACCTCCTATATAACTTTCCATACCGTTAAATCCAAAGCAGTTTCCCGGGCTAAACATATCATTTGGCCATACTATTTTTTAGCTGCTCTATTTGTTGTTTAGTTAAAACTTTAAATACTTTTTCCATGTGATTTGCTTTTAAGTCTAGCATTTTTTTATGCATATTGTTCATCTTGTTTTCAAAAGCATCTTTGTCAAAAGTATCGTTTTTTATGAAGCTTCCCATGTTTGAATTTTGGCGTAAATTGTGCATGAGTTTTTTCATATCTATTCTCATTTCATCTCTTAAAATAGATATTTTAAATCTTTGGTCGCTATTTAAGTTTAGTTTTGAGAATGCATTCATTTGACCCATCATTCCCATGCCTTGACCCATCATGCCTTGACGACCCATCATTCCCATGCCTTGACGACCCATCATTCCCATGCCCATTCTTCTATTTTTAAAGCCTTGTTTGTACATTGTTTGTTTTTGCATGCCTTGATTCATCATGCCTTGATTCATTGTGCCTTGATTCATTGTGCCTTGACCCATCATGCCTTGCGCGGCTCCTTGGTTTTGCATATTGTCTTGGTCATTCATCGCACCATGTGCAAAAGCACCTACTGTTAATGTTCCTGCTAAAACAGCTACTGCCAAAGTTCTCTTTCTCATTTCTTGCTCCTTGTATTTGTTATCACTCTTTGGTGATTGATAGTGAAATTGTATTATAAGAGTATTAGTTAAGTATTAGTTTTGAAAGATTAAGTTTGAAGCTGGTGCCTTTACCGAGGGTCGAGTGAACTTCCATGGGTATTTCTATCTTTTTAGCCAGTTTTTTTACTATATGAAGTCCTATGCCAAGCCCTCTTGAAGTCTCTTTATAAAATCTGTTGAAGATTTTTTTTGGTTTTTTTATGCCGTTTCCTGTGTCCTTTATCTCTAAAATCCTATCATCATTTAGTATTATTGTTACGCTCCCGTCTTTTTTGTTATATTTGCAGGCATTGGAGAGCAGATTGTCTATAATCCTGATAAAACCATCTTTATAGCAGTAGATTATCTTCTCTTTGACTTGGATACTAAATCTTATATAAGGATATATGCCTTGTATGTAAGAGACTCTTTGTTCTATGATCTCTTTGATATTAAATTTTTCACTTTTTTTGATGTCATCTTCAAGATACTCTTTTAGATTGTTTTGTAGATTTAAGATAGTATCTATACCGTGTTCTACTCTTTGAAGATTTTTGTTTTGTATTTTACTTTTTAGTATGCTTATATTTAATCTGATAGTAGAGATAGGGGTATTAAAGTCGTGAAGTATGTCCTTTATAAATTCATCTGTGAGTTTTAAGTATCTTTTATAAGGATAGAGTGCATATAGTGAAAATAGAATGGAGAGGATAAATATAATCATCAAACTCTTTAAAAATCTAGCTCTGCTCAAATCAAAAGTCAGCTGTTCATCATGGTTTAAACTTTTGATAGGGTATGAAATTCTTATCAAAGTTTTGTTTGAGTCATTTGATGCAAAGAAAATCAACAGTTTGTCTTTGTCAGTGTAAAAAGTATTTAAGAGCGTATCTCCAGTTTTTGGGACGATTTTTTTTGCAAACAGAGTATCTTTTGGGCTTAGACTAGCTATCTTCATTTGTGCATAAAGTGAGTCTTCTAGACTACGGAGTTTGCTTTTGTATGTTTGGTATGTGAGAAAAAACATAACAGAAGAGAGAGATATAAAGAAGAGCAAAAAGCTTTTTATGAAAGATTCTATTTCAACTTTTTTCAAGGATATACCCGCTTCCTCTGATGTTTTTTATATCAAATCCCGTGCTTTTTTTCAGTTTGTTTATATGAAATCTCAGTGCATTTTCACTTGGTTTTTCCAAACATTCATATAGCTCATCTTTTGTTATTATACGATTTGTATTTTTTATGAAAAGTTTAAAAAGGTTGAGTTGAACCGGCGTAAGATATGTGTTTTTACCGTTTTTTAATACCCTGTCATCTTTTGGATAGTATGTGATGTCGTCAAATCTCATCTCTTGTTCGCTGATGCAGAGTTTTAAGCCAACTTTCACCAAAAGCTCTTCAGGATAAAAAGGTTTTTTTACAAAATCATCTCCCCCTACCTCAAAACCCTTAAGAACGGTTTTAAGATCCGTCATGGCACTGATAAATATAGTAGGAGTGGAGTCATCGGCATCTCTAAGGCTTTTAAGTATATCTAGCCCGTCAATATCGGGAACATTTATATCAAATATATACAAATCATATCTATTGTCATAACTAAAATCTATAGCATCATTGCCGTTGATAACATAATCCACCTTGTAGCTGTTTTGCATGAGCAACTCTTGTATGGTTTCTCCTAGTGTTATATCATCTTCTAGTAGCAATATTCGCTTCATAGTTTATCCTGTTATTTTAAAATTTTACTAAAACTTTTGCTCTTTTCAAAGAAAAATGTTTCGATTGTTCCTCCGACAACTTTGCCGGTTTTGTCTCTAAAGAGTATTTGCGGAGTACCTGCATATTGAAATAGTTTTGCTAAGTATTTGTAAAATTTGTAGTTGGGATATGTAAAGATTGTAAATTTCTTGCACGCTTGATTCAAATTTTTGATTTTGTTAAAACCGTTTTTATCACTTAAGACAAAAATCATTTGAAAATCTTTGCTAGAGAGTGTTATATTTTTTTTGACGGCTCTGTCAAATGACTGACAAACTTCTTTAAATGAGTCTGCGATCATAGTTCCAAATACCAAGGCCTTTTTGTTGATTTTGGGATTGTCAACAGTAAAACCATTTTTATTGAACTCTACATGTAGAGGTTTTGCATTTGGCCTTAAAAATATAAATTTATTTGGGTTATTTGTATATAGCATCTGTGCTATATAGGGTAGTTTTCTCGACAAAGCATAATCCAAGGCATCATAGCCTTTGGCATCTTTGGCATTTTTATCCACCCCCCTTTTTAGCAGGTTCTGCACTTGAGGAATATCTTGTTTTAAAACAGCTTGGATTAGTGGTGTAGTTGAACTTTGTGCGAAAACCGATAGAAGTGAACTTATAAGTATCATAAATATTTTTCTCATCAAACCCTCTCTTGGTTATTGATTAGACTTTTTATAAAAAGTCTATGTTGCTATTTTAACATAAATGTATGCCAAAACCCCATATCTCATAAATTTTGCCACAAAAACTATAGCTAAAAATTTCCACCAATTGTATTTTAAAATTCCTGCTACAAAAGTTATGGGATCTCCAAAAATAGGAGTCCAAGATAATAAGAGTGATATAAAGCCGTATTTGTTGAAAAATTTTGCAGCTTTTTCTACGGATTTTTTCTTAAAATATGCTTTTTTGATTGTGAATTCCCGCAGGTATTTGCCAAGCAGATAGTTTATGAAAGAGCCGATAGTGTTTCCAAGACTTGCTACAAGTAAAAGTAGATATACTAAAGAGGGAGTTTCGTTTAGTTTATAGATGAAATATGCCTCGCTACCACCGGGAAGCAAGGTGGCGGCAGAGAGACATATAAAAAATAGGGTTATCAACGCAGAAAGTTTTCTATCTCTTCTTTGTTTGTGTCTAGTGAATTGTATTTTACGATAAGCATGCCTTCGCTTTCGTTTTTATACCACTCGATGATGCCCTCTATATCGTGTAAATCTTGTGCTTTATCGAGATTTACTTCACCAAAACTTAGATATAAATTTTTATTTATCCTAGGATTTGTGATGCTTGCTACTAAAAACAACCAAAAGAATGCAACTATGATGACTACTATAGCTATCTCTTTCATGCCGTAATATTGTAAAAAATATCCACCAAATACACCACCTATAAAAGTACCTATATATCCAAATGAATTGAAGATACCAAGAGCCGTACCCTTTTGATGGATTCTTGGATATTTGCTTGCCATTGACTGCATGAGTGGTTCATGCATATTAAATCCTATGAAAAATATGATAACTCCTACTATAAAAGTTATAGCAGAGTGAGCATATCCCATGATGGCATAGCTGATGGCAAAGAGTGTGATGCCTAGCATTAACATCTCTTTTGCTTTGTGTTTCTTTTCACCAAAGATTGCAGATGGACCCATGGCTAGTATACCAAATACCATGGCAGGCATATAGACCATCCAGAGGTCCTTTTTATCCCAGCCAAACTCTTTGAGCATCAAAATAGGTATAATCAAAAAAGCTAGTGTCATCATGCCTTTTTGGAGCATATTTGTGATATTCATCTTCATTAAATCTTTGTTTTGTAAGATTTCTAGAAGTCTTCTCTCGCTATTGTCATAACTATGTGAGATTTTCGGAGGATTTTGGACCTTCGTAAAAAGAACGATGATGGCTAAAACTGAAAAAATGGCCACTAGAAAAAATAGTTTGTCAACTCCCCAATAACCGCCTATCAAAGGTCCGATCATCATGGACAATGCGAACGATAAAGCTATGGTGCCGCCCATGATAGCCATAGCTTTTGCTCTGACTTCTTCTTTGACCATGTCGCTTATCATAGCAGTTGCAACGGCGCCTATAGCACCGGCTCCTTGAACAAATCTTCCAAATATAAGAGTATATATGTCTGTGCTAAAACCACAGATTATCGAACCGATGATGAAGATGATGAGCCCTATGGTTATTGTTATCTTTCTTCCGATTTTGTCTGAAAGCATACCGAAAGGAACTTGAAGTAGCATTTGCGTCAGTGCATATCCGCCAATCGTCACACCGACTAAAAATTCATTTGAGCCCTTTAAGCCGAGTGCATAAACAGATAGCACCGGTAACACTATAAACAATCCCATAAATCGCAAGCCGATAATAGAAGTAATCGGCATAATTGTCTTGAACATTTTATATCCTATGTTTTTGTTATAACTAACCTTGCATGCTATAATATAGAGTACGAAGTTAGTTAATAAGAGTAATTTCGCCTTATTATAGCTTTAAAAAAGAAATATTTTATAAATAATGTTATAATTTACAAAAAAAGGCTTATGATGAAGTATCCAAATTTTACAAAAGAGCACAAATCGCTAATGGCAAAATACCTAAGCAAAGAGGTGTTTGAAGAGTTAAAAGACTTAAAAACCCCAAATGGTTTCACACTTGAAAGAGCTATAAAATCAGGTGTAGATAATCCTGATAGTGGTATTGGTGTATATGCTGGAGATATTGAGTCTTATACTGTTTTTGGAGCCCTACTGGATCCAATCATAGAAGAGTATCATGGATTTTTAAAGAGCGATATACATAAGAGCAATCTAAATCCGGATGATTTAAATGCTCCAAATCTCGATTTAAAGAATGAATATATAGTCTCAACTAGAATTCGAGTGGGAAGAAATTTGGCAGATTTTCCTTTAGGACCTGCTATCTCAAAAGAGCAAAGAGATGAAGTAGAAAAGATAGTTTCGAGTGCTTTAAATTCACTAGAAGGTAGTTTAGAAGGAAGATATTTTCCTCTTTTAGGGATGAGCGAGGAAGATAGGCTCTCTTTAGTGCAAGATCATTTTTTATTTAAAGCGGGAGATAGATTTTTGGAATCAGCCGGGTTAAATCGCAATTGGCCAAATGGACGAGGAATTTATCATAATAATGAAAAAACTTTTTTGGTATGGATAAATGAAGAGGATGAACTTAGAATTATCTCTATGCAAAAAGGTGGAGATATAAAAGAAGTATTTTCGAGACTGGCTCAAGCAATCAAAGAGTTGGAAAAGATGATGAAATTCGCTTTTAGTAAACACTTGGGTTACATAACAAGTTGCCCTACAAATTTAGGAACAGCTATGAGAGCAAGTGTGCATATAGCATTGCCAAAACTTGCAAAAGATATGGAAAAGTTCAAGGCCATCACAGATAAATACCATTTACAAATCAGAGGAGTTCATGGAGAGCACTCACAAAGCGAGGGTGGGATTTATGATATAAGCAACAAAAGAAGACTTGGCGTCACAGAAGTTCAGTGTGTTCAAGATATGTATGATGGCGTAAAGGCACTGATTGAGTATGAAAAAGCCCTTTGTGACTGATGCTTAAAATTTATTGTGGGCCGTAGTTTTTGAGGTGCCCACATGTTTCTCCACATAAACTCCATATTGTATAGGTATAATTTTATCAGATTTTTAAAAAAAAGGATAAAAAATGCTTTACACAATTATCACAAAAGAGACGATTAGTAATATAAAAAAAGATATGGCAAGTCATGCAAAAGAGCAGGGCTTTGGTGTTTTGAAAGAGTACCATTTTAAAGAGATTTTGGAGGAAAAAGGATCTCCTATAAAAAAAGATATAACAGTATTTGAGATTTGCAACCCTCCTGCTGCGCAAACTATCCTAGATACACACCCGGAAGTTTCAGTCTTCTTGCCTTGTCGAATATCTCTGTATGAAGAAAATGGAGATGTGACTCTAAGCACAATTGAGATAGATAACATCATAGATAATTTTGAATTAAATGCTGATATTAAAGTTTATATGAACGGCGTATTTGAGAAAGTAAAAAAGATTATAAATTCTTGGCAAGACAAGGATGCATAAATGCAAAGAAGAAATTTTTTAGTTGCCGGGGTATTAGGCACAGCCGGTGTGGCATTTTTTGGAGCAAAAAGTTTATACTCTTATGATATTTTTGAACAAGAGAGAGATTTTGCAGTACCGCCACTGTACGAAGGTGAGGTAAAAAATGGGAAAAGAGTTTTCAATCTAAATCTTCAAAGAGGGCAAATGGAATTTTTCAAAGGTTTAAAAACAGAAACTATAGGTATAAATGCACCATTTTTAGGACCAACTCTAAGAGCAAAAAAAGATGATTTTATAAAAGTAAACATAAAAAACTCTCTTGGATACGATTCTACGATACACTGGCATGGCTTTGAACTGCCTGCGCGGATGGATGGAGGGCCACACCAAGTTATAAAAAATAGCTCCATATGGTCACCGGAATTTGCTATAAAAAACAGAGCCTCTATGCTTTGGTATCACTCCCATCTTTTACACCAAACAGGAGCACAAGTATATAAAGGATTGGCTGGTCTTTTTATCATAGATGATGACGAAAGCCTGAACACAAATCTGCCAAATGAGTATGGAGTGGATGATATACCCATAGTCTTGCAAGATAGAAACTTTAACAGTGACGGCTCATTTAGATATGTGAGTTCCATGCCTGAAAATATGATGGGAGTGCATGGAAATTATGTTTTGGTAAATGGCGTTATTGCACCGACGCTAAAAGCAAAGAAGAAACTGATGAGGTTTAGAATCTTAAATGGTTCAAATGCCAGATATTATCTTTTGGGCTTTAGTGATAACAGAAAATTCAAACTTGTCGGAACAGACGGAGGACTTTTGGAAAAGCCGGTAAAGCTTAGCCAAATCAAACTAGCTCCTGCCCAAAGAGTAGATATAGTGGTTGATATGAGTGATGCAAAAGATGTGGTTCTTAAAAGCTATAAAGGTGCCATCAGCCAAAGTCGAGGGATGATGGGTATGATGATGGGAGGAATGGGCTTTGATCGTGAGTTTGATATTTTAAAGATAAAATCAAAAGATGCAAAAGCAGGTAGTGCGAAAGTGCCTGCAAATCTTGTACAACATCCCGTTTGGAATCCAAAAGAGGCAGTCGGCGTAAGAAATATAACTTTACAGATAAGAATGGGTATGGGGATGATGAACAGAAGCAGTAGAGATGATAATTTTTTTATAAATGGCAAAAGTATGGATATGAACAGAATCGATGCCATAGCCAAAAAAGACGCTTTTGAGATATGGAAAGTTGTCAACAAATCGCCTATGGCACACCCTCTTCATATACATAATACACAGTTTAAAATCCTATCAATAAATGGAAGGTTGCCATATCCGAGTGAGTCTGGGTTTATGGATACGGTGAGTGTGGACCCGATGCAAATCGCATACATAATGGTGCCTTTTAAATATTATAGTGATGCAAAAGTACCTTACATGTTTCACTGCCATATACTTGAGCACGAAGATGGCGGTATGATGGGACAATTATTGGTTACAT
Organism: Campylobacteraceae bacterium; assembly: GCA_027050775.1. Classification (GTDB taxonomy): domain Bacteria; phylum Campylobacterota; class Campylobacteria; order Campylobacterales; family Sulfurospirillaceae; genus JAADIZ01. Next base: position 87,241 of record JALUBH010000011.1, on the reverse strand, counting down.
AGAAAACCGGGAGATAAAAATGAAAAATAAATTTTTTTTGAGTGTGATTTTGATTGGTTCGCTGATAGCAAATTTATATGCACACGGCGCAGATGAAGCCGGCGACAAGGGAGATATGATGGGATATGGAATGATGGGTGGCGGAGGAATGGGATTTGGTTTGTTGATACTATTAGTTATAGTATTTTTTGCTTATTACTTATATGATAAAAACTCAAAAAAGTCTGATAAGGCATCTCCAAAAGATCTACTTGATAGAAGATTTGCAAATGGTGAAATCGATGAAAAAGAGTATGAAAAAAGAAAAAGAATTTTGGAGGGAGATTAGGCTCTCTCCACACTTGCTCCATATGCCCTCGATATAATTTCACTATGACAACTTGTAAAACTATCCCTTAAAAGATAAGTCCTCCTATTGATTTAAGTCATAAGGGATGGTTTTATAAGTTGTCTAAAATATCGGAGGTGATTTATGAATCACGAAAAAGAAGAAAATAGTTACTGCGAAGATGACAGTTGTGTGATTGGACATGAATTTTATACATGTCCTATGCACCCTGAGATACACCAACATCAACCCGGCTCTTGCCCAAAATGTGGTATGGCATTGGAAAAAGAGGTAGAAGCACTCCCTACGATTTCTACAAAATATACATGCCCAATGCATCCTGAAATCATGGAAGACAAACCCGGTTCTTGCCCAAAATGCGGTATGGCACTTGAGGCTATTACTGTTGAGGCGGATGATGGGAATGAAGAACTTAACTATATAAAAAAAAGGTTTTGGGTGAGTGTAATTCTCTCCATCCCCGTCTTTTTGATAGCTATGGTAAATGATTTGGCACCGAGTCTTTTGCTTGGAAGCATATCTACAAGAGAGATACAATGGTTTGAATTTATACTTGCAACGCCTGTGGTACTTTGGGCAGGATGGCCATTTTTCCTTAGAGGATATCAATCTATAAAAACTTGGAATCTAAACATGTTTACACTCATAGCCATAGGTGTGGGTGCGGCATACTTTTATAGTTTGGTAGCACTGTTCTTCCCTGAAATTTTTCCAGCCCTAATGCAGACAAAAGAGGGGTTGGTACAAGTTTATTTTGAAACCTCATCGGTAATTATAGCCTTAGTTCTTTTGGGGCAAGTGTTGGAATTAAGAGCAAGGAGTAAAACAAATACAGCCATCAAAACGCTCTTAAATCTTGCACCGAAACAGGCTCATCGTATAGATGACAAAGGAGATGAAGAAGATGTAAGTCTTGAGTTGGTTCACGCAGGAGACAAGCTAAGAATAAAACCGGGCGAAAAGATACCGGTTGATGGAGTTGTGATAGAAGGCTTAAGTAACATAGATGAATCCATGATAACGGGTGAACCGCTTGTTGTGTCAAAAAGCAAAGGCGATAAACTCATAGGTGCAACACAAAACAAGAATGGAACACTAATCATGGAAGCTCAAAAAGTCGGTAACGACACTATGCTTGCACAAATCGTCCAAATGGTATCGCAGGCACAAAGATCTCGTGCACCTATCCAAAAACTTGCAGATACTGTTTCGGGTTATTTTGTTCCAGCAGTCGTGCTTTCAGCTATATTTGCTTTTTTCATATGGTGGTTTTATGGACCTGAACCAAGTCTTGCTTATGCCGTAGTGTCCGCAGTAGCGGTACTCATCATAGCCTGTCCCTGTGCATTGGGGCTAGCCACTCCTATATCTATCATGGTTGGAACAGGAAGGGCTGCATTGATGGGGATACTTATAAAAGATGCCAAAACTCTAGAGGCGATGGAGAAAGTAAATACAATTGTTGTAGATAAAACAGGAACCCTTACCGAGGGAAAACCAAAAGTAACATCAGTTTTTATAGCAGAAGGATTTGACGAAAAAGATGTGCTAAGGCTAGCAGCTAGCTTGGAGAGAGTCAGTGAGCATCCGCTGGCTGAGGCAGTAGTTGAATATGCAAAACAAAAAGATATAGCTCTAGGAAATGTTGAAAACTTTGACTCTATAACAGGCAGAGGCATAAAAGGAGAGATAGAGAACAGAAGTGTGATCTTAGGGAGTGATAAGCTTTTGAATGGCTTCGATATATCTACCGAGAAGGTTATGAAAACAGCCCAAAATTTAAGAAATGACGGCAAAGGTGTTATCTTTGTAGCGATTGATTCTAAATTTAGTGCGCTATTAGGGATAGAAGATCCTATAAAAGCGACTTCTACTCATGCGCTAGATGAGCTAAAAGCGTATGGTATGGAAATTGTAATGTTAAGTGGAGACAATGAGGCTACTGCAAATGCGGTGGCAAAAGAGTTAAAAATCAATACGGTTGTTGCAAATGTTATGCCCGCAGATAAAGCAAAAGTGATCAAGCAACTGCAAAAAGAGGGAAAAATCGTAGCTATGGCGGGTGATGGTATAAATGACGCGCCGGCACTTGCACAAGCTGATGTAGGTATAGCTATGGGTACAGGAACCGATGTGGCTATAGAGAGTGCTGGAATTACGCTCATAAAAGGAGACCTAATAGGACTTGTAAAGGTTTTAAAACTGAGTCGTGCTACTATGAAAAATATAAGGCAAAATCTATTTTTTGCCTTTGTTTATAATAGCGCGGGAGTTCCGATTGCAGCTGGTATATTGTATCCGTTTTTTGGGATATTGCTTTCTCCGATCATCGCGGCAACCGCTATGAGCTTTAGTTCGGTTTCAGTTATAGCAAATGCCTTAAGGCTAAAAAATAGTAAAATTTAGTAAATCTGCAGGGGCTTTAATCCCCTGCAGAAAAATTTAAACTAAATAGAGTTCCTTCGTCTTTTTTGGAATCAACGCTTATCTTTATACCGTATGTTTTGCATATAGAGTAGACTATGTCTAACCCTATACCAAATCCACCCACTTCATCTGTAGCTCTATAGTAGCGCTTAAAGATTTGATTTAGCTTGTCTTTGTCTATACCTATGCCGTTATCTTCTACGATAAGAGTTCTGTTTTTCAAGACTATTTTTATACTGCCATGCCTCTTTGTGTATTTTATGGCATTTGTTATCAAATTATTTGTGAGTCTTATAAAGTCCTCTTCATCTATCTTAAAAAAAGTCTCTTTTAGTTCGCTTTTTAGGCTAATTTTCTTTTTTTCTGCGAGAATATTGTGGTAAGAGAGCTCTCTTTGTAAGGTTTTTGAGAGTTCCAAATTTTCCAAATTTTCACTTTTGTGTTTTTTTAGAGTAATGTAGGATAAATCTTTATATAAATTGGAGATTTTTTTTGCACTTATTTTTATGAGATTTCTATTGTTTTGGGTAAAAAAATTATTTGAATTAGCACATAGCAAAAGTGCAGAAACAGGAGTGTTTAGCTCATGCGTTGCGTTTTTGATAAATATATTTAATTGTTCTCTTTGACTTTGGATGGGATAAATAAAGAGCTTAGCTAGGTAGTAGCCGATAAATGCGACGATAAGATATGCTATAAAAATCGTTATAAGTATATCTTTTAATAGTGCCTTGGTTTTTGTATCTAAGTTGGATTTTTTTACAACAACATAAGATACGCCAAGATGCCCAGCTGCCCCATGGTCTATATAAAATAGTGAGTTGTTGCGTATGTAGCTTTGCTGACTAAAATCAATATTTTGTTTGATTTGCGTATATATGGGCTTTTGTTCGTAACTGTAGAGTCCAAATTTTAACTCTTTTTGTATAGGTAATTTATCAAATCTTATGGGTATATTTTTCATCTGTGCCTGGATGATTTTGTGCGATATATTTCCTGTATTTAGTTGCATATTTGAAAGATCTAATGCTAGATATTGCTTTGAACTAAAAGAGTAAAAAAGCCACCCTATGATAGCAAAGAGCACAAAAGAGGAGCCAAGATACAGAGCTAAAAAACTATAAAAAGTCTTTTTTTCATCTTTAGTTAAAACGATAACCAACTCCTTTTATGGTAGTTATACACTCTTCGCCTAGTATCTTTCTGAGGTTTTTTATATATGTCCTTATGGTTGAATCTACGGGGGCCTCTTCATATGTCCAGATATTTGATCCTAACTCTTCAAGAGATACGGTTGCATCTCTATTTTTCAAAAAATACTCTAAGATTTTTGACTCTTTTTTTGTTAAAGGGTATTTTTTAGAATTTTTCGTGATTTGTGATTTGTCAAAATCGTATTGTATCTCATTTGTGATTTGCTCGATTTTACTCTGTTCTATCTTGTAGAGTCTCTTTATATTATCGATTCTAAGCTCAAGCTCATCAAATTCAAAAGGCTTTTTTATATAATCATCACACCCGCTTAGAAAACCGTCTTTCATATCTTGTGTATCATTTAGTGATGTTATAAATATCGCAGGAGTAAAGATAAAGTTTTTCCTCAAATTACTTAAGAGCTCAAATCCATTGATAGAGGGAACATTTACATCAAGCAGTAACAAATCAAATCGCTGAGTGTAGAGCAAATCTTCCGCCTCATTGCCGTCATATGCGCAATGAACATCATATCCTTTATCCAATAAAAAAGATTCTATAATCTCATTTAAGATTTCGTCATCTTCGAGTAAAAGTATTTTCATATTTTGAGCCTTTTTGGTTAAGTCGCTTAGTAGACTTTTTGTAAGGTTCAAGAAGTCTATTGTGTGATAAACAAAACGGTGTTTCCTTTTGAATTGTAGAAAATTCCGGATGATGATTGTCTAGATATAAAAACACCTCTGCCGTTATATTTTTTTGTATTTCTGAAAATTTTGCTTAAAATTTGAGTGTCAAAACCTTCGCCTTCATCAACAATTTTTGTGATGATATAAATATCGGAATTATGGATTATTTTATTGATTGTGACTTGTATCTTTTTATCACAATTTCTCTCTTTTTCCGTAAGAGTTTCATAATAAATATCTTCACTTATAAGTTGATGTTTGATTTTAGAAGATATGCCGAGATTGCCGTGTTCATAGGCATTTGTAAACAATTCATTGAATGCTAGTGTTCCGTTGTATATGGATTTTGGATTGTCTAAGAGATTATTCAACTCTTTTTCATACCATTCGTTTGCCATGTCTATATTTTCTAAAGAAGATTCAAAACTTTGACTTGTCACTAATCCTTCAAAACAAGAAGACTTATTTAAAAAAATGATAGTTATATCATCATCTTGAGTAGCAATTTTTTCAAAAGCTTTTTTGGCAAAGGCATCCTTTGTGAAAGAGTTCAGAAAGTCATTTTGTATAAAATCGCTATATGTTTTGCCATCTTCGACAGCTGCAGACTCTACAAGTCCATCCGTGTAAAATAAAAATTTTATGATATCACTCGTATCTTGTTTTGAAATATTTATATTTTTTTGATATTTGCTTAAAGGAGGGTTATTGGATTTTATTTTGATTATTTCATGATCGGAATTTTCCAAAAGCATAGCAGGCATCGCAAATGTTGAATACTGCATGATATGATTTTTTACATCTATCAGGATAAAATCGGTTGCTATCGCTTCTTCTTCCAATAAAATCGGTTGAATATACTCAATGGCGTTGTTTATCAAAGTGTAAAAGTCAAATGTTTTGTTTTTTAGCATGATATCCAAAGTGTGATTTATAAATGCGGTTATTAGCATTGATGTCAGAGATGCAGATATGCCTTTGCCCATGCCGTCAACTATATAATAAAAGGTAGTTGATTCGCATATCTTTCTAACAGAGTAAGCATCACCACTCAAAATATCTAAGGGTTTATATAAAAAATTTATTAGAATTGTATATTTCCCGCTAATCATTTGATAATAATAGTCGTTTCTTAAAATATTTAATTCTTTTTTGAAGGCCATTTCCTCTTGATACAAAAAGTATTCTTCCTTTTTCTTAAGTTCTTTATGCTTTGCCGATGATTCTTGTTTGAGGTTATGATATGCGAGTAAAAGTTGTGATGAGTCAGTGGCATCTTGCAGTTTACTGTTTAGCTCTTCTTGTGTTTTATTTAAACCCATAAAATCAGACTTTAAACTTGTGCAAAGTATCTTTTAATTTGCTAGAATCTTCTGAGAGTATAGATGCTGTCTTTTCGATAGAGTGTCTTAGTTCATTGTTTTTGTCCGTTATTTTGATAACCTCACTCATGTTTTGGATTAATTGTTTTGTTTTTGTAGCTATAAATGTACTTTGGTGAACAACATCTTTTGATTTTTTGGTTGATATGGATAGATTGTCTTTTGCATTTTGCGAAGTTTCGATTAGCTCTTGAGCTGAAGTTGCGATAAGCTCCATATTGTTTGATGTCTGATTTGTTTCATCGGAGATTTCTGTTACATTTTGTGTGATTAGATTGACATTTGCACTAATTTCTGTGAGGCTTTTTTGAGTTCGTTCAGCCAATTTTCTAACTTCATCGGCTACTACGGCAAAGCCTCTTCCATGTTCACCCGCACGAGCAGCTTCTATCGCGGCATTTAGGGCAAGCAAATTTGTTTGGTCGGCTATATCAGATATGATTCCTAAAACTTCTTTGATATTTTGTGCTTGCTCTGTTAAAAATGAAACTTTTTGGACTAATTGTTGTTGGTTTATGTTTCCTTCTTCTATCGAGACAACAACTGATTCTAGCTTTTTAACGGTATTATCTAAAATGCTAAATGTTCCTTCCAAATCTTCTGTTGTTGTGATTGCGCCTTCTTCTATTGTGTCAAGTCTGTTGCCAACTTCAGAAACCAAATCATTTATACCATTCATTTTTTGATCGGTTGTTTCACTGTTTTTATTTAGAGTATCTACTATTTTATTTAAACCTATACTTTGACTTAGTGTTGAAGTTGATACATCTATCGCTTCATATACCGTCTGCCTAAACGCTATTATCATAGTGTGAAGTGCTTGAGATATTTGAGAGATTTCATCTTTTCCGTGGACTATAACATCACATGTCAAATCCAAGTCGCTTGATACGCATTTGATTTTTTTCAAACTTTGAGCGACATTTTTGTTGACTCCTTTACTGATGATAAAAATCAAAATAAACATCGCAATTGTAAAAATTGTATAGCCGCCTATGGTTATAGTCGCATTTTTTATGGTTTTTGATTTGATATTTTTAAGCAAAATAGTATTATCAGAGGCGAGTTTATCATCTACTTCTTTTAGCAAATTTATTTTTTTTGTGATGGTTTTAAACCACACAACACTATCGACACCAAAATTTCCGGTACTGGCTTTTTCTTCCGCAATCTTTCTCATTTTGTTGACTTCTTCTACGACTTTTGATTTCATCTTTTTATGATAAAAATCCTTATCTTTTTGACTTGCCATTGCTAAAAATGAATCCAAATAACTCTCTTGTTCGGCAACTAACTTAATCCACTTGGGAAAGAGCCCTTTGGCAAAATGGTTTGCAGCAAAAGTGTTGCTTAGAACGGCTCTTTCTATTCCTGCTCTCTCTTTTGATTTTAAAAAATTAGTATAGGCATCAAGCGCCTTTACGAGTTCTGGAGTATTGGCGAGTTTTGCAGTCAATGCAACTATGTCAAGTGCTCTTTTATTCATCCTTGAATAGTAGGCAACTTCCCTTTTTACACCTATATCCAAATTGTCTACCAATGATCTGATCTTATCCATTTTTGATATATCTGATTGAAGGCTTGAAATTTTATTTTTTAATTCATTTGAAAATAGATGCAAGTTTAGAGTTGATAGATATGCTTGTAGTTGTTTGTTTCTATGGTTGGTTAAAACTCTTTGTTTTGGAAGAATTTGTGTGAATTTTTTACCTTTTGAGCCTAAAAAACCAGCACTTGCACCCCTCTCTTTTTGGGTTTCATGTATAAATAGACTTAGTTTTTGTGAGAGTATATTTAGCTCTTGAGCTCTGTTTATCGTAGAGTTTTTTTTGATAGCATCAGTGATGGAGAGTGCGATAATAATCAAAGAAAAAATACCTATGACGGCTGTGATTAGTTTTAATTTTGCTTTTATGGTCATCATAAAGCCTTTTTGACTCTGAAGGTAGAAATAAGATTTAAGTCTTCTAATAGTTCATGTAGTCCGATATCGCCAACTGTAATTTGGATATTTATACCATCTTTTAAAACAAGTTTGTTTAGATAGCCTATGATTGTAGATGTTAAAGAGATGGAATCTTTTATATTTATAGTCAAATTTTGACTTTTTTGAATAATTGGTTCAATTTTGTTTTTAATATCTTGAAAATCACTGATTTTTTTGATATTTCCCGTTATCGTAATAGTATTTGAATTGCTGATTATATCCATAATGAACATCCTTATTTCAATTAGAATTTAGAATTATATCATAATGAAAAAAAATATTAAATTAAAGTAAAAACTGATAAAATTTTAAAAAAGGAATACTATGGATATAATCTTGGCATCAAGCAATAAAGGCAAATTAAAAGAGCTAAAAGAGTCGATGAGCGATTACAAAGTGATAAGCTTTGCCGAAGTATTAGAGCCTTTTGAGATAGTGGAAAATGGAAAAAGTTTCAAAGAAAATGCACTTATCAAGGCAAGGGCTGTATATGAAAAACTAGATGACAAGTCAGTTGTTGTCATGAGCGATGATAGCGGTATAAGTGTAAATGCTTTTGGCAAAGAGCCCGGGATATATAGTGCAAGATATGCAGGAGTTGATGCTACGAGCGAGCAAAATCTTGATAAGCTTATATATAACTTAAAAGAAAAAAATCTAGAAATTACCCCTGCATTTTATACGGCGGCCATAGCATTGGTAAGCCAAAAGGGTGAATTTTGTGTTCATGGGTGGATGTATGGAAATGTCATAAATGAGAAAAGAGGAACAAACGGTTTTGGATATGATCCGATATTTATGCCTCTTGGTTTTGAAAAAACCTTGGGTGAACTTGGAGATGAAGTGAAAAAGGAGCTTTCTCACCGTTCCAAAGCACTAGAATTAGCAAAAATTATCTTAAAGAGCCAAACTTTTGGATAATTGATTTTACAATCTTTTGGTATAATGTCAAAATAAAGGAATAAAAATGTTAAAAACAATTAAAGCAAAGTTGATCTTCTCTACTATATTTTCCTTCGTAGTAGGGTCTATTATTTTATTGGTTTTCATATCAGACAATTCAAATAAAATCATAAAAAGTGCCACGACAAATAGTATTGAAACCCTTAGTGATGCGATTTTTGTGGGAATAAGAAGCAGCATGAATCTTGGTGATCCAAAGGTCGTGGAAGGAACTTTAAAAGATATAAAAAAGATACCGGGTATCAATCAAATAAGCATAGCAAAGTCAAAAGAAGTTATAGGCGTATTTGGGCTAAAAGATAATTTTACCAGTGATGAGGCTATAAGAAAGATTTTTCAGAGTAAAAAGCAAAGTATTGTTGAGTTGCAAGAAGGCGACAAGCACCTCCTTCGACTCTTAAAGCCACTTGCAGCCACAACAGAATGCCTTGGTTGTCATACTACAGCAAACAGAGGTGATGTCCTTGGCGTGATGGATTTGAAACTCTCTTTAGATAGAAGTGACAAGGAGATAAATAGCTTTAATTATTTGATAGCAGCGAGTTTGTTTCTTGCGACGATATTTGCGGTTTTTGGTTTTTGGTTATTGTTCAATAAAGAGGTTTTTAAGCCACTAAAATTCTTAGCTTTGAGGGTAAAAGATATAGCGTCAGGCGATGGAGACTTGACAAAAAGATTGCGTTTTGTGAAAAAAGATGAGCTAGCAGAAGCTTCTAAATGGCTAGATAGCTTTATAGAAAAAGTACAATTTTCTGTGATTGAAGCTAAAAATTCAAGTGCATACAATTTAGAATTATCAGACAAATCAAGCCAAAATTCGCAAATTCTTTCAAAAAAACTTCAAGAAAATCTTTTACTTGTCAAAGAAGCAACTGCCATGGGAGAAGATATGAAAGATGTACTTAAAGACACCGTGGTAAGCGCTGAAAAAAGCAAAGATGATATAGAAAAAGCAGATAAAAAACTAGAATCTGTCAGAGACAGTATAAACCAAATGACACAAAAAATGCAAGTTGAATCCGCGGCAGGGCAGGAGATAGCGAGCAGAATTTCCGAGCTAAACCAAACAGCACAAGATACAAAAAATGTTTTGAGTAAGATAGCAGATATCTCAGAACAGACAAATTTACTTGCACTAAATGCTGCCATAGAAGCCGCTCGCGCCGGAGAGCATGGAAGAGGTTTTGCTGTTGTAGCAGATGAAGTTAGAAAGCTAGCAGAGCAAACGCAAAAATCTCTTCTGGAGATAGATGCAACTACAAATATAATGGTCCAAGAGATTGCAAATGCAGCCGATGCTATCAATAAAAATGCTAAAAATATAGAGAACTTGACAGAGGACGCAATCGCCACAAATACAGAAGTGGAAGACACTTCAAAAACTATGAGATATGCACAACAAATATCTGATAAATCGCTAAAAGAATCAATAGAGTTGGCCCAAAATGTTGAGGATATCATCTCTAAGGTTGAGAAAATTCATCTCTTTTCAAAAGAGAGTATGAGAGTTGTTGATGATATAAAGTCTATCTCCCAAGAGACAAGAAAGAGCTCGCATGAGTTGAACCACAAGCTAAATGATTTTAAGACAAGCTAATTGTTTTTAGGAGAAAAGTATGGCAAAAGTATTGATAATCGGAGCAGGTGGAGTCAGTAGGGTAGTCACTAAAAAGTGTGCTATGAATAGTGATGTTTTTAGCGATATCACACTTGCTAGCAGGACAAAATCCAAGTGTGATTTGATAGCAAAAGAGATAAAAGATGCTCTACATGTAGAGGTAAAAACTGCACAGGTAGATGCCGATCATATAGATGAACTTGTAGCCTTGATAAAGAGCGTAAAGCCTGATTTGGTGATGAATATAGCCCTTCCTTACCAAGATTTGACCATTATGGATGCTTGTGCTGCGTGTGGTGTGGATTATCTCGATACTGCCAATTATGAACACCCCGATACGGCAAAATTTGAGTATAAAGAGCAATGGGCAAGAGATGATAAATTTAAAAAAGCCGGTATCATGGGGCTTTTGGGAAGTGGATTTGACCCGGGAGTGACAAATGTATTTTGTGCTTATGCAAATCAATACCTTTTTGACGAGATTCACTACATAGATATACTTGATTGCAATGCAGGAGATCACGGATACCCTTTTGCTACTAATTTTAACCCCGAGATTAACCTTCGAGAAGTGAGCGCAAACGGCAGATATTGGCAAAGAGATGAAAATGAAAAGAGAGAGTGGATAGAGACAAAACCGCTTGAAATCAAGATGGTTTGGGACTACCCCGAGGTTGGTAAAAAAGATAGTTACTTGATGTATCATGAAGAGATGGAGTCTCTTAGTAAAAACATAAAAGGATTGAAGAGGATAAGATTTTTTATGACTTTTGGCCAGAGTTACCTAACACATATGAAGTGCTTGGAAAATGTCGGGATTTTGAGAATCGATGAGGTAGAAGTCGATGGTGTAAAAGTGGTACCACTTCATCTGCTAAAAGAACTTTTACCGGATCCCGCCGGCCTAGGAGCTAGAACAGTCGGTAAAACAAATATCGGCTGTGTTATAGAGGGTATAAAAGATGGAATTAAAAAGAAGATATATATCTACAATGTTTGTGATCACCAAGCTTGCTATAGAGAGACTGGAGCCCAAGCTGTAAGCTATACGACAGGTGTGCCTGCGATGATAGGCGCTAAGATGATTTTAGAGAAAGAGTGGAGCGGCAAAGGTGTTTTTAATATGGAAAACTTTGATGCTAAGCCTTTTATGGAGGAATTAAGCAAACAAGGACTTCCTTGGAAAATCTCAGATATAGATTGATTAGCCAACCATATCGGCATGCCCAAAGTATATAGATTCTTCTGGTCTTTTGAGTAGGTTTTGAAGTATATCTTTGGCTTTGATTTTGGTTTCTTGGTCAAAATATATCATCATATTTCTTGAAAATATAAAGTCAAATTTTCTAAGATTTTCTAGAGTTTTGTCAAATATATTGATGCATCTAAATGAAACTTGGTTCTTGACTATCTCCTTGAGTATGTATTGGTTGTTGTCGTCATAAAAATACCTTTGTTTCAACTCTTCACTGGTTCTGTGCAGATTTCGTTCGTTGTATATTGCTGTTTTTGCTTTTTTGATGACGGTTTCACTTATGTCTATCCCTATAATATGAAAATCCATCGGTTTGAATCCGGCTTCTAACATCATAATCGCTATCGTATATGGTTCATCTCCTGATGAGCTTGGTGCACACAATATCTCTGCTTTAAAGCCTAATTTTTTTGCTTTTTTAATCATATCTTCTATCTGTGGAGTCTCTCTAAAAAAATATGTCTCGTTTACGGTAAGATAATCTATCGCCTCTTGTCTCAAAGAAAAATTTTGTTTCATACTAGACATAAGTTCCTTAAAGCTATATATATCTCTTTTTTTGCAAAACATGATGAGTTTATTTTTAATAATCTCTTTTTTGTTAAAAAAATCTATACCTGTTTCATTTTTTATGTGGCTTATTAACTCTTCTATACCTGAAAAATCCTCTATTGGTTTGTTTATTGTTTCTACTATCTTTTTTTTCTTTTTTTTGAATAAACCAAACATTAAAAACTCCTAATTTCTTTGCATATTTCATCTATATTAAGCTGTTTTGCAGATGGGTTTAATTCGCTTGCCGCTTTTGGCATACCATAAACTATAGAGCTGCTTTCGCTTTCATTGATACAAATTGCATCGTTTTTTGCCAATTCGCATGCGCCCTTTGCCCCATCATCTCCTATGCCGGTTAGCACTATACACATTGTCTTCATCTTTTTTTCCAATTTTGCAACTGAATGAAAGAGTAGGTCCACATTTGGTGAATAGCTCAGTTTTTGAAGATACTTGCAAAATACCAAGCCTCTCGTGTCCATTTTTACTTCATAATTATCTTCTAAAATATATACACAATTTGCTTTTAATGCTAGAGCGTCTTTTGTCAATATAACATCTACGAGGCAATTTCTATTTAGTTGATTTGCAAAACTGAGCAAATATGAACTTTGCATATGCTGGGCTATAATCACAGCAGTGTCCATCTTTATTTTCATGGATTTTATGATTTTTTGTATCTGTCCCGGGCCTCCTGTTGAGGCTCCTATAAGTATGAGTTTTTTTATCTCCAAAGTTATCTCTTTATTATATTTTTTGATATTATATAATAAAATATGAAAAAATAAAGGTGGTACCATGATAAAAAACATAAAAGAGTATGATTTCTCTTCACTTCCCGCAGGAGTTGGTGGTAGTATGAGCGTTCTCATCGGAGATGATAAGGCACCAAATTTTATGATGAGAAAGTTTATAATAAAAAGCAAAGGTTCCATGCCGCTTCACACAAATAGTGTGGAACATGAGCAGTATGTTCTTAGAGGGAGTGCCAAAGTGGTTATAGGTGATGATGTTAAAATAGTCAATAAAGATGATATTTTATTTATACCGGCCGGTGTTCCCCACTCTTATGATGTTGTTGGGGATGAGGATTATGAGTTTTTATGTTTGGTTCCAAATCAAGAGGACGAAATCAAAATACTTCCATGAAAGAGACTATTTTAATCACAGGGTGCAGTAGCGGCATAGGATACTATTGTGCGAAAAGGTTACATGAATCTGGATATAAAGTTTTTGCAACTCTTAAGAGAGAAGAAGATGCAAAGAGACTCCGAAGTGAGGGTTTAGATGCTTTTAAATTAGATGTAACCAAAAGTGATGATATAAAAAATGCCCTTGGGTATATCTCAAAAAAGAGTGACAATAAACTTGATGTGCTTTTTAACAATGCAGGTTTTGGACAACCGGGAGCTTTGGAGGATATGAGCAAGGATGTCCTAAAAGAGCAGTTTGAAACCAATGTTTTTGGAAATTTTGAATTAACAAAAGAGGCTCTTAGACTTCTTAGAAATTCCAAAAATCCAAAGATTATACAAAATAGTTCGGTTTTAGGTTTTGTAGCTATGAAATACAGAGGTGCTTACAATGCCAGTAAATATGCACTAGAGGGGATTAGTGATACTTTTAGATTGGAATTGGAACCTTTTGGGATTAGCGTTGTTCTGATAGAACCAGGCCCGATTAGAAGTAACTTTCGCAAAAATGCCTATGAAATGTTCAAAAAATATATCAAGACAGATGGTAGTTTTTATGAAAAAGAGTATCAAAAAGCTATCAAAAGATTTGAATCAAGCGAAGATGATCCTTTTACACTTGGTAGCGATGCGGTTTATGATGTACTTTTAAAAGTGATCAATTCCAAAAATCCAAAACCAAGATATGCAGTGACGATACCATCAAAGCTTTTTTGGTTTTTAAGAAGAATATTAAGTACAAGAGCACTCGATAGGATATTAAAAAGTGTTTGAAGATATCCGAACGCCGTGTTATATTTGTTATGAAGAGTTGCTTGAGAAAAACCTCAAAATACTCTCTTGTGTAAAACAAAAAAGTGGGGCAAAGGTTCTTTTGGCGCTAAAAGGTTTTGCATTTTATCATCTTGAGCCTTTGGTTTCAAAGTATCTTGATGGCTGTTGCGCGAGTGGGCTCTGGGAAGCAAAACTTTCGAAGGAGGAGTTCAAAGGCGAAACGCACACATATTCACCTGCTTATAAAGAAGAAGATATTGAAGAGATAGTCCAGCTTAGTGAGCATTTGGTGTTCAATTCATTTAGCCAGTGGCAAAAGTATAAGACAAAAGCATATGGTAAAACATCGTGTGGCCTAAGGATAAACCCGCAAATCTCCTGTGCTCCTGTTGAACTTTACAACCCTTGTGGTGAGTTTAGCCGTTTTGGTATAACCCAAAACGAGTTTAGAGAGGATTTGTTAGAGGGTATCGAGGGTTTGCATTTTCATGCTCTTTGTGAACAGGGGGCAGATGAGCTTGAAATCGTGCTAAAAAGTATAGAAGAGAGATTTGGTAAATACCTCTTTGGTATGAAGTGGATAAATTTTGGAGGAGGGCATCAGATAAGCAAAGATGGTTATGATATAGAAAAACTGATAAAACTCATAGTTGATTTTAGTAAAAAATATGATGTGCAAGTCTATCTCGAGCCTGGTGAAGCAGTAGGTTGGCAGTGTGGAATTTTACTCTCAAGTGTGCTAGATATTGTGCATAATAATATAGATATAGCCATACTTGATAGCTCCGCCGAAGCCCATATGCCAGATACTCTTGCCATGCCATATAGAAGTGATGTGAGATACTCCGGCAAGAAAGATGAAAAAAAATATACTTATAGATTAGCAGGAAACAGTTGTCTTTCAGGTGACATCATGGGAGATTACTCATTTGATGAGCCTCTTAGTATCGGTGATAAAATCATCTTTGAAGATCAGATTCACTACTCGATAGTAAAAAACACAACATTTAACGGTATCAAACTCCCATCTTTGGCTGTTGTAAAAAAAGACGGGAGTTTTGAGCTCATAAAAGAGTTTTTTTATGAAGATTATAGAGATAGAAATTAGGCTACATGTAGAAAATTTAGCTCTACATGTAGCACTTATGCTTTTACATATCTAAAAATCATATCTTAAAGTGATCTCAGCTGAAGATTCGGCATGTTTGACACTTAAAGATCCTATTGTTGTGTTGACCGTCTCGGTTTTGCTTGGTGAATAAACAAAACTGAAATCCAAAGCTATATTTTTTGTTAAATTAGTACCTGCTCCGGTAGTGAAGTGATCTTCGCTAGTCGCTGGGAACATTAAATAATTAAACATATTTAAAGCCGCGCCTTGTGGTGTAGTTCCAGGGTATTTTGTTAGCGGATTTGTTGCATGGTTGTAACCAACACTATACCATGTGCCGTCATTTTCATATTTCACACCTAGAGCATATACATTTTGGTCTTTCCATCCAAAATCTTTGTATCCGTCAGCGCTTCCCCATTTAATTTTTTTATAATCAAACGAGAAGTTAAGTTTGTTAAAATCATAAGATAATCCGAGTCCGTACTCTGCCGGCTGAGCTAAGTCATCTGAAAATGTTGAAGGAAAAATTCCAAGAGTAACAAAAGGAGCGGATGCAATACTTAGTGTGTTTTTGTATGTCATGCCTATTTTTGATTTATAAACTAAGCCTAGAGTTAAATCTTGGTTTACATCATAGCTGAAACCAAATGCAAAACCTACTCCAAAGTGATCGCTTGAGCCAGAACCAACTTGCGTTAGCCCGTTTTTATATGCAATATCGAGTGAGCCATACTGGATTACTGGAGCAAAACCAACACATATGCCATCTGCATGATAAGCTATTGTAGGTGCGAATTTCATTAACATAAGGTTTGTTCTGGCATCCATAAGCGAAGCAGTGCCTCTATAGTCAACTCCCATGCCGGCAGCGCCAAACATACCAATTCCAAAAGCCCAATTTTCATCTATCTTCACAGAAGAGAAAACCTCGGGCATTATACTCATATCGGCATCACTATCTGTACCGTTTGCTTGTACGGTTGGCATAAATAGGGTTGCACCAAAATCCATCTGAGTATTTTTACTTTTTGCTATCATTGCAGGGTTTACCAAAACATTTTCTGCACCAAAGTATGTTGCGATTCCAACACCACCCATCGCTCTGGACTTTGCACCAAGACCTATCAAATTGTCACCATTTGTTGCAAGAAGCACTGACGCACTTAATGCCACTAAAATTAGTTTTTTCATCATTTCCTCCAAAAAATTTAGAAATTGTACAATAAAATAGAAGAAAAAAGAAATACTTTTTTCGTCAATCTCGTCAATTTTTTGGATATTTTAAATAAAAAATTAATTATCTTATTTTATATTAATTTCTTCATAAAGGTTTGTAAGTGCGTCTAATAGATGATTTGAGAAGGTATTTTTTAGATAAGTTTAAATTATAAAAATTATATATTTAAGTTGTAATTGGTAAATTCACTAAATTTACCAATTACTTAAAATACATAACATTTGTTTAATAGATGTGGAAAATCTATAACACAAGAAGGCTTTTAGCTTCGACTTCTACTTCTTGGAGATCTTTCTCTCCTTTGGCTTCTTCCCCTATCGTTTCCTCTACTTCTGCCTCTTCCTCTTCCACCTCTGTTTCTGTCCTTGCTATTTCGATCATCTAATCTTTTGACTAGATTTGAGAGTGTTTTGCTATCAAATCCTATTTTATTTGGACCACTTAGAGAATTTTTATTGATGAGCATAGAGATTAGTTTTAGTGAGATTTTGCTAAGATTTATATCGTCACCTAGTATGTCAAGTATTTTTTGGGCATTTTCATCTAGTGAAGCATTTTGAATTTCGTTTGCCATCTTTGTTAGTTGGGACTCCTTGACATCTTTTAGCGTTGGAACTATTTTAAATTTTATATTTGTACCCACTTTTTTTGCAATTCTTTGCATGCTGTGATATTCCATCGGAGTTACTAGCGTGATAGCTGTTCCTTTTTTGCCCGCTCTTCCTGTTCTACCTATCCTGTGTACATAGCTTTCAGGGTCAAAAGGCATATGAAAGTTAAATACATGAGAAATATCAGTGACATTTAATCCTCTTGCTGCAACATCCGTTGCCACAAGAATCTCAATTTGTGAATTTCTAAAAGCCTTGATGACGCTTTCTCTTTGGTTTTGCTCCATATCCCCATGAAGTCCACTAGCCGAGTAGCCGATAGCCATAAGTTGTGTTGAAACTCTGTCTACCTCTTTTTTTGTTCTACAAAATACTATGGATTTTGTAGGCTCTAGTGAATCCAAGAGTCTTATGAGCGCATTGTCCCTTTCTCTCTCTTCTATCACATAGTATAGTTGCTCTATATCTTCATTTGTTGTATGTTCTTTTGGTGTGATGCTTACAAATTTTGGATCATTTAATCTTCTTTTTGCGAGTCTTTTGATGGGTTCTGGCATAGTTGCTGAGAAGAGTAAGGTTTGTCTCTCTTTTGGAAGAAATTTTAATATATTTTCTATATCTTCTAAGAATCCCATATCTAGCATCTCATCTGCTTCATCTAGGATTACAATTTGAGGTGTGAAATTTTTAAGCCTATCATTCTTTAAAAGATCAAGCATACGGCCAGGAGTCGCTACAACTACACTTGCTCCTCTTTCTATGAGTCCTATTTGTCTGCTGTATGAACTACCACCATAGATAGTTACGGTTTTGATATTTTTAAATCTACCTAGTGTAAATAGTTCATCACTTACTTGTGTTGCTAGCTCTCTAGTTGGTGTGATTACTAAAATCTGTACTCTTTTTTCAGCCGGGTTTATCATACTCATAGCAGGTAATCCAAAAGCTGCTGTTTTTCCTGTACCTGTTTGTGCTTGTGCTACTATATCTTGACCTTCTAGTATGAGAGGAATTGCCTCGTTTTGAACTGGGCTTGGCTCTCTAAAACCTGCTTCTATCACTGCTTTTAAGATATCGCTATCTAAGTTAAACTTGTCGAAAGTTGTTGTCATTTTTACTCTTTGTATTTGATTTTTCAAAACCAAAAAGAGGACTGATTATAGAGTAAAATATACATTTTTATAGCATATCTATATCTAATACATAAAAATTATAAAGTGCAAATTGTCTTTGGCAAACCTATAAACTAGTATGCAAAACCTACATACTCGCTCGGTATCCCAAATCTCGGTAGGTTTGAAGTTCTCTTAAGAAGTTCTGAATTGGAAAGAAGTATACTTAAATATATATTAAAAAGAGCTTGGCTTAAGATTCTGCACATGATAAACCATCTCTATCATGTGCAGAATCAATCTATAGTTTGAATTTTTCTGTCTCTTGTTTTAAGGATTTTATATCTTTTTCGATGTTTGAAAAACCTTCACTCATCCCATCAAGGCTTTGAGTCAGTTTTGAAGCTTCTTTGTTTGTCTCTTCTATATTTGTTACCATGGTTGCTGTGTTATTTTTTATGACGGAGATAGTTGCTTTGATTTCGTCTGTTGATTTTTGACTCTGTTCTGCTAGTTTTCTCACCTCATCTGCTACAACAGCAAATCCTCTTCCATGTTCACCGGCTCTTGCTGCTTCTATGGCTGCATTTAGTGCTAAAAGATTTGTCTGATCACTGACCTCTTCGATGAGGCTTACCATATTTTGTATCTCTTGGATTGAGCTTTCTAAGGCTTTTGCTTTCTCTGCAAGATCAGATTGACTTGGCATAAAAATATCTTGGTTCCACTGTTGCGTTTCGCTAAGTGTATGTTTTGTCTTTTGCCCTATGGTCGATACGCTATTTGCGGCTGTGATTATCTTGGATGTGATATATCCAAGTGTAGATATGATGCCATTTATCGGCATCTCCAGTTCCTTGAGTTCGCTTGTTTTGCCTAAGGTTAAAGTGTCAGTTATATCACCTTGTTCTATTTTGTCTAATATTTTTGTTATAGGAGCTATTTGTTCTGACATGTATGTTTTTCTAGCCTCTATTTCGTCTCTTTGATCTCGGAGAAGTATAAAGGCTTTTTCAAGCTCCCCATCTTTGTAAATTGGTATAATATATGCAAATACAGGTATTTCTTGCGTATTTCTAGATACTATATTTGCATATCCGTCTCCTGCTTTTTTTGCATTTATATATTTCATGGCTAGTGCGCACACTTGGCATTGTGACGGATCTGTTGGCCATAAGATTTTTCCACCGCTATTGTTGTGAATCTCACTAAAGCTAAAACCGGTAAGCTCTTCAAAAACTTTGTTATGTTCGACTATTTTTTTATCTTTATTTATAGCAAAAAAGGCGATGGGAAATGATGATTTGAATGTCCTCCACATATATACCTGATGGTCTCTTGTTTCAACAACTACATCTATCTTCTCTTTGAGAGTTTTTGCCTTTTCGGCTTTCTCTTTGAAGGATGGGTGAATGGAAATATTTTCTTTGATGCTTTTGATATCTTTATCTAGCTTACTTTCTATCTCTTTTAACTGGTTGTTATCTTTTTTTGAAAAAAACATATGTGTACCTTTTTTTGTAGAATCATACTACCATTTTAATAAAATTTCAAATATATCTATATCTCGATACTCTTGGTTTCTTGTGGTTTAACAGGCAATAGCTCAATCCCAAAACCGCACAGTAATTTTTCTCCGTTTTCATCACTTACGGGAAATTTATATGTTTCAAAATCTTTATAGCTACCTTCTTCATTTGCTATACTCTCTTTGTGAGTTTTTTGACCTTGAAAGAAGGCTTTTTTATCATTTTCAAGTATCTGTTTTGCAGTTTTTTCATCAAAAAGCTCGCTTGGTGTTTTATTTTTCCACTCTTTAAATCCGATAAGATTTTCATAGTACCTATTTAGGTAGATATATCTGCTCTGTTCATCTTTTATAAAGGCAATTCCCGGCAAGTTGTCTATAAATGATGCAAATAGTCTTTGGCTTTTGCTAAGTTTTGCTTCAACTATTTTTCTTTCGCTGACATCTTCCATCAACCCGACCATTCTAGCAGCCTTGTCTTCATGATCAAAAAGTGCTTTGCCGCGCACATTTACCCACTTTAATCCACCACTTAATCTAATTCTGTGTTCCACATTAAATATTTTGTCTAGTCCGCTTATATGTCTATTTAAAGCTTCGTTTACTTTTGCCATATCTCTTGTATCAACAAGGCTTAGCCAAGAGTTTAAACTATGTGGTTTGTCGTCCACATCGTATCCCATAATCTTTTTCCATTGACTTGAAAAATAAAAACCTCCCTCTAGTATATTCCAGTCCCAAAGACCATATTCAGGACCTTCTGTAGCCAATGAATATCGTTGTTTCCAAGTGAGCAGGGAGACAATATCTTTTTTAAATGTATTTATATCAAAAATAATACCGATTTTTCCATCCGTATCGCTCTTCTTGTCATATATGGAAGAAGAAAAAATGATTGCTCTTTTTTGTATGTCGTTATCATAGTTAAGTTCCAACTGCTCGAGAGGTTTTTTTAATAGTTTTGAAATTGTCTGTATGGTTTTAATTCTATTGATACCAAAAGCTATATCGAAAGAAGGGTTTGTATAAGTGATAGTTCCGTTATTTTCTTTGTAAAATATAGGTACGGAAATACTTTCTACAAATTTTTTATATCTTGACTCATTGTTGATTTGTTTGTTGAGTTCACTCAATTTTTTGTTCAATACCAAGATGATATAGAGCAATATTAGGACAATCAAAAGCACTGCGAGCGTTATAAAATTTAGATTATATTCCATTTTTCCACCTTGTGCGAGAATATTATAACATAAATTTTTATATCTTTAGCGTTTTTGTCTATCGTATATCTTTTTCCATTACCTTGTATGGGGTGCCGTTTATGCCGGCTTTAAAGTATTTGTTTCTTAATTTATCTATTTTTTCTATATTTTTATCCGAAACCTTTTCATCTAAATCACCATTAAAATATTTTCTTATGATTTTAATTTTTTGTGCATCATTTTTCGCTGTCTTTATGTGTTTATATATGAGATATGATTTTTCAAGAGCGCTTTTATCATGTACAGGAGTGAAAATCATCTTGATATTATACTTTTTTAACTCTTTCTCGATATTCCTCAAATCTTTTTTGCAAAATGGACACTCGGGATCGGAAAATATGACGAGAGTCTCTTTTTTCGGGTCATGTCCTATGGAAATTATATTTTTAGGATCCTCTTTTTCATATACTTTTGCTATTTTTTTATTGGTTTGCTCTCTTTGCATCTTCTCTTTAAGGCTCATTCCCGTTTTTAAGTCTATGACATCCGGAAAGATGTATTGACCACTAGTAAAAATTGAAACTTTTTGAGATTTTTTACCGTCTGTGATAAAAATCTTAACATAGTCCAAGCCCTTTGATATATTTTTTCTTGAAGTTATTTTGATTTTGATATTTGGTATAGGGATTTTTGATTTAAAGTGTGCGATTATCTCTTTGTTTGTTGCACTAAAAAGTGTTGAGGCTATAAGTAAAACAGATAAGATTATATTTTTTTTCATTGTGCTGACCTTTTATTTTATCTGTAAAATTGTATATTTTTATAATAAATATTTTGTTAACTAACCAAATACCTTCTATTATCCTCTTTTTTTATATCATCAAAATTATCAAGATAGTCAAGGTAGGCTACGAGGTATTTTCGGCTTATATCAAAGTGTTTTTTAAAAGATAAAACATCTACAAACCCTTCATTGGAGATAATTTCTCTAAGAGATGATACTATTTTTCCTAGTGCATTTGCATCTACAAATATGTTGTGTGCTAGACGAACGACTTTTTTAGCTTTTGTCAGTTTTTTGAGTGCGTTGTCACCTGCTTTTCGATCGATATCAAGATCGTCATATATGTTGTACGGGGCTGGAGGAGTGTGAAGAGAGTTTTGTAGTATTTTATAGATTGTTTCTTCGATATGTTTATCTATATTGTCTATTTGAATATTAGTATTTTTGTATATACCGTTTTCTAAAGATAAAAACTCTTGTATGCACAACTCGTCCAATACAACTTGTAGTAGTATGTTGCTAGCCCATTTTAGTTTAGTGTTTAATGAGTTTGCAGATAGTAAAGCATACTCATTTTTTCTATATATGTTTTTTATTATATCTTTTAAATCCTCTTTTATACTACTAGGATATATAACCAAATTTTTTTCATCAACAAAAACATTTGGTATTTTGTTGGCTAGATTTATAGCATCTTTGTGGTCTAATCCAAATCTTTGATTTGACGAAATCAATCCAAATCCTCGCTTGTGAAAGGAGCATAAAAGCGAAAAGACATCGCTTAAGGCATCATCTTTCAAGGCCTTAAGGAGTTCTAATTTAACTCTCTTCTTTAGAGGGTCATTTATCGGGTTTAAAACTTTTCCACCTCCAACTGTTCGGCCTCCACTTGAGACTATGAAGGGCTCATTATGCACCAAAAAAAGCTTTTGTTTGAAGTGAAGTGTGGCAAATCCCTCTTTTGCACTTTTGCACTTTTGCAAAAAGAGTATTTTTGCCTCAACCTGTTTAGTGCCTACAAATATGTGCAAGGTTGAGTTGTGTTTTATCTCGTTAGAGCCAATGCACTCTATCCAGACATCAACACTTTCAAATCCTTTTATGAAGCCTTTTTTGCAAAGAAGCGTACCTCTTTTTAGAGGATTTTTTGAATTTCCTTGCAAGTTTATGGCTGTTCTTTGCGATATGGAAGCTGTTTGGACATCTCTGTCGTGAACTTGCAGATTTTTTATTTTAAATTCACTGTTAAGCTCAGGTGCAAATACTCTTTGTGTTGTTTTTATCTCTCCATCAAGCACTGTGCCTGTTACGACCTGTCCAACACCTGCTAGTGAAAACGACCTATCCACATAGTATCTGAAGAGACCACTACTTTTTTTCTTTTTTAAAGGTAGGCTAAAGAGTGAATTTTTTAGTTTTTCTATGGAATTTGAATCATAGATGCTTACTGGTATAAAATCATATATTTTTAAATTTGGTAGAGTTTTCAGGTACTCTCTTATCTCTTTTTCTGCTGTTTTTTGTCTCAATTCATCGGCTAGATCACATTTTGTCAAAGCTATTATAATATTGCCAACTTTAAGAAGATTTAAGATTTCCAAATGCTCGATACTCTGAGGCATTAACCCTTCGTTTGCATCAACTACGACCATACAAGCATCAAAACCAAAAGCCCCTGCAATCATATTTTTGAGTAGTTTTTCATGCCCGGGCACATCTATAAAAGCTACATTTGTATCTCTATTTTGCAGATTAGAAAAACTCAAATCTATAGTGATACCTCTTCTCTTTTCCTCGCTTAGAGTATCCCCTTTGAAACCACTGAGCGCCTCTATAAGAGCAGTTTTGCCGTGATCGATATGACCTGCAGTTCCGACTATGATATGTCTCATAAGAGCACTTCTTTTATAATTTGTATAAGCAACTCTTCATCTTTTTGCATAATTGTTCTAAAATCAAGCAAAAATCTGTCATTTTCTATTCTGCCTATTGTTAGTTTTGCTCTAAATTCTCTTTCTAGTTGTTGCGCCTTGCCTTTGATATGTAGTGCAATGCTAGGAAACTCTCTGTTTGGCAGAGTTCCTCCGCCCATCACCGTTTTGCTTTGTTGTACTTCACAATACTCTTTGCCGATTTGTGCTTCTACATGTAGAGCTCTTTTCTCTAACTCGTCGGTTGTAGTAAAAAGCATCTGCAGGGTTGGTATGAGTTCATACTCCTCTTTCAGATAGGCTTTTATGGTCTCTTCTAAAAGAGAGAGTGTTATCTTGTCAACTCTTAACATTCTTAGAAGTTGATTGTGCTTTAGTTTTTCTATAAGCTCTTTTTTACCTGCGATGATTCCTGCTTGGACAGAACCGAAAAGCTTGTCTCCGCTAAAGCTTATGAGAGATGGATTTAATTTTAAGATATCTATAAGAGATGCCTCTTTCTTGCTAAGATTATACGGTAAAATAGGGATATAACCGCTCCCCAAATCATAATAATCGATCAAGTTTTCTTGCCTTGAAAGCTCTTTAATATTTTTATAAGGTGTACTTTCGCTAAAGCCTTCTATGCTAAAGTTTGATTGGTGTACTTTCATAAGCATAGCAGAATTTTCGTTGATACTTGCCTTGTAATCGCTAAGTTTTGTTTTGTTTGTAGCTCCTACTTCTTTTAAAATTGCTCCGCTTTGGCTCATGACTTCGGGTATGCGAAAACTCCCTCCGATCTCTACTAGTTCACCTCTTGAGACGATAACTTCTGCATCTTTTGCAAAGGTATTTAGCACTAAAAATACCGCACTTGCATTGTTATTTACCACTAAAATATCTTCTACACCTAGTAGATTTTTTAGATGTGAGCTTACATGTTCGTACCTTTCACCACGGCAGCCATCTTTGAGATTGTACTCTAGGTTTGAGTAATTGCAGATAAGAGGCTGAGCTCTTTTTAGCAACTCTTTGCTTATGAGACTTCTGCCCATATTTGTGTGAAGTATAACACCGGTTGCATTAATTAACGGCTTCAAAGAGGGTTTGAATATCTCTTTATAAGCCTCTTCTATCTCTTTTAAAAGCTTTAAGTTATCGACTTTTTGTACTCTGTTTTGGAGTATATCCTCTCTTAATTTTTCTATTTGTTGTTTGGTTATTTGCGTGAGCAGTTTTATATTTAGATTTTTAAATATATCGTTTTTTATGATTTTATCAATTTTGGGTATCTCTCTTAGTTTATTCATCTATTTCCTCACTAGGGCTTGGAAGATTATTTTCATTAAAAAGGTATTTTTTATTTTGTATTTTTGTCAATATTCCTTTTTGCAAGAGTTGCCTGAAAAATTTTATAACGGTAGGCTTACTCACATCTACTTGTGCCATTATATCTCCATAAGAGTAGTTAAACATGGATTCGGCATCTAGGTTTTTGAGTATAAATTTAACCATCTCTACCTGTTTTCCATCTGTGACTGCAGAGATTGTTCTTATCATATTGTATGATTTTTTTATCTCCTTTTTCTGCGCGATTGGTAGAAGTATATCATGCATGGAATTGAGCAAGTCTTTTAGATTTATAGGTTTTACTATATAGTCTTCGACTTTGAGTTTTATCGCATCTATGAGGTATTCTGTGTCTGTGTAGGCTGTTGCTACTATGGCTGGAATATTATATTCATGCTCATATTTTAACTCTTTTAGAAACTCTATGCCATTTTCGTGCTTAAGATTTATGTCTGTGATGATTATATCAATTCTGTTTTTTTTGATGATTTCAAGAGCATCTTTACAAGTGGGTACGGCAAATATGTTCTGTACAAAATCTTCTAAAACCATAGTCGTATGCTTTAAAAGTTGAGGTTCATCTTCAATATAAAGTATATTGAAGTCCCCTAGTATATCAAGATTTCTTTTGTTCATAATTTTTCTCCTCTAGTGGCAATTCGACACTAAATATAGCAGAATCAAAGAGTTTTTCTGTACCAAATTTATGCTTTATGCTCTTGCAGTAAATCTTTCCGTTCATGTGTCTTTCAACCAATTGTTTTGACATATATAGACCAATTCCCGTTCCCATGCTCTTGTGTTTAGTGGTAAAGTACGGATCAAATATCTTTGTTATTATATCATCTTTTATGCCTCCGCCGTTATCTATGATATTTATGATTATCTTTCGTTTTGTCTGCTTGGTGATTATTAAAATTCTCTTTTTATCTAGGTTCTCTCTTGATGAAAGTATGTCTTTTGAGTTGTTGATTAGGTTCAGGACAACATGTATAAGTTCGTTTTTAAATCCATAAATTTTGGCTGTTATATTTGAATTAAACTCTAATGATATGTCCTCTTTTTCAAGTTGGTATTTTGTCAGTTCTATGGATTTGTTTATCGCTTTTTTGACTTCAAATATCTGTTTAGCTCGATTTGGTATAAAAAAATTTCTAAAATCATCAAGTGTATCTGACATATTTTTCCCGAGTCTTAGGGCATCATCTATACTGCTTCGGATAAATTTTTCATCTAATTTTCCTCTTTCAAACTTGCTTCCAAACCCCTGTATTATCATCATTAAAGCTCCCAATGGCTGTCTCCACTGATGAGCGATATTGTGCAAAACTTCTCCCATACTGGCAAGTCTGGCTTGCTGGAACATGATATTGTCCTTCTTTCTGCTGTTTTCCACCTCTTTTTTAACCCTGCTCTCAAGTGATATATTTAATGCCCTTAGCTCTTTTGTTTTTCTTGCCACATTCTCCTCTAACGAGTAGTGAAGTTCTTGAAAATTGTTGATTATGATGATGGAGATAAGAATCATAAATATGAAAGATAGGGTTATAAGGAAAACCAACATAAGTGTACTTGTGCTAAAAAGTCTGTCATTTGCCTCTTTTTTTGAGATGGCTCTTTTTAGGTTATTTGTGATGAGAGTAGAAAGATATATGTTTAAAGAGTTTGTTTCTAAGATGGTGTTGTTGATTATCTGTTTTGTGTTTATTGTATTTTTTTCATTTAGTATAAAAATCAGTTTAGTGATTTTTTTGTTTATGCTTTTTATCTTTTTTTCTATATTTTGTATGATTCTCTCTTCAAATTCACTCTGTTTTAGTTTGTCGCTGCTTAATAGAAAGAAATTTAACCAGTTATTTGCAAATTCCGGTAACCCTCCTATTTGTTGACCTGTCTCTTTTTTGTACTCTTTCCACTGTTTTTTTATTATCTGCTCGGCCAAACTTAGTACCTCTACGCCCTCGGCTTTACTTATCTGTTTCTCTTTTATCGCACTTAAAGTCTCTTTTATATTTACTTGATATATGTCTTTTATCTCTTCAAGTTTTACTTGAGGTTTTGTAAGATTTTCAAAGAGCACTTCAAAATCATACTTTAATGCAAATATAGAGATGAACATCAAAAAGCCAATCAGTATTGTGCCCCCAAGTATTGTAAAAATTAAAAATTTTGTTTTACTTGCAAACTTTACATTTTCTAATTTTTTATTTGCATACTGAAAAAACCTTTTCATGGTCTTATGGCTAACACTTTGAATTTTCCATCTACAAATTGTGATATATATACCCTGTTTAAGAGTTGTGAATTTTTATAGTGAATTTTTATGGAGCCAAGTGTATTTTCGCTTAAATGCTTTATGCTGTACAAAAAATCCTTTCTGTTTATGTCTCCATTTAGATTTTTTAAAGCTTTCACTACTACTTTGGCAGCTAAAAATGCCTCAAAAGATGCCAGTGTCGGCTTGTGCCTTGGGTAGTATATGTTTAGTATCTTTCTATACTCTTTTGTGATTTTTGTGTTGTCATTATATGAGGGGACAACCTGTGAAAAGATTATATTTTTACTCTTATTTTTGAGTTCGTTCATAAGAGCATCGGCATTTACAAAAGAGATAGGGCAAAATATGGCATTTTTTAAACTGCTTTGCCTGGCTTTTTTTATAAATCTAGCGGTGGGTTTATATGCGCCTACTAGGATAATGGCTTGAGGTTTGTTGGATTTTATATCGTAAATCGCCTGTTTTATAAACAGAGTATTCCTTTTGTATGTTCCTTCGCTCTGTAGGCTTAATCCTTGTTTTTTTAAAGCGCTTAGAAGGGCGATATAGCCTTCTTGTCCATAGTCATCATTTTGATAAAAGATAGAAAATTTGCTTAAGTTTCTACTTTTCACGAGATATCCAACAAGCGCATCTATCTCCTCTTTGTATGAACTTCTGAGATTGACTATGTTTTCTATATTTGGGTTTCTTAAAAAGCTAGCTCCTGTATATGGGGCTATGAAAGGGATTTTACTCTCTTCTATAATCGGCAAAACTTTTTTTACTGTAGGCGTTCCAACAAAATCAAATAGTGCAAATACCCTATCTTTTTTTATCAGCTTATTTATATTTGTTTGTGTGATTTCGGGTTCATACTTGTCATCATAATGTATAAAATCTATCTTTTTACCATCAATTCCGCCCTTTGAATTTATATAGTTAAAATAGCTACTTGAGCCGATGACTATTTCTGAGCCAAGATTCTGGTTTATCCCGCTAAGTGGCAAAGAAGCGCCAAGTCTAATCTCTTTTATGTCAGGAGTTTGATGGATAAAAAAGAGAGATACGGCAGTAATGATTATCAAAATAAATATAAATATATAACTTTTCTTTACCAATTTAATCTCCTTATCCACAATTATAGCAAAAAATATGATATATACCTATGAATTAAGAGTAAATATATCTTATTAAGTGCAAATTAATATGATTTTTACTACCATACGGTAAATATAAATTAACCAAAAGGATATAGAATAATATGAAACCTGAATATCTCTTTTTAACTGATACAAAATTAGAATATCCTTTAGATGAGAGTATAAATATTTTGGATGAAGCTGACGACACGGACTATATAGTAGCAAATAGTAAATTTTGTGATACCCAGATATATGCTCCTGAGATAAACTTCTATGTGCAAAACAGCTCTGATGATATGGCAGATAAAATTAAGAATATAAAATCATTATATGATATAAGGTCCTTAAATTTTGACCTGGCAAAAGATATGGATTTTGAAGAAGAGGTGAATGATAAGTTACTAATAGTAACAAATGACGATAAAAGTGATAAGTACAAAAAGATTTTGCAAAATGACAAGTTTACCTCCATTATGCTCAATCCCTCAATGGTGGTGGATGTCAATGGACATATCGGCAAGTTAAGTGTATCTGTGAAGAAAAATGATGAAGTATATGAGATAACCTGCGCACAAATCATTTGGGAAGATGCACCTTTATTCGCTATGAAACAAAGTGGAGTTTTTGATCCGCTTGAGTTGGGATTCGATGAAGTATTTGAAAGAACAGAAGAGAATTTGGGTGGATACAGATACAAAAATTTTACAGTTTATGATTCGAACATTTGCCAATATCACGAAAGAAGAGAAGAGATTTGTGGTAAATGTGCAGAAGTTTGTCCAACGGTAGCAATTTTAAAAGATGATGAGAAAAAACATTTGGAATTTTCGCAGATAGATTGTCACGGATGTGGCGGGTGCATCAGTGTCTGTCCCTCAGGTGCGCTTGATTATACTCAGATGCCACGCACCGCATTTAGCGAGATAAAAGAGTTTTATAGAGATAAAGTAGCGTTGATAGTTCCTCGTAAGATGGATTTAGAGGCTCTACATGTAGAGCTTCCAAAAGGTGTATTGCCTTTAGCTGTCGAGGGTGAGAAGTTCTTGCATGAAGCACACTATATCTCACTTTTGCAAACAAGTGGAAAATCTGTCATCTTTTATAGTGATTTTATCTCAAAAGGTTCAGGTGATGCCATAGCTTTGATAAATGAGATTTTTAGAAGAAAATATAATAAACAGGCAATTTTTATAGCCAAAGATGAGGATGAGCTGAGGTTGGCACTTGCAAAGACAGAGACTTTTGTTGAGGCTCAGTACGGCATAAACGAGAGTGATTTAAGAAAACGAGAGATATTTTCGGCCAGACTTGCTCATTTGGTCGGTGAAGATGATTTGGGCGTAGTAAAGACAGGTGAGCATATTCACTATGGAAATATCACCATAAATCAAGAGACTTGTACACTTTGCATGAGTTGTGTAGGTGCTTGCAATGTCAGAGCTCTTACGGTGCATCCTGAAGATAATACCTTGAGATTTAATCCGTCTATTTGTACGAATTGCGGGTATTGTGAACCGACATGCCCCGAGAAAGATTGTCTAAGTGTGATTGATGACGAGTTAAGTTTGAAGCCTGATTATTTTAAACAAAATATTATGGCAAAAGACGAGCTTTTCAAGTGTGTTGAATGTGGGGTAGAGTTTGCTCCCAAAAAAGCAATTATGATGATAGCGCAAAAGATGGAACCGATTTTTGGAGATGATAAAGCTAGGATAAGGACACTTTATTGTTGTGAATCTTGCAAGCCAAAAGTGATGTTAAAAGCTCAATTAGAAGGAAGAAAATAATGAATATAGATAATGAAAATATCAACAGAGCTAGAGTTTTGTTTTATGGGCTTTTTAGCTCCCTTTTTGCATTTGTTTTGGAAGAGGAGAGATATAAGGGAGTTGAGGAAAAGATAGATTTTTTTCTGAAAAATCCTATAGATGACGAAGTTGATAAAACTCTTATAAATATGTCTCAAATTATCTCTTCAAAAGGTTTGAAGTCTATCCAGAGTGAATATGACTCTATATTTTATGATTTAAGCAGTAATCCTGTGCCTACAACAGCCTCCTTTTATGAAGAAGAGAGAGATGATGGGAGAAAAAGACTCTTGATGGTAAATTATGTGTTGCAGTCAAACTATAGAAGAGATAGCGAAAAGTTTACAGATTTAGAAGATGACATAGGCTTTATATTTACACTTATGCACTACCTTATAGCGGATGAATTAAATGGAGATGAAAAAGCAGCTTCTTTGGAAAAAGAGATTTTCAAAAATGTATTAAATAACTTTGTTGATGAATTTATAGAAAAAATATATACACATGAAAATGCAGTTTTCTATCAAGAAGTTGCCATATTTCTAAAATCATTTATATCTTTTGAGAGACTATTTTTGGATGTTAAAAAACCCAAGAAGAGAGAGAAAATTTCCAAAAAAGATGAAGTTGTAAACATATCTGATGCAGAAGCAAAAAGAAGGCTTGAAAACAAAAGAAAAAAATCCGAAGAGATACAAGAGTGCATCATAGAAGTCGGAGGTGATGTAGAAGATGAGGTGTAAAAAGAGATATGAGAGAGTTTTTTAAGATTTTTCTCACATCTCTTTAGTCGAGATAAATCAAAACAAAGGAGTAAAGATGCAAGACTCAAGAAGAGACTTTTTGAAAAAAGCCCTTGTTGGTGGAAGTGCTGTAGTAGCAAGCAGTGCACTTCAAGCTAGCGAGAAGTTTAAACCAGAAAGTGGATCAAACGGTGTTGTCGTAGGACACTCTCCAAAAAAAGAGATTCTTTATAAGAAGACATCTTATTGGCGAGAGTATTATAGCGTGGCATCTTAGGTGGAGCGATAGCTAATCGCAAAAAATTTTACGGAATTTATTTCCGAAAAAGGAGACTATAAAATGAGTAAAGATAAGTTAGAAAAACTATCTTTGCAAGCAGGAAGAAGATCTTTTCTAAAGATAGCAACACTAGGCGGTGCAGCTATCGGAACAACTCTAATAGCCGGCGGTAGTGCCGTCAGAAAGGCTACACAAGAGGAGATAAAAAATCCATATCCTGGTTCAAAGTTAGTTAAAACCGTATGTACAACATGTTCGGTTGGCTGTGGTATCATAGCCGAAGTGCAAAATGGTGTCTGGGTTAGACAAGAGGTGGCACAAGACCATCCTATCAGTCACGGAAGTCACTGTTCAAAAGGTATCGATAGTATAGATACAGTTAAAAGTGCAAAAAGAGTAAAACATCCACTTAAAAAAGTAGATGGAAAATGGCAAAGAATCAGTTGGGATCAAGCCATTAGTGAAATCGGTGACAAGATGTTGTCTCTAAGAAAAAACAACGGTGCAGATGTAGCGATGTTTTTAGGTTCGGCAAAGATGAGTACAGAGCAATCTTACTACTTCAGAAAATTTGCCGCAATGTGGGGAACTAACAATATAGATCACCAAGCTCGAATTTGACATAGTGCAACAGTCGCCGGTGTGGCGAATACATGGGGTTATGGCGCTATGACAAATCATCTTGGAGATATCCAAAATGCTAAGTCTATTATCATATTCGGAGCAAATCCTGCGGTAAACCATCCTGTTGGTTTCAAAAACTTTTTAAAAGCAAAAGAGCATAACAATGCTCAACTAATAGTAGTAGATCCTAGATATACAAAGACAGCTGCAAAAGCTGATTTGTATGCTCATATAAGACCGGGAACTGATATACCATTTATGTATGGTATGCTTCATATCATCTTTAAAAATGGTTGGGAAAATAAAGATTTTATTAAAAACAGAGTTTATGGCATGGATGATGTCATAAAAGAGGCTAAAAAATGGACTCCAGAAAAAGTGGCAGATGTCACAGGTGTATCTGAAGATATACTTTATCAAATCACAAGAGCATTCGCAACTAGAAAACCGGGAACTCTCATCTGGGCTATGGGCTTAACTCAACACAGTATAGGCTCATCAAACACTAGAATGGCTCCAATACTTCAATTAGCATTGGGAAATATGGGACAAGCAGGTGGCGGATGTAACATCCTAAGAGGTCATGACAATGTTCAAGGTGCTACTGATATGTGTTGTCTGTCTCATACTCTTCCGGGATATTATGGATTAAGTGATGGTTCATGGAAATACTTTGCTAAGCAGTGGGGTGTGGATTATGATTGGCTAAAAGGTAGATTTAAAGCCAAAAAATGGATGAATACCAAAGGCTTTACCTTGGCTCGCTGGTATGAAGGTGTTATAAAAGAGGATCCAATCCATACAAGTTCTCCTATAAAAGCTCTCTGGGTACAAGGAAACGGTATCACTTCAATCGCAAGACAGGCAAGCGTACAACAAGCTCTCAATAAACTAGACTTGATAGTTGTAGCAGAGCCATTTGCAAATGAAGCAGCAATCTTAACAAATAAAAAAGATGGCGTTTATATCCTTCCTACTGCCACTCAATTTGAGGGAGAGGGAACAGTTACTGCAACAAACAGAAGTGCACAACTTAGAAGTAAAGTTGTGGATCCGATGTATGAGAGTAAAACCGACCAAGATATTATGTTTGCATTTGCTAAAAAGTTTGGTTTTTATGATCAATTCGTAGCAGGTATGGAGTTAAGAGCAAACAAAAAAGAGGGTAAACTCGTAAAATCCGGTGATAAATTTGTATGGCCAAAAGATGCCATAAATGAAATCGCAAGAATTATAAAAACAATCGGATTAACTGGTTGGACTTACGATAGACTTAAAAAGCATCAAGAAAATTGGCATATGTTTAATGAAGTTACAATTGCCGGTATGGGACCTATGAAGGGTGAGTATTATGGACTTCCATGGCCTTGTTGGACGACAAAACATAGTGGTAGCCCAATCCTTTATGATACAAATTTGAGTGTAGCTCAAGGTGGTATGGGATTTAGGAATAGATTTGGTCTAGTTCATGACGGAGTTAATCAGTTAGCAGGTCACGGAGCAACTATCAAAGGTGCAAAAGTTGACGGTGGTTATCCTGAGCTTCATAAAGACAATATAGAAAAAGTCTTAGGTATCAAGCTGACTCCTGCTCAAAAAGCGGCTATGGGTAAAAACTGGAAAGTTGACATCAGTGATGAAATCGCAGAACTTGCACTAAAAGCTGGAGTTGCACCTTATGGTAATGCAAAAGCAAGAGCCAAGGTATGGACATTTCCTGATCAAATTCCTATGCACAGAGAGCCTTTGCATACTCCTAGGTACGATCTTACAAAAGAGTATCCGACATATAAAGATAAAAAGAATCAGTATAGAGTTGACACAAGATATGAATCAGTTCAGAAAAAAGATTGGTCAAAAGAGTTTCCTCTAAATCTTGTAACAGGAAGACTTGTGACTCACAGTGGTGCTGGTTTGATTGAGAGAAGTTCAAAATATCTTAATAAGCATAACCCTGAAATGTTCTGTGATATCAATCCAAATCTTGCTATGAATCATGGCATAAAAGATGGCGATATGATGTGGGTACATTCACCTGAGGGCACCAAAATAAAAATAAGAGCCAGATTTACATACTCCGTAAGTGAAGATAGAATATTCTTGCCTTATCACTGGGCAGGAATAATGCAAGGGGTTGATTTGAGTGAAAATTATCCTGAGGGAACAAAACCGTACAGTATAGGTGAAGCAGCCAATACCGTAACAAACTACGGATATGACATCATTACTCAAATTCCTGAAACAAAAGCCGGCTTGTGCCGCATAGAAAAAGCGTAGGGGGTGCGAGATGGCTAGAATGAAATTTTATTGTGATGAAGGAAGATGTATAGAATGTTTAGGTTGTGCAGTTGCCTGTGAAGAAGCTAACGAGCTTCCAGTAGGCATCAGCAGAAGAAAAGTTGTAACGGTAAATGAAGGCATGGAAGGACAAGAGTATTCTGTGTCTGTTGCTTGTATGCACTGTACAGATGCACCTTGTGAGCAAGTTTGTCCAGTTGACTGTTTTTATATCAGAGCCGATGGTATAGTTTTACATGACAAAACCACATGTATAGGTTGCGGATACTGTCTATATGCCTGTCCATTTGGTGCTCCTCAATTTCCAAAAGACGGAGCGTTTGGTACAAGAGGTGTTATGGATAAATGTACAATGTGCGCAGGTGGTCCTGAGCCTACAAACTCTGCTAAAGAGAGAGAACTTTATGGACAAAATAGAATTGCCGAAGGTAAAGTTCCTATGTGTGCTGCGATTTGTTCAACAAATGCTCTTATAGTAGGCGATGAAGCCGAAGTTTCTGATATATACAGAAAAAGAGTTATGCAAAGAGGCAAAGGTGTAATTGGTGTACCATATGGCTGGAGTACAGCTTACAAAGGTTAAAGGATTACCTATGAAAAAATTATTTATATTTCTTCTTGGTGCAGTTTTACTGAATGCCAGAGAATTCATAGGTAAAGTACCATTGGTTGAGCACGCCAAAGAAGTTCATTTTACGGGGAGTCGTTTGATCTCTCCCGAACTTCTCCATAATATTTTGCATTATCAGACTTGGGGTGAACTTTTTGTTTACCTCCAAGTACATTGGTTTAGGGCATTATTTTTTGGCATAACTGTTGGTGTTTTGGTGGTATTTTTGTTGCATTATCTCATCATCGGACCAAAAAAGTTTTCACACAGCGGCAAAGGTGTCTTCGTTTACTCGGTTTTTAAAAGAGTAGTTCACTGGACGGCAGCTTTAGCATTTGTACTTGTGATACCTACTGGTTTTATGATGATTTTTGGAAAAGAACTTGGTGGTGGTGATTTGGTATTGACTGCTAGATATATACATAGCATAGGGACAGTACTTTTTATAGTCTCTTTTATTCCTATGTTTTTGATGTGGTTTATTCCAATGTTGCCTACGCTTGATGATATAAAATGGTTTTTGATGCTAGGGGGCTACTTGACAAAAAAGAAAGTTGTAGTGCCAGCAGGTCAATTTAATGCCGGTCAAAAGATGTGGTTCTGGGTAGCGATGCTAGGCGGAATTGTGATGATTGGAACAGGAGCGATGATGTATTTTCAAGATTTTCATCTAGCTATTTTAGATAGATTTGGTCTTGATCAGATTGATTTGATAAGAATAGCTGCGATAACACATAACTTTTTAGGTATGGCTGTTGCTGCACTTTTCATCACTCATCTATATATGTCTCTCTTTGCTATTAAAGGCTCGCTTGATAGTATGATAAGCGGCAATAAAAGTGAAGATGAAGTCAAATACATGCATAGTTCATTTTATAAAAAGCTCAAAAAAGAGGGTAAAATTTAAGATAATTTAGGGGTAATTTTACCCCTAAATTAATTACTGAGCTTACGCACTTATGTAGGGTTGGTTAATCAATCTTTATGTATAAATATGCAAAAATAGCATATTTATACATAAACAAGGAAAGCAAAATGGAGCCAATATATCAAACAGAAGTTACAAAAATCAAAAATGGTAAAAAGTTCACAGTTACAGATACACTTGTGCGAGAGATAAAGCTTGAAATATTTGTAAACAACGAAAGAGTTGGTGCAGTTATGGCTACTCCGATTGATCAAGAGGCGCTTGTGGTTGGATATTTGATGAGTGAAAATATCATCTCAAATATAAAAGATGTCAAAAAAATCAAACTTCTAAACGATGGTATGAGAGTTGACATAGAAGCTATTGCAAACGAAGAAAATATCAAAAAACTAAATGCCGAAGGTGTTGTTATAAGTGGTTGTGGAAAGAGCATGACTGCAAATATAGACCCGGAGATGATAGAGGCAAAAGTGATAAAGAGTGATTTTTGTATAGATGCATCTTTGCTGTTTGAACAAATGGGCAAGTTTTATACACAGTGTCCACTGTATGAAGAGACAGGATGTGTGCATACTGCAAAGATTTATTTTGATGAGCAAAACTACTTTATAGGTGAAGATATAGCTCAACATAACACCATAGACAAAGCTGTCGGCAAAGCACTAATAGCTGGTTTTGATGTAAGAAAAGCATTTTTGATGGTCAGCGGTCGACTCAGTTCTGAAATGGTTGCAAAAGCAGTGATGCATCAGATACCAATCCTTGCTTCAAGGACGGCATCAACTTGCTTAGGTTTGATGATAGCAGAAAAGTTCGGACTCACCCTTGTAGGATTTGTCAGAGGTGAGAAGATGAACATTTACAGACATCCAAGGAGAATAAATGTCTAGTGTAGATGAGATTATAAAAGAGTCTTTGAATGAAGAGGGCAAACTAACCTGTGCACAAGCTTACAAGATATCCGCAAAGACAAAGACGCCGATTGGTGAAGTCGGACAAAAGACAAAAGATATGGGCATTCGTATCAGTGAATGTGGGCTCGGGCAGTTTGGAAAACTAGAAAAAGGCGAGTTCTCAAAAGAGGCTTACGACAGACTAAAAGAGTTTGTAAATGATGAAAATAAAGTTACATGCACAAACGCAAGAAGTGTTGCTTCAGGAATCGGACTTAAGGTTTTAAGAGGAACTCTTGAAGTTAAAAACATAGATGTGAACTTTTGCGAATTGGGATGTTTTAAAGAGAAAAAAAGAACAAGACTCTATGTAAAAACAAAAACATGGATGGAAAATGAGAAAAAAGAGCTACTTTTTGGAAAAGGGAAAACAGAAGTTCTCCTAGAGATACAAAGAGTGGGCTCCATAGCAAAAGCTGCTCAAAATCTTGGCATGAATTATAAAAAAGCATGGTCTCATATAAAGCTTTTGCAAAAAAACCTTGATGATACTTTAGTTATAACACAAAAAGGCGGAGGAACGGATAGTGGCACGACATTGACACCCTTGGCAAGCGAATATATAAGCAAATACAAACAACTCCAAAGAGAGATAGAAGAGTTTGCAAACAAGAGATTTAAAGAGTTATTTTTAAAACCAAGAAATGAGAGAGATTTTAAGAACTAATCTTATGAGCTTTTTGCAGTGCGTAAGGTCAGGCTATAAAGTGTGCTCTACATGTAGAGCTTTAAAGAGTGATATGCTAAAATAGCATATTTATAAGGAGAAAATTGGTGAAAAGATATGGCAATGCAGTGTTAGCATTGGGTTTGATTACAACTTTTGGATTTGCAAAGCAGAAGATTATCGTGTTTCATGCGGGTAGTCTTTCTGTGCCATTTGCCCAGATGGAAAAGGCTTTTGAGGCGAAGTACCCTCAATTTGATGTGCTAAGAGAAGCAGCAGGAAGCAGAGCATGTGCTAGAAAGATAACAGACCTAGGAAGGAGAGCAGATGTGATGGCAAGTGCGGCATATAAGGTTATAGATAATCTTTTGATACCAAAATATGCAAAGTTTGATGCGCACTTCGTGACAAACGAGATGGTTATAGCCTATACTTCAAAATCAAAATATGCAAACGAGATAAATGCAAAAAACTGGCCGGAGATATTTTTGAGAAAAGGCGTCAAGATAGGGCACTCAAATCCAAATATTGATCCTTGCGGTTATAGAAGTATATTAGTGACAAAATTAGCGGAGATTTACTATAAAAAATCTGGATTTTATGATAAACTTCTAGGTTATGGCAAAAGCTATGAAAATGGGGAAGAGAACAGGCATAAAGTGATAGTTAGACCAAAAGAGACTGATTTGCTAGGGCTTTTGGAAGCGGGTGCTTATGATTATCTGTATATTTATAAGTCGGTGGCAAAGCAGCACGGGTTAAAATATATCGTTTTGCCTCCGCAAGTGAGCCTTAAGAGTAAAAAATACAGTAAGTTTTACAAACAGGTTTCGTTTGAAATCACAGGTAAAAAACCCGGTACTTGGATAATCAAAAGAGGCTCGCCTATGGTTTATGGAATCACTGTTGTGCAAAACAGAGAAAAAAATCTGCCAAGAGATAGAGATGGCGCAGTTAAATTTGTAAATTTTGTCTTAAGCCCGGCGGGTCAAGCCATCATGAAGGAGAATGGGCAAGGTGTCATAAATCCTCCGGTCATCACGGGTGATGATAGTATATTGAAATGAAAATTGGTTAAGGGGAGAGATGTTAAAGGTTGAAAATCTGTTTTTGAAAAGGGGGAGTTTTGTTTTGCATAAACTCTCTTTCAAAGTCAAAAAACACTCATATTTTGTGATTCTCGGGCAAACAGGAAGCGGAAAGACTATGCTTCTCGAGGCACTTGCGGGATTGCAAAATATAGAGGGCAAGATATATTGTGATGATGTAGATGTGAGCGATATGCCACCGGAAAAGAGAAACTTTGGTTTTGTGTACCAAGATTTTGTTCTATTTCCAAATATGAATGTAAAAGAAAATATAAAATACAGCTCTAAATACAAAAAAATCGCAGACAAAGAGAATCTTTTTGAGGATATAGTCAGTTTTTTAAGAATAGAAAATATCCTAAAAAGAGACATAAGGTATCTAAGCGGAGGTGAGAAACAGAGGGTTGCCATAGCTAGAGCCATATACTCAAGACCAAAACTTTTACTCTTGGATGAGCCACTTAGTGCAGTTGATCCGACATTTAGAAACTCTATTATGAAATCACTCAAAGATATAGTAAAAAGATACAGTATGACTATCATACATGTAACACACAACTTCAGAGAAGCATCGTTTTTAGCAGACAGGGTTGCTGTTTTGCTTGATGGTAAAATCTTGCAAACAGGAGATGCTTATGAAGTTCTAAACAAACCAAAAAATATAGAAGTAGCAAAATTTTTGGGTTTTAAAAATATCTTTCCGGCTACACTTTTGGGTTTTGACCAAAAAGGTAGATATTTTAGCGTTGATCCAAACAAGATAGGCTTTGGAGATAAGCAAGGAGAAGGCTTTTACTCTTTTCCTTGTGTGATAGAAAATATTTTGGGTATGAGTGAGCATTATAAGGTGTTTGCTAAAGTTGGAGATGAGACTTTTTTCTGCAAAGTGCACCATAGTGCATTTGATAAAAAGAGGCTAAAAGAAGGGATGAAAACAAATATGTATATAGATAAAAAGGATGTGGCTTTTATATGAAAACAGATAAGTTTTTTGTGTTGATTTTTATGTTCTTGGCTTCGATTTTAGTGCTGTTTTTGACTATACCTCTGATAAAACTTTTTGTGAGTGTAGGTATTGTAAATATATTTACAACAATTCAGGAGAAAGAGGTTTATGATAGTATATTTTTGACACTAAGAAGTGCATTTTATGCAGTAGTGTTTGTGTGTGTCACGGGAATTCCTCTAGCTTATTTGATAGCAAGATATGATTTTTGGGGTAAATCCATCCTAGAATCTGTGCTCGATATTCCCGTGATGGTTCCTCACACAGCAGCAGGAATAGCACTGTTGATAGCATTTAGCAATGGATATTTTGATTTTATAGATACGGTTACGGGTATAGTGAGCGCGATGATGTTTCTATCCGCTCCATTTTTGATAAATGGTGCAAAAGAGGGTTTTAAAAAAGTAGATGTAAAGTATGAATATGTAGCAAGAACGCTAGGAGCGAGCAGGATGAGCGCTTTTTTCTCCATAGCACTGCCAAATGCAAGAAATGATATCATCAATGGAGCCTTGATGATGTGGAGTAGAGGCTTGGGAGAGTTTGGAGCAGTTGTCATCATAGCTTACCACCCGATGGTTGCGCCGGTACTGATATATGACAGATTTAACAATTATGGCTTAAAATACTCAGCTCCGGTAGCAGCTAGTATGATATTGGTATCTGTTTGTCTGTTTTTGGCCGTAAGATATGTAAACAATAGATTAAGATAGATTTATGAATATTGTAGGCGGTTATTTTTTGGCATTTCTTTTTCTTTTTGCATGTCTTTGCTCTTTTTTGACTGAGTGAATCCAAAGCCAGTTTACACCGTAAAATACAGCTATAGAGACAGTGATAGCATAAAAAAGAGTGCCCGTGTAGAGTGGTATGAAGATATTTGCCAAATTTGCATCAAACCAAGCTAAGTTCAGCTCTACGACAAGATGAGGTTTTCCAAGTATAAAAGCGCCGGTCAGGTACTCTATATAGTACATGAAAGGCATGGTTATAGGATTGCTGAGCCAAACCATGCTGATAGCGATAGGTACATTAAATTTTGCAAACGGCGTCATCGCGAGGACTGCAAGCATTTGAAAAGGCATAGGTATAAATCCCCAAAATATACCAATCAACAAACCCCTTGTTATCGCCTTTCTATTGACTGAGAGATACTCTCTTGGGATATGGTATTTTTTTATAAATTTATCTAATTTGCTCTTTTTCTTGCTTTTCTTAAACATTTTTCTAATCATGGTGTGAAAGTATAGCAAATTTATCACAATAAAGTGAGAGTTTAAATGATATAATATTTAAAAAATAGATGGTGAGGCATATGAATAGAAAAATAATCCTGTTTTTTATATCTACTCTTTTTTTATATGCTAAAATGGTGCCGATTCATTTTTTCGGCAACAGATATATTGACAGCGCACAATTATATGGTGCTTTAGACTTGTATAAACCGTATTTTTATGAATTTTGGAAAAAAAAGCCGAAATTAGAGGAAAAAACCCTGCCTTTGGCAAAAGATAGACTCAAAAATTTTTACAAATCAAAAGGCTTCTACCACTCGGTTATAACAGATAAAACAGATAAACAAGGCATAGAGATAAATATCAAAGAGGGCAAACCAATACTCGTACAAAGTATATCCGTCATATCAAAATATGACCTTAAACCATATATTCCATTTGAAAAAGGCACTATTTTTTCTTCCCAAGGGTTTGAAAAGAGCAAAAAAGAGATAAAGCGATTTTATGAAAGAAAGGGATATTGTAAAGTAAACTTAGATGCAAAAGCTTGGATAGATATAAAAAAAGATAAGGCATATTTAGCTTATGATATAAGAAAAAATAGGCTTTGCAGATTCGGTACAATCAAAATCAAATCTCCTAAAAATATAGATAAAAAAATCATAAAATCACTTTTGTATTTTAAAAAAAATGACCTCTATTCGCTAGATAAAATCAGCAATACTTACAAAAACTTTTATGCACACGAAGGTATAGCAAATGCGATCATAAAAACAGATGTGCAAAACAGCGATAACATAGATGTCAAAGTTAGTGTAAATCAAACAGATAAACCCCTTAGATTTCAAGTTGGAGCGGGGATAAATAGCGATAAATGGCTAGAAATATCTCTAGGGATTAAAAACAGAAACTTTTTGGGCAATCTTAAAACTCTTGGCTTCAATACAAAATATACGCAGCTCAAACAGTCAGCCTCCGTAAACTTTGATATGCCATTGTCGGATGGAAAGTCATTTGGAACGGGACTTGAGTACTCTGATGAGAAGTTTTTGGGTTTTAATGAACAAAAGATTTTGGAGACGCTTTTTTTGAAGCATAGAAGTACCAAAACCATACTTCAAAGTAGCCTTATCTTTGATTTTTCAAAGGTCTATGATAGTAGCGATTTACAACTCTACCAAGAAGGAAATTTCTTTCTTTTGTCTCCAAAAATTAGTGCTATTTATGATACGAGAGATGAT
Source organism: Campylobacteraceae bacterium (assembly GCA_027050775.1). GTDB lineage: Bacteria > Campylobacterota > Campylobacteria > Campylobacterales > Sulfurospirillaceae > JAADIZ01. Next base: position 45,121 of record JALUBH010000011.1, on the reverse strand, counting down.
GTATTAGAGCCGACAAAGGGGTATTTTATAAGAGCGGGAGTGATGGGCTCGCTAAAGAGTATTTTATCTGATGCAACATACTATAAATACAATATAGAGGGAGCCTACATCATCCCTGTGCTACCTTATATCATAGCATTGAGGGCAAATTTTGGCTCATTGCATACTGTAGATGGCGAGGTTCCTGCCTCTTATCGTTTTTATGCAGGCGGTATGAATAGTAATCGTGCATACTCTTATAGAAAACTAGGTCCACAAAATATCAACGGTGATCCTATAGGTCTGAACTCAATTTTAGAGATGACGGCGGAGTGGAGATTTCCAATATATGGCGATTTTAGAGGAGTTTTGTTTAGTGACAATACATACATAGGGCAGGGAGATACACCAGATTTTGCAAAGAATTATAACTCTCTTGGGTTCGGACTAAGATACAAGACACCAGTCGGTCCTATAGCGCTTGATTTTGGGTTTGATGCTTCACATCCGGCACAGCAGTATGCTTTTCACTTTAGAATCGGAGAGCTATTTTGATTAAAAGAAGTTATCAAATTATCAGTTTTATACTGTTTTTTGTATTGGTAATCACAGCTCTTTTGATGATAATTCTCTCTCGCCCACAGCTTTTGGAGTATATCGGACAAAGATACATAAAGAGTGAGGGCGTAGAGTATAGTCATATAAAAGGTTCGCTTTTTAGTAAAATAATCTTGGAAAATGTCAGATATAAAGATGTTTTTAAGGCAAAAGAGTTGAGCGTTTCATACACCTTGCCGTTGCTTTTGCTCAAGAGACCTAAGATATCTGAAGTAATTATTGAGGGTGCTAAAGTAAGACCTAGAAACTTTTCATTAAATGGGAAAAGTGCACTTATGCCATTTTCCATATCCAAACTAGAGTTGTATAGACTAAAATTACAACTAAAAGATGAAGAGTTTCTCATAAACACAACCGCTTCAAATATCAATTACAAAAATACTATAAACATAAAAAACTTAAACCTCTCTATCGCATCACCAAAATATGGAAAACTAAAACTAGACGGCTCTTTTCATGAAAACACTCTATTAGGATTTGCAAAACTATACCCTGATAAAAAGTATTTAACTCATTTGAAAAGTTACCCTTATCCCTTTAAGGCTAAACTAAAAGCAGATAAAAAAGGCATAAATCTAAACACAGATATATCCAAGCTAGATATAAAAGAGTTTGAAGCAAAAGATATAAATCTAACACTAAAATACCTCTTTAATTCTGATAATATAGATTTTAGTTCAACATACAAAATCAAAAAAGATGCCTTTTTATTTCAAATGACACAAAAAGGAGCTCTAACAACAAAAGGTAACTTTACTTCAACTCTAACCTCAAAGATATTGCACTCCAAGATAAAACTACCGTTTAACGATATAAACACAACACTAAAAGGAGACAGCAAAAAAATAGCTCTACATGTAGAGGCAGGATTATATAAGTTTGATATAAAAGGAGACTACAAGAGCTTTCGTATATATGGCGCGGCAAAAGGGGCGACTCTAGGTTTAAAGGGTAAATCAGACATAGATATGGACTCTTTGATAAAGTTATCACCACTTTTAGTTGATGGCAATATTTCACTTAAAAACCAGAACAATATATATAAAACCAGCTACAATTTTAACAAAGGGACTTTAAATTTAAGTGCGGATATAGTGCAAAATAACAAACGGTTTCTTATAAACACAACTGCTTCAAAGATAAATTACAAAGACAACGTAAACATAAAAAACCTAAATCTCTCTATCGCATCACCAAAATATGGAAAACTAAAATTAGATGGTTCTTTATATAAAAATAGACTATCCGGACTTGCAAAACTATATCCTAAAAAACAGTATCTAAGTCGTTTAAAAAGCTATCCTTATCCCTTTAAGGCTAAACTAAAAGCAGATAAAAAAGGTATAAATCTAAACACAGATATATCCAAGCTAGATATAAAAGAGTTTGAAGCAAAAGATATAAACCTAACACTAAAATACCTCTTTAATTCCGATAATATAGATTTTAGTTCAACATACAAAATCAAAAAAGATACATATCTGTTTAAAGTAAACCAAAAAGGAGCTTTAACAACAAAAGGTAACTTTACTTCAACTCTAACCTCAAAGATATTGCACTCCAAGATAAAACTTCCGTTTAACGATATAAACACAACACTAAAAGGAGACAGCAAAAAAATAGCTCTACATGTAGAGGCAGGATTGTATAAGTTTGATATAAAAGGAGACTACAAGAGCTTTCGTATATATGGCGCGGCAAAAGGGGCGACTCTAGGTTTTTTAGATAATTTTCCCGATATATTTAAAAAAGATAAGATAGATATGCACACGGATGCCGTCTTGCACATTTCTCCTTTAAAATTAAGTGGAGAGTTTTTTGCGCAAAGTGTGGCAGGAAGATTCAAATCAAAATATAATATAAATCTTAAAAGCAGACTTTTTGAGACGGTATTTTACCCAAATCAAGAGTATAAACTATGGCGAGATTATAGAGTGGATAAGATTTCACCTGCAAAGATTACTATATATAGTGATAAAGATAGCAGAGTGTTAAACATAGATGCCAAGATGTTAAATGTCACGCTCTTTAGAAAAAAAGATGTGTTGGGAGGATGGGGAAATCTAGCGACGGGATATTTTAACTTGAACGGAAAAATCGATAAAAAAAGCGGAATCTCACTAGATATAAATGCAAAACTTGCCTCTTTGAGAAAATTTTTGCTTGATGTCGGGGTTGGCGGGTTTAACAAAAACTTCTATATAGATGCAAAAGTAAATCTGAAATCCAAGCTAGATATCACAAAAGATATACTCTTTAAAAGCAAGATTGAGATGCCTTGGTATAAAGTGGTGCTTGATAACCAAAACAGATATGAAGGCAAAAATTTATGGGTAGAGTCTACTTTTAAAAATACACAAGCCTTGATAAGCGGTTATAGTTTTTATATCTTAAACCACCATATCTACTCAAACAGAGCCTCGAAAATAAGCCTAACCAAGAGTGGCAAGATAGAGTTTAAAGAGTTTTGGATATTTGATAATCTCCTACTTAAAGGAGTTGTGGATCCATTGAAAAAAGAGGGCGTATTGCATCTTGTGGGCAAAAATTTTAGATATGAGGGTAAAGAAGGAAATGTAACAGCAAATGCCGATATAACAGCGAGTCTGAGCCCAGATGGGAAGCAAAATATAGAGGGCAAAATAACATTGCTCAAAGGAGTCGTGAAAGTAGAGCCTAAAAAGGGATATAATGTCTCAGATGAGGATATAATCATCATCCAAAATGTCCATGAAAACAGATCTCTCAAACGAAATATAAATATACAAATAGAATCTAAAAACCCGATAAATTATGAAATAAAAGACTTGAAATTGAGATTTATACCGGATTTTACTATTTTTCAAGAAGAGGGAGGGTCGCTAGAGTATCTAGGTATGCTTACTATAAAAAATGGAGAGATAGTAAGAGGCGGCAAAAAGTTTGAGATAGCAAAAAGTGAAATCTACCTAAGAGGTGCAAACCCTATAAATCCATATCTAAATATAAATCTTCTGTACAAAGCACAAGATAATGTAAAGATCAAAGTATATATAGCAAATACTCTCTCGTCTCCACTGATGATCTTGGCATCAAATCCGACTATGAGTCAAAACGATATCATGTCCTACATACTCTTTGGAAAACCCGCAAACAGCGCTTTTGGAAGCTCGAAAGGTTCTCAAACCTCCATATCCTTGGGGACGCTTCTATATGGAGCAGGACTTAAAAAGATGTTTCAAGACACTACTCATATAAATATAGATACTCTAAATATCCTAAGTAGTAAAGACAAAAGATTTGGCTATGAAGTGGGTGCGAGTTTAAATGACAAGATAAGAGTGATATATAAAAACGATACAATTTCGAGTATTATAGTCCAATACAGCCTAAGCAAATCTATAAGAATAGATGTAGATGTAAAAGAGAGCGGCGAGGGCGTAAGCATACTCTACGCAAAGGATTTTTAGGTAAAATAATATATAGGGCTAGATGGTATTATCTAGCCTTTTTTACTCTTAGTACATCACCTTCTTTTATGTTGGAAATCTTACCCCTTACGACCACTGCCTCTGCTCCATCTTCATAGACTCCACTTATTCTAACGGTAGCAATCCTATCTCCATAGCTAAGTCTTGTCTTTCCTGTTCTTTTTATAATTTTAATTTTAGGCTCTCTATAAACAGGAAATAGATCGCCCTCATGGATATTTTTATTGTTTCCCATGTCGAGGTAGATTGATCTTTTATCTACTTCTACAACAGTTATGAATTTGTTGTTCATAAGTTGAGCTTTTTTATTTAGCAAGTCATATAAAACTTTTACGACTATTTTATTTGCTAATTTACTTACATTTCGATAAGACGGTCTTTTTCTTCTTAGTTTCTTGGAGCTGCCCCAACTTTTTGAGTATGTACCAGATTTTGTAGATTCAAAAATTACTTCACCTTTTCTGTTGATGACCACCACATTAAGTTCCATTTTAATATAGTCACGATTATCATAAGCATCAATATCTGGAATCTTGACTGAACTTGTGTAGATTTTAAATTTTGTTACTTTTGGTAGTAGTTGATAGTCAGTATTTGCAAAAGTCATAGAGCTTTTATCCATGCTATCAGAGATATCACTTTTTGCAAAGGCATTTTCATCCATCATAGCTTGTGCTTGCTCTTTATCTCTTGTTAGAACCCTATACTCTTTTGATTTGTTGACAAGATCTTTGATTTTTAGTTCTATGTTGGCGTCTTTTATGTATTTGTATTTGTATTTGTCTATTTTGCTACTAATACTCAAGGATTTTATGACGATACTTTTTTTGTTATTTAGAGATGAACTTTTGTCGTAGTTGCCTATCCTGGTCTCTTCTCTCTTACGTACTTTTATGTCTTTTTCAGCTATATTCTTAACTTTTCTACATATGCTATTTGGTTGTATCTCGCCCTCTATGACTTTTCCGTAAGAGACTTTTGCAAGGGATCTTACTATCTTGATTTTGCCTGTTTTTACTTCATCATAACCTAGAAATTCCTTGGTGTAAGGGTCATAAAGCTTGTCACCGAGAGCATATACATTGTAGATTGTTCCAAGCTTTGTAGATTGCATTATGATAGCATCTCCATTTAATGAAACTTTTGAGATTCTTAATGGATAAATGTTGCTTATGATATCTGTTGTTAAAGCAGCGCTTATCTTTTTAAGAGCATTATAAAAAATTTGTTGTTCATTTTTGCCTTTTGGTGTAAATTCAAAATTTAGTGTATTTGACCACTTGATTTGTCTAGTCGCCATGGTTAATATTTGGTAGTGAACAACAGCATAAACTTTAAGCTTACTAACCTCTTGTCCGATTGAGCGAATCATTGTTTTTTTATTGATGATTTTAAATTCTTTGATTGTTGACACTACTAAGTAGTCAGTTCCTAGAACCTTGCCGAGTTTTAAAATCTCATCTTTGTCTGCATCGGGAGAGAGGATTACTCTTGCTTCATCCGTGTATGCTTTTTTGTTAGCTCTATCAAGAACTGAAAATTTTCTTGTTTGTGTGATAGAATCTATAAGATATTGAGTGAGATTATAACTAACATCTTTCATGCTTTTTAGATGATTTAAAACTCGAAAAACTATATTTTCTGTGTATGTAGGTACAATTACGATTTTTCGCCTATTGTTGGCACTATATCCCGGTGTTTTATACTCTATCGTATGAATATCGATGGTGGCTTTGTAGCCATCATTGCGCTTTGTGATATCGTCTATATCATAACTGTCTATATATCCCTTTGTTGCCACTCTTATCTGTTGCACCATAGCGTCATTGGCTTTTGTAATATTGACATTTGTACCGTTTAGAGAGATAGAATTTTGGGAGTATGCACTAAAACTCTGCTTTACAGATGCTATATAAGCTCCATTTTTTTGCTTTACTGCTTCTATTAAGGCATCTTCTATAGCGGCACTTCTCGTCATTCCATATCCATTAACTTGTGTTGTTTTTTCGATTCTTGTGCCTTCACTGGAGAATAGAATAACTGAGATGGATATAACTGTTAAAAATAATTTTAAAAACATCTATTTGCCCTTTTTAATTAGAAATCGTTTACAGTATTGTATTCTGCACTTCCATTTATGCTGTTTGAGTAGCTTCTCTTCTTCTCGCGTTTTTCTCCTGTGGTTATTCTTCTGCCTTCTTGTACAGACTTGGCTTCATTTAATCCGCTAAATGTCCATTTTCTTACAACGCCTGCAACATACAGTCCAAATTTATTTGTTGTTGACCATTTTCTTACTGTACTTATCCCTGCTAATTCCATGGATGATTTTAGTTTTGCATTTTTATTGATTTTGTCCAATATGGTTTTAATTGTTCTATCTGTAACCATTCCATCTGCTCCGCCCTCCCTCTCAAGGACTCTTTTGATTATCTCCCCGTGTTCACTCTGAGATGATACTTGTAGATTGCCATTTACGAAATCTGATATAAAAGAGTCAGCCATATCTTGAGCCATAGATTTTGCATTCTTTTTAGCTTGATTTTTCATATAAGAGCCTAACCCCTTGGCATTAAATCCCCATTGGGCATATGAGATGAGTGCCGGTTTTCCTGTTGCGTCAAAGACTAATCTTAATCCAAATTCGTTTAATAACTCTTTTTTGTCACTAGGCACCATATCTTTTATACTTCTGCCTCGCCCCTGTATATTTGTGTATCTTTGCCTTGATATATCTTTTGCAACTTGTGACGTTTTATCGCTTCTCATCGCGATAACGCCAACTGCATATTGACCTCGTGTATCTTTTCCCACAAAAGTTTTAATTGGAATGAATCCAGCCACACTTCCAAAAGCTTCTTTCATAGTTTGTGCTATAAATTTATTTTTGAATAATGTATTTTTCTCTTTTCTGCTTAATTTTTCTATGTTGGATGGGTTGACTCCTAGCTTGACAAGGGCATTGTCTAGTGATTTTTCGGTTAGAGAGAGGGTTTTGTCGAAAATTCTTCCTATTTTAGCCATCACTCCTCGATTGTCAATTTTATCTGATGCAAACTCTTTTGCGTCGGTTGAGTTATTTGCAAATAGACTTATCTTTTTTGCATTGACTGTTCTGCCAAATATATCCATGACAAATTCTTCTTGTGCGTTAAAGAAAGCTTTTTCGTAAGCTACAGATAAACTTTTGACAAAATCAGGATCTGTTGGTTTAAGAGCAACAGATTCTATGTCATATATAAAATATTTACCCCTTTTTGTATCAACCCCAAATTCAAAATCATGTTTTTGTGCATATTTTTGAATTTGATTTTCTATCTGGTCGTCGATATCAATAGGTGAAGCACTCTGTGCATATTTATTTATTTCTGTTACATCTTTTTGTTTAATTTCAATACTTTTTGCAAAAATAACTGTTTGTAATAAAGTTGCAGCTAGTATGGAAAAAATTAATCTTTTCTTCATCTATTGTCCTTTGTGAAAAATTTAAGTTTAAAAATTGTATCATTTTATAAATTAAAATTATCTGTAAGGGAAAAAATGATAAAAAAAATAGTATTAAGTGCGTCAAGTGTGGTAATGTTAAGTGCTTTTGGTTTTAGTAGCATTGTGGGTGCTGTAACAGGAGCTAGCACAAGCTCTACTGCTAGTAATGGTTCTGCCAAGGTAAATAAGCGCTGTATTCCAAGAATGTCAGGCGGTAGCACAAGCTTAACCCAAATGGTTACTAAAAAAGTTTTATCCCTCGCTATAGAATCGGCTCTGAAGAGTGTTGCCGGTGCTAAAAATATACAAATTCCAACACCGCTAACAAATACTTGTGAGGCGGACAATAGACTCAAATATCTCAAAACAATTACGGGTGGTTTTGAAAAAAATATAGCAAATGCAAATGAAGATATCTTGGCATCAGTATCTCAAACAAAAGAGATTCAAACGCTTCAAGAAGAGATTGCTCATAAAAAGAAATCTCTCAAAGAGGCAGAATATAGAGATAGCGTAGTGGAGGATAATACTAAATTATTAAAGTTGATAGGCAAAGCTAAAGTTAAAGATAGAGCAAAATATAGTGCAGCAATGGGTAAGCTGGCTATAGCAACTCCTATCATGGGCTATATGGTTTTAGGCTGGGATAAAGAGATTTTAGAGTTTGCAAAGGATGATATAGTTTGGGGGTTACAGCATGTTAAAGATTTGGTTACGGTCGCTTCTCAATTAAAAACAACAATCTCCGTTTTGCCTACACTGACATCATTGGCGACAAGTCCACTTTACAACGGAAAAGTTGATAAAAATATAGCTAAAAGAGCTGCTAACAAAGCTATAAAAACAGATAAAAAGATTGCATCCGAAGCAGAAGCTGAACTTAATGGACTAGATTCGTAAGCTTAACATAATATGAAAAAATTCCAAAAGCTAGTGCTGTATCTATTTTTTTTATTAGGCGGTACTCTTTTGGCAGGCAATATGCCAACTCTTTTCATAGGCACATATAATGAAAAATCTCCTAACCTAGAAAAAAACTTAGTTGCCCCTAACCTGTTATCTTCTAAAGATGATGGTTGGGGTTTAAGTAAATTTACGGAAAAACTCTTAAAAAATGATTATAAGGATAGGATAGGTGCTAATAAGTTTAATATAATCTTAAAAAATAGATTTGATAAAAATTATAAAAAAATTGTACTACAATCTAATGATGTTGATAAAAAAATAGGTTTTTTTAACATTAATACATTTGAAAACTCTACAACTTTGGCAAGTGGTCAGGAGCTTGTTTATATCACGCTTAATTTAACATTTGTTCAGATTGGAGAAGAGTCAAATCGTGCAGATCTGCATAGTAATTTTGAAGTAAGATATACAAATGGCATCACAACCACAGGTCTTTTAGGTATACAGCCAACAGATAATAGAGAGAAAAAATTACAAGAAGGATATAGGAATTTTTATAAGAAAGCTTTGGGCGATCTTATAGATGCAATCATAGCAGACAGGCACTCAAAAAAAGTCAAAAGTTTTACAAGTGATGATATATATTTTTCTATAAGTAAAATAGTAATTGGTAAAAATGCAAAAAACTTAGCCTTAAAAGTCTTTGGAGATAAAAATCGTGCAAAAGAGCAGATTTTATCAATCCTGCAAGAGGCTCTTATAAAAGATATTAGAGCAGACAAAAGGCTAGACGATGTAGTTCTCTTATATCCGGATACGCTAAATAAAAGAATATTTAAAAATTGGAAAGATTATCTGAGGCGAATAAATAGCGTATTCATTAACACAAATGCGGATAATGACTCTGAAGTTTTAATCAGAAAATTAAAAAAAACCTGTTCATCCGTTAAAAATGGTGGTTCTACTATCTTTGTAAATGGCTATTTTATAGAAGCTATTGTGAGCGAACTATATGATAAACTTGTAAAAAAAGAGGATGTGAATAGCGGAAGATATATAAAATCAAGCATAGCATCAAGAGTTGTTTTATCTATAGAGGGTAAAAAAAAGATAGATGGTATGAGTTTGCCGTCAGACATCATTAAAAAGAAAAAGATGGCAGTAGGTCAGGCAAGTTTTGGATACAATATAGTCAATAAATTGAGTTATGTTCAAAAAAATAAAATAACAAAAACACTTAGAAAATCCATAGAAGAAATGGTACCTAAATTAAGAGATATAATTTTAAATATAGTAAAACAGAGAAAAGATAGACTTGATTTTGACTATCAAGGATTTTGCAAGGAGTAGATAAATGGTGAAAAAAATAGTGGCAGTATTATTTATGTTGTCTATGGTGCTGAGTGCTAATATGGTGAGAATGAAGGCGGTAGAACAAGCTCCTACAAGGCAAGAGGCTATACAAGATGCGTATTGGGTTATTTTCCAACAAGCGCTAGATAAGGTTATGGGTGCAAGTAGCTATGTCGGTAATGTGAAAGAGTCTTTTAAGGAAGATATGAATAAAGATTTTATAGAATTTCAAAAAACATATTTTAGAAATCCTAGAGCAAGATGTAACAATTTAGGTGAAGACGGTTATGAATGTTTGGTTTTGGCAAACTTAAATCTTGAGCAGATAAAAGCTATCGTTGCTGAAAAATCAAATAGCAGCACAACTATGGGCAGAAATGGTGTTGAAAATTTAGACATAGTGCTTATAGATGATGTAAACAATGACTTAAGTCGTGATTTTATAACAAACCTTCAAGGAAGTATAAATGACAATGGCAATTCCTTGAGAATCGTAAAGAAAGGTACGCAAGTAGGTACTAGAGGAAATAAATGTGCCTTTATACAGAGAGAATACAGAAAATACAAAGCCAAAGGTTCCGCTTACAGAAGTGCTTTAGTGGCGATAAAGCAAAAATTGCAGGAGTGTAAAAATAATAAAAGCGTAAACTATCTCTTTAAATTAACAAATCTTAAATTTCATATTACAGGTAAAGATAGTTATGGCAATCTTAACGGTTCTTTGATATATAGAATGAATATGCTAAATACCCAAACAGGTAGAGTTGATAATGCTATTCGTTCTGAAGATATAGAGAGTTTTGGAGCAACTAAAGAGCAGTTAAAATTTAAGCTCTATAGAAAAGCTGCGGGTATAGCTAGTAGAGAGATTACAAATAATATTTTAAAAAGCATTAGAAAGAAAACAAGAGTCAAAAAAATATCAAAAGTAAAAAAATATAAATACTTCTATACTGTGATTATTAGTGGTGTTACTTATGATTCTAAAAATAGAAATAAGATAAAAATAGTCAAAGATGTCATAAAAAAATTAGGTGCAAGACCGAGGAGAAATTCAGCTGAGAGTAAAGATTTTGAACAGGTTTATAATTTTGGAACAAACAGTGAGATAGATACAGATGATTTAGCTTTCGATCTCTATGATATGGCTGATGCTGTTGGATTTAAAATTCAGGTAAAAGACAAGGGCAACAATATAATAGTTGTTCGATTTCAATAAGGAGAAGAGAATATGAAAAAAAGTTTAAGTTTGATTATAGTAGTGGCGGTAGGAATTATGTTTAGTGCATGTGCCAATAACTCTCCTAGGGTAAGTAGAGTTTCCAAAGTTTACGAGTCTAGTTATCCAAAGGGGATAAGCGTCTTTATAAGTAACAGTAAAGTGAGAAACAATATTGAGATTACAGATGCTAGAATATCTTATGGAAAAAGCAGAAGAGAGTTGCAGTGTATTATAAACAACAATTCTGATGACATATATAACCTCATCATAGATCCAAAATGGTCAGATGATAGAGGAGTCCAAATATCAACTTATCCACAAGCTAGAAAAATAAGATTGTATCCCGGTGATGCTAAAAGAGTAGTGCTAGATGCTCCGAATTACAAAGCAAAAGATGTTTTGTTAAATATAGGATGTGAAAATAGTTGCATGCAAAAGGTAAAATAGAGATGATCCAGAAAATACTACTTATTTTGCTATTTGCATTTGGCTTGAATACACTACAAGCCGGCGATAACACAGCTAGCAATACATTTCAAAGCGATAGTGACACAATTATCATTAATGATATTCCATTGTCTTATAATATAAAAATAGTAGGTTCTGATTCGAGATTTGTATATAACTTGCTTGATGCTAGAGTTACAGTGAAGAACAAAGATACGAACAGGCACTATTTAGAATATAAGTTTGTTTGGTATGATGGGAGTGGTTTTGAAATAGCTAAAGATAAATCAAAATGGAGAGATACCTATATAGATGCAAAAGACTCGATAATACTCAAGGATTTAGCAGTAACGCCAAAGATAGATTCATTCAAATTCTATATCAGAGGGGCGGATGAGTAGGCTATTGCTATCGGTATTGCTTATAAGTTCTTTGTACGGTGAAGATATTTATAATAAAACACAAAGCAAGTGTGTGCCCACTTCTGAACTTATTAAGCTTATAAGAGCAGATAATTTTACAATGTTTAAGAAATCCATAAGATCAGTTTGCAATTTTAATTATGAAAATCAAAATGATGAGACTTTGCTTTTTAATGCTGTAAGATCAGATGACAAAGATATTGTTGATTTTTTAATTGCTTATGGATTTGATATAAATCATGTAAATAGGCAAGGTAGAACAGTTTTGTATGTAGCTGTAAAAAATAAGTTTGCTGATATGGTTAACCTACTAATGAGAAATGGATTAAAAGATTCAAGAGATAACTTTGGATATTTTGTCAAATGGTATGCTTATAAATATGGTGCTTTAAAAAGTTTAAATATAATAAATTTTTATGAACAAGACAGAACAGATAAAAAGAATGATGATCTAAATAAATTCATAAAACATTTTAACCAAAATCCAATAGATGAGATGTAGGCATGATAATAAAAATATTACTTTTAGTACTTAGTTTTTTGATTTTAGGTTGTAACGGTGTTGCTCCAAAGCCGGAAGTAAAGCAAAAAAAACAATTTTTGTCTAAAAATATAACTGCCAATCACTATAAAATAGAAGAGTTTAAAAGGATGATGCAAAATGAAAATATAAAACCAATTTACATTTTCATTGATAGCAATTTGAAATCAGAAGTTCCTTCCTCTGATATCCCAGATATAAAGAAGATGACATATAGCTTACTATCTGATTTTGGAGACAAAGTTAAAGTTGTTACATCAGCAGAACAGATAAATAAACTAATATTAAACCAAAATATTTCAAAGAGAGTGTTTTTACTTGATGGTGCAATTACAGCTTTTGATAAAGGAATTTTTTCTGAAAGTTCGTCTGCTAGTTTAAATTTGAGAATAGGTTCAGCAGGGAGTTCGAAAACCAATAGAGATAGATTTAAAGATAAGAAAAAGACATCTCAAATGATTGCTGATTTATATCTAAAGCAAAATGGGATTATTCGATACAAAACAACAAGCAGCATTATGATTAGAGAAACAAATGAGGGGTATAGTTTTGGTTTAAATTTGTACGGCTTAAGTCTTGGTATTAGCAGTTATAAAAATATCAAAGACGGATTAGGTTTATCTGTAAGAAAGATTATAGAGGGTAGCCTAATAGATTTAATTGCAAAAGCAATTTCAATACAATCTTATCAAGTTATGCCCGAGATACAGATGAAAAAAATGGCTAAAGCACCAAGAATTTTAAGCAATTATGATTTTTGTAGCGATATGAATCGTATAGTTTTTTATGTGCAACCATTAGAAGATATCAAATTTAAAGAGTATGGTATGAGTTATGAAAGTGAGCACAATAAATTAAAATGTCTGAAATCTTTATATGATAAGGCAATAAAAAAAGGTGAAGATATAAAGATAGTTCTTAAAACCATAATTGGAAAGAATATGACTTTATCAGATGCACAACAAAATGCTAGGGATGTCAGGAGGGAGATTTTTAGACTAAATATTCCAAGAGATGCTTTGATAATCAAAAATAAATATGTACATGAAAGATGTACCAAAAGCAAAGATTACTGTGATTTTATAAAAAATAGAATAGAAATCAGTAAGGTAATACAGAGATGATAAAAAGTTTTTTGCTAATATTTGTTTTCATTCTTTCTTCTTTGCATGCTGAAGATTTAGTAAATTATAGTTATCAGCAATCTAGAATTAAAACTAAGGCTAAACATGTGTATAAATCTCGCAAAACACGTCGAATATGCTATATCTATGTTAATATTAATGGAAATAGAGAGTGGAGGAGATATAAAGATAGACTGAATACGACTATAAGAAATAACCAAAATAGTTGCAAAAAATATGTAATCTACAAAATTGTTCAAAATGTACATACTAATTTTTATAGAACAAATGCATCAAATACTTCAAACAAAGATTATAAGATAAACTTAGGCGCGATAGTTAAAGAAAATGCAGATATAGATATTCAAATATTTACTATAGTAAAAAATAGTAAAATCAGAAACGGCTTTTCTGAGCAAAATGTAAATACGGGTATTGTAAATACTTCTAATAACATAGATAATACAAAATACGATGTGCACTCAAATGTGCAAAATAGTAAAATTGGTCAGCAAGATTATTTGTCCGAAAAAGGACTAAATATAGCGGTTGATTTTTTAAAAAGGGACAAGGATGATCCTCTAAATTAATGATTAAAAGGAAAAAAATGATTAAAAAGATTAGCGTATTGGGCAGTTTGTTTGCATTAATGATTGCAGGTTGTTCTCCTGCCCCTGTGCCAGATGTAGAATCGCAACACCCTGAGCAAAAGATTACAACTATACAGACACATCAGTTAGATAAAATACAAAGATTTGGGAAAATGCTAGAAGATTTGAATGTGCGACCAATTTATATATATATTGATAAAGATGGCTCAAGAAATATGTCTGGTGCAGGTGCTGGTGAATTACCACCAACAATGAGAAGATTGTTAACTAGCATATTGGTAGATTTTGGGCCAAAAGTAAAAGTAGTTGACAACACAAGTGTGGCTGTAAAGATGATAACATCAGCAAAAACTTCTGGGGATATCTATATCTTAGATGGTGCAATTACTATGTATGATAAAAATATTATGGTTCAATCATCTGGTTTTAATCTAGGTCTTGATTTTGGTGGTGGTAAAACTGCAACAAATTCAAATACGGACACAAAAGATAAAGATAAACTCTCAATGCTTGGAGTTGACTTCTATTTGAGACAAAATGGAATTATTGAATATAAAACATCAGGAAAAATAGATATGAGAGTAACATCAAGGGGATATAATTTTGGTGTATCGATCAATAACGCAGGTATTGGTATGAGCGGATATAAGACCATAAAAGATGGGGCTGGGTTATCTGTTAGAAAATTATTGCAAGAGAGTATGTATAATCTTATCAAGCAGATTATTAGGCACAGAAATAGAAAAATATAATTTCATTGAGGAGGTGTGTTTCTAAAAACTAACGTTAGTTGTCCTATATAGGATCTATCTATATAATATAATAAAATTAAGAAAAGGAATAGTGTGAAAAAAGTAATATTAGCGTTGTCAATCATGGGTTTACTTACATCTCTGTCGGCAGAAGATTTAGTGGGTGCAGCAGCGGGGGTTCTAAAGGCAAAGATAGAAGCAGATAAAGAGGTAGCCATAGCAAATAAGGCTACCGTAGAAGTTTCAAATTCTGATTTAATAGCAGAATCCAAGATGGGAAGCAACAATAAAGTTATAGGAAACAATGGTGGCATAGTTGCTGTTGGTGGCAAAGTAACTATAGACAATTCTCTTATTAAAGCAAAATCTGAAATGGGAAATGATAATGTTGTTGTTGGAAATAACGGTGGTGTTGTTTTGGGTGCACATTAACAAACTAATACCTCAATGAGACCGTCATATGGCGGTCTTTTTAAGTTAAGATTTATAGCTTAGGTTATATAATACAGAAAATGCTGTCAGGTCTAAGGTTTTAGACATACAAGAATTAAGCATTGCGCTTTTCATATTTCTACTTAATTCTATTCATAAATTTATATATTCAGCATAAATTTCTATAAAAAAGGGCTTATTGTGGGTATAGAAGAACATAAAGATTTACTATATAGTATCGGTGTAGATGTTGAAAAACATGCAAAAATGATGTCTGCGGGATTAGAATCGTATAAAAAGCAGTTTTTATCTCAGCCAAACAGACCAAAAGGGATGGAGTATTTTGATTGGTTTATGAGCGAAATTCAGGGTGAAAGAATAGCTGAAATAAACAGACTAAGAAGTCAAAAGAAACCGGCTGTTGGAACATTTTGTATATTTGTGCCAGAAGAGATTATAGTTGGAGCCGGTGGGGCTTGCTATGGTCTTTGTGGAGGAAGCCCTGCTACGATACCTGATGCTGAGAGCGAACTCCCTAGAAATATTTGCCCTCTTATAAAATCAGCCCATGGGTTTAAACTTCAAAGAACTTGTGCATACACACAGTCTTCTGATTTTATCTATGGTGAGACTACATGTGAAGCAAAGAAAAAGACTTGGGAGATACTAAATAAACATCATCCTGTACATGTGATGAATATTCCTCACATGAAAAGAGAAAAAGATCTTAAAATGTGGAGCGAAGAGATAAGAGAGTTTAAAGAGCATATTGAAGAAGTTATAGGTAAAAAATTGACTCTTGAAGAGATGAAAAACGGCACTAAAATCATCAATGAAAAAAGAGATGCCCTCCAAAGACTTGATGCTCTTCGAGGAATGAATCCAGATGTTATACCGATAAGCGGAAAAGATGGACTATTTATAACTCAGATGGGATTTTTAGATGACCCTGTGCGATACACTCAAAAAGTCAATCAGCTTTGTGATGAGTTAGATGAGAGAGTAAAAAACAAGATAAGTGTTTTTGAAAAAGATACTCCAAGGCTCATGGTTTTGGGTACTCCATTTGCGCCACCAAACTGGAAGCTTCATACTGCTGTTGAGAGCACGGGTGGAGCTATCATCAATGAAGAGTCTTGCATAGGACATAGGTACTATAAAGATAATGTTGACTTGGAGAATGTGGAAGATGAAGAAACCTTTATCGAAAGATTGATGCAAAGATATAGTAAAGTGGATTGTGCCTGTTTTACTCCAAATACTCCAAGAATTGATAAGATTTTAAAAATGTATAAAGATAGACAAGCTGATGGAGTGATATATTATACTCTCTCGTTTTGCCATACATACAATGTTGAAGCACATCTTGTAACCCAAGCCTTAGAGAAAGAGGGGATACCTTGTCTTGTCATAGAGTCTGATTATTCTGCTGAAGATATAGGGCAGATTAAAACCAGAGTAGAGGCATTTTTGGAAAGTTTAGCATTTAAGAAAAAAGCAAAAAAATTCAAAGGTATAAGATAGATGTTTTGGGGAGTTGATATAGGTTCGACATATACAAAGATTACAGGCATAGATAAAGATAAAAATATCATAGATACGACTGTTGTCCCGACTATTATGAATCAAGATGAAATAGTAGCAGAGTATTTAAAAGATAAAAAAGTAGAAATGCTAGTGGCCACAGGATATGGGAGACACATGGTGGAAGAAAAATTTTCTTGTCCCGTTATAAGTGAGATAAAAGCCCATGCAAAAGGTGCATATTTTTACAATACGGAAACAGATTTGGTGATAGATCTTGGTGGGCAAGACAGCAAGGTGATAAAATTAGACGGTACAGGTGGATTTATCGATTTTAGGATGAATGACAAATGTGCTGCGGGAACTGGAAAGTTTTTAGAAATCGCAGCAAACAGGATGGGGCTCGATATGGAAAAATTTTCCAACCTTGGATTTCAAGCAGATAAAGAACTTGAAATCTCAAGTATGTGTGCCGTATTTGCCGAATCAGAAGTTATATCTTTGATGGCAAAAAAAGAGAGTGCGGCAAATATATGCTATGGCATACACAGCTCAATCGCTTCTAGGTTGTCATCTATGGCGAGGAGATTTATTGCAAAGAGTAAGTATGTTTTTTTTAGTGGCGGTGGAGCATTAAATCCGTTTTTAAAACATTTGCTATCTAAAAAATTAGAAAAAAAGATATTGGTTTCAGATAAACCTCAGTTGATGGGCTCGATTGGTGCCGCACTTGCCGGTTATGAAATATGTCAAGAAATTTAAAGGATATAATATTATGAAGATTGATTGTTGTGATTTGGCTTGTCCTCAACCAGTTTTGGAGACAAAAAAGGCACTAGAAGAGTTAGAAGATGACTCTTTGCTTGAGGTTTTGGTAAACTCTGTTTCATCTGTGGAAAATGTAAAAAGATTTGCCTCAAAGCAGGGCTATGAAAGTAGAGCCCAAGAGTTGGAAGATGGCAAAACACTTATTACAATCATAAAAGGCTATGAGTGCGTAGTAGCATCAAAACAAGAGGAAAAATTTCTAAACAAAACTGTTTTCGTAAAAACTGATAAGATAGGAAATGGCGAGCTAGGAACTACTTTGATGAAGAGTTTTTTGAAGACTATGCTAGAGTTTAAGGCACTTCCAACAAATCTTGTATTTGTAAATGAGGGTGTATTTTTAACCACTAAAGATGAGAATTTAGATTTAATTGAGAGTCTCAAAGAGCTGGAAAAAAGAGGTGTTAGCATATATAGTTGCGGTCTATGTTTAAACTTTTACAATATCCCAGCTGAAGAGTTAAAAGTAGGTGAGATTGGCAATGCTTATGACTCGGTAGATATGCTTTTAAATACCGATGCGGTTACACTATAAAGGACAAAACTTGAGAAAGATGAATAATAACGCGAAACTGACCAAATTTGTAAAAGCTGCCGGTTGAGCCGCTAAGTTGGCTCCGGGTGAGCTAGACATCGCACTTAGTGGACTTGATTGTAGCAGTAGCAAGGTTTTGGTCGGTATGGACAGCAGTGATGATGCCGCAGTTTATCAGATAGATAGTGACAAAGCACTCGTACAAACTGTAGATATAATCACTCCCGTTGTTGATGACCCCTACATGTATGGACAAATCGCAGCTGCGAACTCGCTTAGTGATATATTTGCTATGGGTGCAGAAGTTGCGACAGCCATGAATATAGTCGGTTTTGATGGTTGCAACCACCCTAAAACTGTATTACAAGAGATATTAGAGGGTGGACAAAGTAAGATAAGAGAGTGTGGAGGCGTAGTAGTAGGCGGTCACACTATAGAGACTCCCGAGATGCTTTACGGGCTTAGTGTAAGTGGTTTTGTGCATCCTGAGGGGATATATCGAAATGACACTCCGAAAATCGGGGATCTTTTGATTTTGACAAAACCTCTTGGTATGGGCATACTTACAACCGCTATCAAAGCCGATATGCTTGAGGCAAAAAGTGTGCAAAGTGTAGCTTATATCCTCTCTCAACTCAACTATGAAGCTTCAAAAATTATGAAAGAGTATGATGTGAGTGCCTGTACGGATGTGACAGGATTTGGCTTGATGGGACATAGTGCCGAGATGGCAAGCGACAGGGTTAGTATAGCCTTTGATTTTGCTAGTATCCCATATCTCAAAGAGGCGACAGAGATGGCAGACATGGGGATAATCCCAGCAGGTACATACAACAATCTTAGCTACCTAAAACAAAAAGTCAAATACACAAAAGAGTTAGATGATGACATAATCTTATACGATGCTCAAACCTCAGGAGGACTTTTGATAGCAGTAGCACCCAAAGATGCACCAAAACTTTTAAAGAATCTAAAGAATGCGGGATATGAGTATAGTTCCATAGTAGCAGAAATTTGCGAGCGAGGGGAGAAAACTTTAGTAGTGTGATTTAAGCAAAAGAGGTTTCTGCCTCTTCTGCTCAGTTTTTATATGCGAGATTTAAAGCTCATTGTATTTTCTATATCCATCATTATCTATTGTTGTATTAACTACTCTATTTTCAGAACAGTTAATGCTGATTACATATATTCTTTTTTCTTATGTTTTGATTAATGACCATATAATTATAAATTTTAATTTATACTTTAAGAATTTTTTTGTTACAATAGAAAAAATTTATTAGGATAAAACAAGTGGATATGGTAGACTTTAAAGAAATACTTAAAACTAAAAATTTAAAAGCTACTCATCAAAGATTGGCTATCTTGGAAACTATGGATAGTTTGGGACATGTTGACATTGAGTATTTGTATGAGCTGCTTTTAGATAAGTATCCTACTCTATCCAAAGCCACGATATACCGAAACTTAAAAGAATTAATCGCGATAGATATAATTTCAGAGGTAAAGATACCTGACATGCCGACAAATTATGAAATCAATAAAATTCCACATGTACACTTGGTATGTAAAATTTGCAATAAAATTGAAGATAAAATTGTAAACACGAAACATCTTATTGATGAAGCCACAAAAGAGATGCATTATAAGATCGAAACTAGTAACATCTCGCTGATTGGTGTGTGTCCCAAATGTTTAGACAAGCAGTCTTAATCGTAGTTATTTGATTTGATTGTCTCTGTTCTCTTTTATCTTTTTGATTAAATTGGATATATTTTTCAACTTTTCATCTTCGTTGCTCATGGATGAGGAAGCTTTTAAGTTAAATTTATCCATTTTAGTATCTAAGTAACTTGTGTTAAACTGCCCGTTTTTAAAATCACTGTCTTTGACAATCTCTCTGCATAGTGGTATATTTGTTTTGATTCCCTCTATAAAATACTCATCAAGAGCTCTGCTAGCCTTTCTTACCGTTCCTTTCCAGTCAAGTCCTGATACGATTAGTTTTCCAAGCATAGAGTCATAACATGTCGGAAGCTTGTAGCCTGAGTATAAGCAGCTATCTAGCCTTACACCCGGACCACCAGGTGTTAGATATCGACCGACTGTACCGGTTGAGGGCATAAAATTATTTTGAGAGTCTTCTGCATTGATTCTAAACTCTATCGCATAGCCACGAAACTTTATCTCCTCCTGCTATCTCTATCATTCTTTGGACGATATCGACTCTAGTCATCACCTCAGTGATGGTGTGCTCAACTTGGACTCTGATAAAAAGCCATATCCAGGATGGATAGCATCACAATTTGCTTTTTTTGCTAAAAATATTATTCTTTCTTGATCTAAATACGCCTCAACAGGATTACCCATAATTGGATAGCACTCATCTGTTTTTACTACCCAGACTCCACTCACATCAACTTCTGAAAAAATTGCTACGGATTTTATATCGAGTTCTTTACAGGCTCTTATGATTCTTAATGCAATTTCACCTCTATTTGCGATCAATATCTTTGAGATTTTCTTACGCATTTGTGCTCCCGACTTTTTATTTTTAGTACCAAATTGTAGAACTGAAAAATAAATAAAAGAGTTATAAAGGAAATATCTGTCAAAATTATAACTGACCTTATGCACTATAATGAGCAAAGCTCGTTATAGTGGCAGGGACTAAAGTCCCTACAACCCCCTAAAGCTTGCGAAAAGTAGGACTTTTCGAGAAAAAGTGCGTAAGGTTAAATTATAATTCTAATGGGATAAAATTTAAATTATGGGTGAAATTATGGAGTTTAACGGTTTTACAAAAGAGGGTGTGGAATTTTTGAAAGAGTTAAAAAACAATAATTCAAAAGAGTGGTTTCTTAATCATAGATATATTTGGGAGAGAGCTATACTTGAGCCAAATAAAGCTTTCATAAAAGATATGGGAGAGACTCTTCAGATATTAGTGCCGACCATAAATGCTTTACCAAAAGTTGGAGGTTCACTCTTTAGGATATATCGAGATACTAGATTTAGTAAAGATAAGACTACCATGAAAAGCAAGATCGGATTGCTTTTTTGGCAAGGTAATTCCCACAGGATGCAAAGCAGCAGTTTCTATATACACTATGATGAAAAAGAGTATTTTGTAGCAGCGGGCATAAGAAATTTTAAACCCCCTTTATTGAAAGTCTATAGAGAGTACATTAAAGATGAAAGAAATAAAGAGGCTCTACATGTAGAGCTAGAAAAGTTAAAAGATTTGGGTTACTTGCTACCTGAACCCAAATACAAAAGGGTTCCAAAAGGTTTTGATAAAGATGATAAGTACTCTTACTTATCGCGATTTGGAGCTATGTATGCGTATAAAGTTTTTAGTATTGATGACATATTTTTTACTCAAGAGTTGTTGGATAGACTATTTCGTATATACAGCGACATGTTTGAGTTGCAAAAATGGGTATATGAGATGCAAATAGGCTTAAATAGAAAAAATTTGCCAAATATTACTTTTTGAAACAGATACAAAAAGTAGGATTTTTGAGAAAAGAGTTAAAAGCAAAACTTTGAATTCTTTTCTCTTGCTATTGTACTTTAACAGTAAAATCATCAAAACTAGTTGCTGCATCTGACTTGGTCCAAAGACCGATACCACCGTTTTTACTAAGTTGTGTATCGCTATAGCTGAGAAATTTTTTACCATCAAGATAGCCTTTGAAGTTGTTACCATGTTGAACAATACGCATTTTATGCCACCCTTTGGAAAGCTTAATATCGGCATATGTAAGTTCGTGTCGATGAGAATTTTTTACAATATAGAAGCAGAAGTTATTTTCCAATGGATTGAAACGGGCAACATAATAATTATTGTTATCTTGCACTCGCCACATAATACCTCCGCCTTGGTCTGTATCACCACTATTTGCTTTAAATTTAACCGAGATTTCTCCATCTTTGAAATTAACTTTTTTGGTATAGCAAAGATTAAAGATGCCACCATTAAAAAATAAAGTGTTTGGGCGAGTGAGCGCAAGGACTTTTTCTCCTGAAGGAGCATCTTTGGCTTTAATCACTTCCCACACTGCTAATGGCTTTTTAGGATGAGTTGCAGAGATATGCCATCCATTGGGAATAGTTGCTATTCTAACATTTTCGAAATTATACAGAAATGTATCCTTAGCATAACCTAAAATAGCAAATAAAAAGACAAATATAACCATCCGTTTTAACAAAAACATTTATAAATTCCTTTTTTGGTTGATATTATACCCTAATATCAAATAGCGTTCTAATAATATTTTTTTGTTTTGTTTTTCAAGTTATTATGATATTATAACCATATGAAAACTAGATATGCCATCCGTTGGAGATAATGGTTGTGTTCTTAAAGATATAGATGTGAGGATTTAGCGAGAAGAATTCTCTCGAAAAGAGTGAATGTGATAAGTTTTTTTAAATTTGATTTTTTAATAACTCCTTATGTGATAGTATTTATATACTTATTTGGGGCAATTATAATGCCATTTATTGTACTATATTTTGCTAGAAGACAAAATATTAAAATAGATAGCCCAAAACTAAAATTTTATATGCTTATAGCCTTTTTAGTATGTGAATTATGTTGGAGGATTTTTTGTGAATTCTTTATGGTTTATTTCAAGTTACTAGATGTAGTAAAATGACAATAATGCCAAAAGCGTAGCAAATAGTGCGAGGAATTTTTTATGGGCTTTGCCCGCAAAAAAGGGGACAATAAAATGAAATTATACAGAGCGTCAGCTCGTGCTTTAGTCGCGAGGAATTTTTGCGGAATTCACTTCCGTAAAAAGGGGACAATAAAATGAAATTATACAGAGCGTCAGCTCGTGCTTTAGTCGCGAGGAATTTTTGCGGAATTCACTTCCGTAAAAAGGGGACATTAAAATGAAAGATATGGGAGAACCACGCATAAAAATAGTGGCTATGCCAAAAGATACAAATCCTGCCGGAAATATTTTTGGCGGTTGGATAATGTCAAATATAGATATTGCAGGAGCTTTGGCTACTAGGGATTTGCCTATACAAAGTGTAGTGACTGTAAAGGTAAACTCTTTGGAGTTTCGTGAGCCTATATATGTTGGAGATGTGGTTAGTTTTTATGCAAAAATTATAAGAGTCGGAGTTACCTCCATGAAAGTTTCTGTAGAAGTAAATGCAGAGAGACTTTATGAAGGAGCAAGAAGATGTGTGCATGTAACAAGTGCAGATATCACATATGTTTCAGTAGGAAGTGATGGTAAAAAAAGAGCGATAGATTGTAGTATAAATTATCTAAATGCACTAGGAATAAAAAATAATGAATAATGAAAAATTTGATTTAATTATCATTGGTGGCGGTGCCACAGGGGCTGGAGCTGCATTGGACGCGACTCTTAGAGGTTTTAAATGTCTGCTTGTGGAGAAAAATGATTTTGCCGAGGGCACAAGTAGCAAAAGTACAAAACTTGTGCATGGTGGTGTCAGATACCTTGAAGCCGCGGTTAAAAAACTGGATAAGAGTCAATTTGATTTAGTAAGAGAAGGTCTCAAAGAGAGATACAGGCTTTTAAAAAATGCACCTTTTCTAGCACATCCTATCACTTTGGTTACACCGCTTTATAAATGGTATGAAATCCCTTACATATATGTCGGGCTTGTTCTTTATGATTTGATTTCGGGCAAGAGAAGGCTCGGAAGAAGTCAGATTGTTGGAAAAGATGAAATTATGAGAATTTTTCCTTCTGTCAAGAAAGATGGTCTAAAGGGCGGTGTGAGGTATTTTGACGGCGCCTTTAATGATGCTAGGACAGCGATAGCTCTACTTCAAAGTGCGCAAGAAAAGGGTTGTGTTGTGCGAAATTACAGTGAAGTTGTGGATTTTGAATATAAAGATGAAAAGATTTCAACCGTCAAAATAAAAGATAGGATAAGTGGTAAAACATATAGTGCGCACACGGACTTTGTTGTAAATGCAACAGGAGTATTTTGTGATGCCATCAGACGACTGGATGATAAAAATGCGCAAGATATAGTTGAAGCAAGTTCCGGTATTCATATAGTCTTAGATAAAAAGTTTCTACCAAACGCTGAAGGCTTGATGATTCCAAAAACCGAAGACGGAAGAGTTCTTTTTATGCTTCCTTGGATGGATAAGTGTTTGGTCGGCACAACAGATGAAGAGTCTAAGGCGCAAGATCATCCAAAAGTAGATGAAGAAGATATAGAGTATCTTTTGAGGCACATGAGAAAGTATTTTAGTGTTGATATTGAAAAAAGTGATATACTCTCGTCTTGGTGTGGATTGCGACCTTTAGTTGCTTTGAAACATACAGACGATACAAAAGAGCTTGTAAGAGAGCACCATATAGAAAAATCAAAATCCAACTTGGTGAGCATAGCAGGAGGAAAATGGACCTCGTATAGAAAGATGGCAGAAGATGTAGTAGATGCAATTTGTGGGCTTAGCAGGAGGAAAAATCTACACACTTGTTCCACAAAACATTACAAATTGTTCGGAAATAGAGAAAATATAGTGGAATTTAAAGAAAAATTAGATAAATTGAACCTAGAGATTGATGTAAGTGAACACTTGTTGGGAGCTTATGGTTCAAATGCTATAGTTGTTGCGGATTTTATCAAGAGATATGGGGACGAGAAAATTCATAAAAAATATCCTATCTTAAAAGCTGAGATATACTATGCGATTGAGTATGAGTTTGTCAAAAGTCCACTCGACTTTTTGGTTCGCCGTGTAAATTTGGGACTCATAGATTTGGGCGCTACAAGAGAATCTCTACAAACAGTAGCATCTGTTCTGAAAGAGTCATTTGGTTGGAGTGATGAGGTGTATGATTTTAAAATCAACGAAGCATCCATACTTCTAGATGAGGGTATATAAAACAATTTTGTAACTATATTGTTATTTTATTGTTATATAATTTCTACTTAGAGCAAGAGCTCAAAAATTTTACTAGGAGAAAGTATGAAAAAATTGGCTATATCATCTGTTGCTATTGCAACATTATTGGCAGGAAGTCTATATGCGGGTAACGGAGTACTTAGACTGATAACTTGGAAGGGGTATGCTCCAAAAGCACTCGTTAAAAAGTTTAAAAAAGAGACCGGTATAACAGTTAAGGTCACTTACAGCAACAACGAAGAGATGATCGCAAAACTTAGAGCTACAAGAGGTGGTGGATTTGATTTGGCGCAACCAAGTGTAGATAGAATTAGATTTGTGCAAAAAAGGTTCCATATTTACCATCCGATTGATTACAGCAAAATAAATACAAGTCAGATAACCAAATCAATGGTTGCTGCTGCTAAAAAAATTAGTGGAGTTGATGGCAAGGTCTATTCTGTTCCATATATCTACGGAACTACAGGGTTAATCATCAATAAGAAAATGGCTCCGGGAGCAAATGATTGGTCTGATCTTTGGAATCCTAAATACGCAGGTCACATCTCTTATAGACTGAAAAGACCTATTCTTATAGGTGCAGCTTTTGGCATGGGGTATAATCCTTTTGCACTATATGGCAATAAAGCTGCTTATAAAAAACTTATAGATAAAGTTGCAAAAAAATTAATTGCTTCTAAAAAATATGTAAAAACTTATTGGACAAGCGGAGACACACAAAAAGGTCTTGTTGACAGTGGTGATGTTTGGGTTGAGTCCGGTTGGGATGCTATAGGTTGGCAAGTCCATGACAAAAATCCAAATATCGATTTTGTTTGCCCAAAAAGTGGAGCACTTGGCTGGATAGATACTTTTGCAATTCCTGCAAAATCTAAAAATATTGAAGCTGCTTATAAGTGGATAAACTTTATTTTACAGCCTAAAAATGCAGCATATGTTACAAATAAAAGTAGTTATATGACTGTCTCTAAAGATGCACCAAAATATCTTGATAAGAAAATTAAAGCTAACTTTAAAAGATCATATTCAAAAGCGGATATAGATAATATAAAGTGGTATGATGCTCTTCCTTCAGGATTTGCTAGTATCGAGGCAAAAGCACTAGATAGGATAAAAGCTGCAGAATAATTTATAAGTAAAACTTTATTGCTTTACTATGCACTAGAGGGCTTCTGGTCTTCTAGTGTATATAATAAAGAATTTTTTTGAATTTTTTATTATATACGGGGGTAAAATATGAGTAAAATACTTGAGATAAAAAATCTAACTAAAAAGTTTAAAGATTTTACGGCTGTGAAAAAAGTAAGCTTTGATGTCGATGAAGGGGGATTTTTCTCAATTCTTGGACCTTCAGGTTGTGGCAAGACTACTCTTTTGAGAATGATTTCCGGTTTTATCAAAGAGAGCCATGGAGAGATATTTATTAGAGGCGAGTCGATGAACGGAATTCCGCCTGAACACAGACCCGTAAATATAGTTTTTCAGAGTTTGGCACTTTTCCCTATGATGAATGTCAGAGAGAATGTAGCATTTGGACTTAAAAGACAAAAATTGAAAAAAGCTGAGGTAGATGACAGAGTTGCAGATATGTTGGCTCGTGTAAGTTTGCAAGGCTTCGAGAAGAAAAAAGTGACTGAACTCTCAGGAGGACAGAGACAAAGGGTTGCAATAGCTAGGTCTTTGGTGATGAAGCCATCCATTTTACTTCTAGATGAACCTTTGGGAGCGCTGGACAGAAAACTTAGAGAGCACATGAAGATTGAATTGAAGCTTCTTCAAAAAGAGCTTGGAACTACATTTATATATATCACGCATGATCAGTCTGAAGCACTCGTGATGAGTGATAAAGTAGCTGTTATGAATAAGGGTCGTTTTGAGCAAATAGATACCCCTAGAAATCTATACAAAAATCCAAAAACCGCTTTTGTGGCAGGATTTGTCGGTGAAAGTAACAGGCTTGAGTTAAAAGACAGGGATGGTGATTTTATCACTACTAAAAACGGCTGGAGACTTGAAAAACAGGGCTTGGACTTTAATCCTGAAGTCTTATATGTCCGTCCGGAGGCATTTATATTGGCTCCAACAGAGGATTTGACCGGTATAAACAGGTTTAATGTCAAGATAAAGACGGTTTTATTTGATGGCTCAAACACAAAAGTTTCCGCTATAGAGTCAACGAGTGGAGCTGTAATCTTGATATCGCTTCCACAAAATGCAAAATTTGAAAATTTAAAAGAGGGTGACACAGTCGAAGTCGGTATAAATTATGATAATCTAAAGTGCTATTAAGGGTGTTATGATGGAAAATAAAAAAGGTTTTAATATAACATTTTATCTGTTGATATTACCGGTTTTGCTTTGGCTTATTGTGTTGATTGTTTTGCCGCATATATATTTGCTTATAAGCTCTTTTCAAGGAGAGACTGACTCAGGCGCAAGTTTTTTTACTCTTGAACACTATGAAACATTTTTCAAAAATAAAATATATTGGCTTACATTTGTAAATACTGCTGCTTATGCTATAGGTATCACGGTATTAGCATTTATAGTTACATTTCCTGTGGCGTTTTATCTAACAAAAGTTATATCTAAGAAATATGCCAGTTTTTTGGCTCTTCTTCTTCTTATACCTTTATGGGTAGGAGAGCTTGTAACAGTATATGGTTGGATGATTATTTTAGGTGATCACGGCGTTATAAATGAATTTCTCATATATATTGGTCTGATTGATAAGCCCATAGAAATGCTCTATACAAACTTCAGTATGACTATAGGTTTGCTCTATGTCTCCATGCTCTTTATGGTTGTTCCTATTATGTCAACTCTTGAGAGTCTAGATGACTCTTTGATAGAAGCGGCTAGTGACTTAGGTGCTTCAAAATGGACGATTTTTACGAAAATCATCATTCCTTACTCTATGCCGGGCATCACATCAGGTGGAATTATAGTATTTATGCTTGTAATTGGAGATTATGTTGCACCTGATATCTTAGGTGGAAAAAGCTCTCTTTGGTTTACAGAGCAGATATACAATGAATTTTTATCTACGCTTGACTGGGGTCAGGGAGCCGCATTTGGTTTCTTGTTGTTAATGATATCATCTAGTATTATATGGATTGCATTAAAATTAA
The DNA here is from genome assembly GCA_027050775.1 of Campylobacteraceae bacterium. GTDB lineage: Bacteria > Campylobacterota > Campylobacteria > Campylobacterales > Sulfurospirillaceae > JAADIZ01. The sequence continues at coordinate 16,821 of JALUBH010000011.1, read as the reverse complement.
GCGGACAAAAGCTTGAAAGGGTTGGATCATGATTAGAACATTACCAAACTCACCGTTATACAAATATACTTATAGGGTTTATATCACTTGCTTTTTTATTTTTTTGGTGATGCCTCTATTGGTTATCGCAGTACTTGCTTTTAATGATTCAAGTGATATTGCACTTCCGTGGAGTGGTTTTACGCTCGATTGGTTTTTTGCAAATACTGACCAAAGAACAGGGCTTTTTGCAGATTCCGATTTGATGCAAAGTATCTTTACAAGTATTAAGACAGCATTTTATGTTGCAACCCTTTCTACTATAGTAGGTATCGCTGCAGCACTTCTTTTTGAAGAGGAAAAGTTTAGGCTTAAGGGTTTGTTATACTTTTTGGCTTTGGCTCCTCTTGTAATTCCAGGCGTAATTTTGGGTATATCCATCCTTCTTACGTCTACACTTGCCGGTACCTATCTAGAAAAACATTTTGGGCTGGAAGTTGGATTTTTGACTCCTAGTTTTTGGCTTGTTGTTTTAGGTCAGTTTTCATTTGGTGCTACTTATGTGATGCTTTTGGTCGGTGCTAGGCTCAAAAAGTTTGACAGAACTCTTGAAGAAGCAGCTCTTAGTCTAAAAGCCACAAGATTGCAATCTATATGGTATGTGACTATTCCATTTTTAAGGCCTGCTATCATAGGGGCTTTTGTTGTAGCATTTTTGATCAGTTTTTCAAACTTCAACACGACCATATTTTTGATAGGATCTAGTCCTACATTGCCGGTTGATTTGTACTCTAGGATTAAGTTTAGTTCAACTCCTGTATTAAACGCAGTATCATTTTTGATAGTTGCATTTATAACTATTGCGGCATTAATCTCCCTATTTTTCAATAGAACTAAAAAATAAAAGGCAGTTTGGATTGAAGTTTATACATATCAGTGATACTCATCTCATAGGGGATGAGTATCACTCTTTATATGGAATAGACCCTGAATTTAGACTAAAAAAAGCATTTAATAGTATAGATAAGTGGCATAAAGATGCAAAATTTATAGCCATAACCGGAGACTTGAGCAATGATGGCTCAAAAAGTTCGTATAAGAAATTACAAGAAATTGTAAAAAACAGCATCCTTCCTGTATATTTCATCTTGGGAAACCACGATACAAGAGACAATTTCAGACAATTTTTTCCACACTATGCCGGCAATAATTTTATACAATATCCCATAAAAATAGAAGATAAAGTTTTTCTTTTTCTCGATAGTGCTGTAGAAAATAATCCCTATGGGAAACTGTGTGAAGAGAGACTAATATGGCTTGAAAATCAACTCAAAACCCACAAAAAAGAGTCTGTATATATCTTTATGCATCATCATCCTGTATCTTGCGGACTTTATGAGATGGACAATATGGGAAATTTCAAAACACAAGATACTTTTTGGGATTTGTTAAAAAAATACAACAATATCAAACACATATCTTTTGGACATATCCATCGCATAATGCACTCTTGCAAAAATGGTATCCCTTTGCACTCTACGAGAAGCACCGCTTTTCAGGTTGCACTTAGGACTGATTGCAAAGAGGAGTATCTCACAAATGAAGAAAACCCAACTTACGCAATTATAAATATCAACAAAGATGGCGACACAAGAGTACACCATCACGAATTTATGAATGAAGACAGGATATATCTAGGAGAGTGCTGATTACTTATACCACTGAGATATCTGTTTAGTGCGTAAGGTCAGATATTAAAAGGGTAAAGATGTTTATAGTATCACTAACATATATAGTTGATTTAAAAAAGGTAGATGAATTATTACCTCTACATGTAGAATATTTAAAAAGTCAATATAAAAAAGGCAATTTTATCGCATCGGGGAGGAAAATTCCAAGAACGGGTGGAATTATATTTTCAAAATTGGATAGTATAAAAAAATTAGAAGGAGTCTTAAATCAAGATCCATTCAAAATTAACAATTTAGCAAAATATAAAATAGAAGAATTTATACCAAGTATGACGAGTGATGAATTTGTTAATTTAAAAGAAGAATAAAAAGAAGTATGCAAATCATTTTGTTCATCCAGTTGGTGAGGCAAGAATTTTGGTAGTCAAAAAAATAGCACATAACAAGCATCTTTAAAAGGGGCTCGCGGCGCTATTTACTACGCTGCAATGGAATGCGACGGCGAGCCTCTGAGACGAGATGTTGTCACCCAAGCTATTCAAAATTTTAGAAAAGAAAAAACCTTTTTACTAAAAAGTGTTAATCTCTCACAAACTCCAGCTTAATCACATCTTTTGGTTTTAATTCTATATCTTTCCATGGTATATTTGTGCTCATAAACGGAAATGCATGTATGTTTTTCTTGTAAACCATCCTGCCGTTTAGCAGAACTTTTATCGCTCCTTTTTCTCTTTTTTTCAGTCTAAGTGCGGTTAAATGTTGTTTTGTTGGTGATTTTAAATCTATCATACTTGGATAATACCAAGATATATTTTCATCAACCTCGATTTTGATGAGTTCTGGCTCATGCTTAAATCTTATAAAATCATGAATGCTTTTTGCTACTTTTTTACCTTCAAAATAGCATTTAAAAGCTGCCAAAGCACCTCTTAGGGCATTTCCTGCGACAAAGAAACTGTCATTTTTGGCTTGAAAATTTTGTGAGATGTAGAGCGAATTGTTGCTGAGGTTAAAATCATCAAAAGATTTTTGCATGATTGAGCTCTCTGGTATAAATTGACCGGTAAATATAACGCCATCACATGGTATTTCTTTTTCGCCTTCATTAGACGATACAGTTACACTAGTGACTTTTTTGTCTTTGCCATTTATGTTTTTGAGTTTTGTATTTGTAAGCACAGGAATTTTCAATAGATACTTAACCAAGTATTTAATGATACAAAAAGTGTCTATTTCATCTTTTTCTTCTATGATTGCTTCGATTTTTATACCGGCATGTTTTGCACTCATGATGGCTGAAAAGCTGACTATTTCACTTCCAACTATAACAGCTCTGTCAAATGGTTTGATTTTTTGCAGATAAGCAAATCTTTGCAAAGTCCCTGTAGTGATGATATCAGGACTTCTAGTGCCTGAAACAAGCCTGTCCGGTCTTGGAGTCTCTCTAGCACCAAGGGTTAAAAGTGTACAAGTTGGAGTATATTGTTTTACGCCATCTGGTGTACTAAAAGTCAACACTCCATTTTCTATCTTGGTTAGAGTGGATTTTAATTTTATATTTATTCCACTATCTATTGCCAATTTAGCTAGTTTTTTTGCATAGTTGGGGCCAGATAAGACTCTTTTGAATTCAAACATACCAAATCCCAAATGTCCACAATGTCTCGGAGTTCCGCCTGCTTCATCTTCTCTCTCAAACACAACCAAATCGTCATATCCTAACTTTTTAAGCTCTAACGCCGCACTTAGTCCTGCCGGTCCTGCACCAATGATGGCTATTTGTATATTATTCATGATTTTCTACCTCATTTTTGCAGATTTGAGTAACCGCTGCTTCACAGTTGAAACCTTGACATCTGCCCATCATAGCTCTTGTTCTTCTTTTTAGTCCGCCAACATTTCCTGCTCCAAGTTCGCCATGACAAGCATTTTTTATTTCTCGCTCGGTTACACACTCGCAATGGCAGACTATCTTTCCATATCCCTCTTTTTGATTATCTCTTGGTGCAAATTCACTTATGTTTGGTACGGTTACCTTTTCATCTGCTTTTGGATTTTTTTCATATCTTGTATCATGAAGTTCAAATATATGTTTAGCAAGCCCCAAAGAGGAGGTAAGTCCGGTGGATCTTATACCCCCAGCTGTTATCCAATTTTTATCATTATTTATGGACACTCTGTAAAATGTCTCATCACTAGCCGGTCTTAGTCCTGCAAAAGTTGCTGTTACTTTGTGATTTTTCAAAGAAGGGAGCATATGAAATGCTTTGTTTTTCAAATCTTCAAGAGTCTCTTTTACAGTTTGAGAGTCTGTTCTGCTCTCTTGATCTTCTGCTGTCGGACCTACTAAGATATTACCAAAAGCAGTTTTTGTGATGACAACACCCTTTGTCCTTTTTGTAGGTACTGGCAGAATGATAGAGTTTATGAGATTGTAAGCTGTCTCATCAAATATGACAAACTGACCTTTTCTCGGGATTATTTTAAAGTCTTGTGTGCCTTTTATCTTATCGACTATATCACCGTAGAGTCCTGCTGCATTGATTACGACTTTTGCATTTATCGATTTTTGTGATGTTTTTAGCTCCCAGTATTTGCCATTGAAACTACCATCTTGAACTTCATGTGAAAATGCAGTTTTGCCGCCACAGTTTATGCCTTTTTTTACATATGCCAGTGGAGCACTCCACGGGTCTATCAGAGACTCTCCGTGAACTAAAATAGCTCCTTTTGCATCAAGTGAAAGATTTGGTTCTCTTTTTATAATCTGTTCATGAGTTAATAAATCTAGCTCTTTTACCCCGTTTCCCAAGCCTTTTTTTAGTATGGCATTTAGTTTGCCTAGTTGTTCATCATTCCATGCAACCACTAGGGCTTTTGTATTTAAAAAAGGAAGATTGTAGTCATCTTTTATCTTCATATACTCTTCGTATCCTCTTTGGATACATTCATGCTCCAAAGTATCCGGTGGAGCATCAAAACCTGTATGAAGTATGGCACTATTGCCTTTGCTCGCACCATCAAGTATATCATTTGCTTTTTCAACAAGGACTGTCTTTGCGCCCTGTTCGCAAAACTCTTTGAAGATAGCAGTGCCCACCACTCCTGCTCCGATTACGGCCACATCAAACACTTCGTCTTTCGCAAAGTTTGATGAACGCAAGGGAAACAGATTGTTTAAATTTATATATTCCAAGAGAGCTCCTTTTTTGACTGATACAGCGTGTGAAATCAGCTATTTAAACAAACATTATAGCACCGTAAAAATTAATCTTCAAGACCAAATAAAACTAAAGTTTATATATGGTATATTTTTAAAATTATTTTGGAGAAGCAAATGGGATTTTGGGAAAATTTTGATAAAAATCAAAAGCTTATAGTCGCACATAGGGGAGCTAGGTCAATTAGAGCTGAAAACACTATGTCGGCTTTCAAGGAAGCTATGAAAAAGAGTGATTTTATAGAGCTAGATGTTACATTTACTAAAGATGGAGTACCTGTTATCATACATGATGATACGCTGGAACGAACCAGTAATGTAAAAGAGTTTGAAGAGTTTAAAAAACCTTATAGAGTTAGGGATTATACATACAAACAGCTTCTAAAGTTGGATTTTGGTTCTTGGTTTTTAAGAGATGATCCATTTAAAACGATAGAAAATGGAACTGTTAAGATTGAAGAACTAAAATCTCTAAAAACCCAAAGAATATTGACACTAGATCAAATTTTAAAGGTTTTAAAAAAACATAATTTTCCTGTAAACATAGAGATAAAAGATCTCTCTAGAACAGCTTATGACAAAACGGCTGTAAAAACTATAATAGACCTTATCGAAAAACATGTTATGGTAAATCTGGTTTTGCTGTCATCTTTTCACCATAAGTATCTAAGACAAGCTTTTAAAATCAATCCGAATATTGATACAGCGGCATTAGAAGAAAAAAATCATTCAAAAGATTTAATAAAACACTTGAAGAGGTTAAGAGTGAGAAGTTACAATCCATCTTTGAAAATAGCGGATTCAGATTTGATAAAAAATCTCAGCAACGCCGGAATATTTGTGAATATATTCACAGTAAATGACAAAAAAGATAGAGTTAAACTTTTTGAAGAAGGGGCAAAGGCAGTTTTTACCGATGTACTAGAATGAAGATTTTTATCTCTTTTATACTTATATCTTCACTTTTTTTATTATATGGTGGAGGTATGAGCAGTAGTGAATTAAGGTCTTTGGCAAAAAAAAACGACTTGAAATCTACCCCTAAAAGTTATAATCAACTGCTAAAATTATTTGATAACCCAAAAAATCATATGACTGCAAAAAAGATAAATCTAGGAAGGACACTCTTTTTTGAGCCACTTCTCTCAAGAGATGAATCTATCACTTGTGCCTCTTGTCACAAAGTGGGTGAGGGTGGAGATGACAATCTGCCTACTGCCATAGGCTTTAAAAAAAGAAAAAATCCAAAACACTTAAACTCTCCAACTGTGTTAGATGCTGCAAATGCAAAGTTTCTTTTTTGGGATGGTAGGGCAAAGAGTCTTGAAGAGCAGGCAGGTGGACCAATTCAAGCTCATTTTGAGATGAACTTAACTCCAAAAGAGTTGGTTAAAAGACTCAGTAAAAATCCTATGTACCAAGAGAGTTTCAAAGAGGTTTTTGATGGCAATATCACCTTTAGCGATGTCAAAAAAGCCATAGGAGCTTATGAAAGGACCCTGCTCACAAGAGGAAAATATGATGATTTTATGGACGGCAATGATACAGCAATCTCTAAAAATGCAAAAGAGGGTTTGAAGCTTTTTATACGCAAAGGTTGTGTGAAGTGTCACTATGGCGTAGCATTGGGCGCAGAGGATATGCAAAGGTTTCCGAAGTATGGAAAAATATTTCCATTTAAAAATATCGGGAATTTCAAAGGAAAAGATGATAAATATCTTTTTCGCGTCCCTCTTCTTAGAAATATCACAAAAACGGCACCGTATTATCACAATGGAATGGTTAAAAGCTTAAAAGAAGTCATAAAAATAGAGAGTAAATATGAAACAAACGATAAGCTAAATAAAGAGCAAATCAATCTCATATATGATTTCTTAAAGACCTTAGATGGAAAACTTGTTGACTATGGTATAAACGGTTAAGAGCCTATTTGAAGAGGCTCTCGATGAGTTTGTGATACTTTTGTTTATTCCAGTCAACTGCACCTATGTATGTTTTGAAGATTTTGCCTTTTTTATCTACGATATATGTTTCGGGAACTCCGGTTGTATTGTATTTGGTTTTGATTGTGCCGTTTGTGTCAAGAAGTATTGGAAATTTTAACTTTAAATCCAATGCATACATTTGTACACTCAAAGGAACATCTTGCGTGTCGATATTTACAGCGAGCATTTCAAACTGGTCCGGGTATTTTTTGTTAAGATCATTATAGAGTGCCTGCATGGAGGGCATCTCTTCTTTGCAAGGTGCGCACCAAGTAGCCCAAAAGTTGATAAAAAGAACTTTGCCTTTTAAATTCCTGGTATTTATAGTACCGCCTTTGAGAGTTTTGAGAGAAAATGGTATATATGGATCACCACTCTCTAGAAATTTTTTAACTTTTACTTCTTTGGGTTCTTGCTTTTGCATCGCAAAATATATGGCAACTACTGATGCAACTAATACTAAAACTATAACAATTTTTTTAAACATAATCCATCCTTACTGGTGAATTATATATTTGTAAATTAAATAAAAATTAAATAATTATGGATATATTTCAATATAATTGACGAAAAAACTAGCTATATTTTTCCTTTTAAGAGTCCCTCAAATATTTTTGTCGAGAGGTTAATCCTCTGGGTAAAGCTACTCTTTAATGCTCGTTCACTTGAAGTGTGGTCGCCATCTCCAAAGGGGCCAAACCCATCAAGTGCCGGAGTGCCGTTTGATGAGACTATATTTGCATCGCTCACTCCACCTCTTGATTCCGTGAGAAGTTTTTCTCTCGTATAGTTTTCTATATTTTTCAAAAATACACTCTGCGGAGGATTTTTTTCCATCACATCTCTTTGGATGCCACCTGTTAGATATGTGCTCGTGCCTTTTACATGTTGAGTGTTGACGATTTTGTCTATGCTTTTGAGCACTCTGTCTCTTTCATTTATATTTGTATACCTTATTTCAAAAGTTAGTTTTGCACAAGGTGAGATCGTATTTGCCCCGACTCCACCCTCTATCTTGCCTACATTTACCGTAGTGCCTTCTTTTAGATTTGTGAGTTTTATGAGCTCCTGGATTTTATAGGAAGCTTCAAGATTTGCATCGATTCCTAGTTTATAGTTGTTTCCTGCGTGCGCAGCTTTGCCCTCTATATCCATATAAAATGTTCCTGCACCTTTTCTTGCAACTACAACTTCAAGATTTTTACCGGCTGCTTCATAAACCATGCAGTAGTCATAGTTTTTGGCTATATTTGCAGTTACATGTTTTGAGTCATCACTTCCACCCTCTTCATCGCTAACTAGCATAAAGTCTATATTTTTGATTTTGCCAATTTGTTTATATATATTTCTAAGCGCTTCTATGGCTACGATATTTCCGCCTTTCATATCACATACACCAGGGCCATATATCCACTCTTCATCTTCTGTGAAATTGCAAAAAGTTCCTTTTGGAAAAACTGTGTCCATATGTCCTAAAAGAAGTAGTTTTTTACCATCTTTTTTTGCTGATTGAAAAAGCAGATGATCTCCTATCGTCTCTCTCTCAAAAACTCTATGTGTAAAGCCTAGCTTTGTCATAATATCTTTATATATCTCGCCATTTTCATCTACACCTTCTTTGTTCTTGGTGTAAGAGTTTATCATTATAAGTTTTTTTAATTCTTTAAAATCTTTCACTGTTTTTGCCTTAATTTTTCCATAATTATACTCAAATTTACTAAAAATTTAGTATAATTATGCATCTAACCGAAAGGATAAAGCATGAAGCATACGATAGGCATGTGGATGTATCAAAACGGCGGTGGGGATGAGATTGAGAAAAAAATGGTCTCCAAACTTAAAGAGCGCAGTATTGATGTGGAAACAGGTCTAAACCTCAGATATGCTATCGCTAAAAATGATAAGATTATGATAAACAATCTGGTTTTGAATGATCTTGAGCTTTTCTTTTCTTACAATGCCGGAGAGCAGACACAATACCAAGTTTATCTTTATAAGGTTGTAGATAGGCTTATGCCAACTATCAACAGTTATTGTGCATTTGAGCTGACAGAAGATAAATTTCAAACATCATTTGCCCTGAAAAATAGTGGAGTTCCTTGTACTAGTTTTAGATTATGTCACAGGGATGATGCTAGATATCTTAAAAATTTTATACATGATTGGCACAAGATGGTTTATAAACCGGTTGACGGTTGGGGTGGAGTAGGACTTACTAAGATAGAGAATGAAGAGACTCTGGATGTTTTGATGCCATTTTTAAATCAGGCTGGTTTGAGATTTTTTTATGTTGAAAAGTTTATAAATTATGACAATACTGACTTTAGAGTAGATATAGTTGATGGGGAATTTGTCTCTTGCTATGGAAGAAAGGCACCAAAAGACAGCTGGAAAACAAATGTAACGAGTGGCGGTTCTATATTTTTAAGAGAAGCAAATGACGAGCTAATACATACTGCAAAAAAAGCCGCACTTGCAACAGGTTTGGATATAGCTGGAGTTGATATCATATATGATAGAGACAAAGAAGAGTATGTGGTTCTAGAAGTCAATGGTATACCGGCTTTTGCAACACCGGCCCAAGAAAAAATGGGACTGAATTTCAATGATAAAAAGATAGAAAAGATAGTAAATTTGATAGACAGAAAAGTGAAAGAACAGTAATCTCTCGGCTACGGCCGTAGTGTAAAGGCTGTAAAAGTAGTAGATTTCTCGCCAAAGGCGTAGCTTCAGTCGCGAGGAATTTTTGTGGAGCTTTGCTCCAAAAAAAGGGGACAATAAAATGAAACAGAAATTACCAAAATTGGGGTTTTTATACCTTGATTATGTATTGAGGTTTTTTGACCACTCAAATTTTCAGGGATGGACAGACAAGATAGAGACAGTTACATATCACTGGAAAAATGATAAAAAACGATTTATCAAAGAAGTTGAGAGGAAGAAGATAGATGTTTTGATTGGAAATATTCCTGCAACTGCTTATGAGGCGTTTAGAGAGATATCCAGAGAATTGCCGCATGTGAGATTTATACCATCACTTGATACGCAATTTTCAAATAAATCAAAAGAAAATGTAACTAGATTCGCATGGAAATATAATTTACCGATTCCTAAAACACATATATTTTATGATAGAAAAAAAGGGTACGAATTTCTTGAGAGTACCGACTATCCTAAGATCATAAAGAGAAGTTATGGACCGTCAAACTATGGCGGATACTTTGTGCATAAGGTCGACAATAAAGAAGAGGCTATCAAGCTTTTTGATGTTAAAAAGTACCATCCGATTTATGTACAGGATTTTATTCCTATGGAAGCAGATATCAGAGTTATGCTTATCGGACATAAGCCTGTTTGTGCATTTTGGAGAAGACCACCTGAGGGCGAGTGGTTGACAAATACAAGCCAAGGTGGGAGCATGGATTATCAAGATGTTCCAAAGAGTGTGCTTGATTTGGCAGTGAAGGTAAGCAAAGCCGCAAATGCAGAGTATTGGGCTTGTGATATAGCTTATGGAAAAGATGGAAAAGTTAGGATTTTAGAGTGTGCTACTGCGTTTGCCGCATTTCCATATATAAGAGACTGGATAGGCCAATACTTGATGTGGAGCCTGAGTGGCGGCAAGATGAAAAAACCTCTTCTACCTATGTTTAATTGGGAAGAGTTGGGTAAAATAAACAGTTCAATGCTTAGAACGATGAGACATATAGCTTTTGGAAAATATACACCTAGTTATGATGGTGCATATTTTGATGGTAAGAAAAAAGCTTATGGCAATGGCACATACTATATACACGAGCTTGATGAACAATATCCTATATTTGATGTCGCAACAAAAAAATACGAAGAGTGGCCTAGCGAGAAATGGGACTTTCAAGACAAATTTCCATTTAAGAGTATAAAATCTATGGAAGTTGAAAATCTAGAAAATTTTGATGCTAGACAAAGTGGAGATGAGGCTTCAGAAGAGGTTGTAATCACAAGAAAAGATTTAGAAGAGCTTTTCAATAGTGTAAATGGACTTGGAGCCAAAAAAATCGAGCAGATATTTCAAAAATTTAGTGAAGATGAGTTGGTTGAAAATCTAGAGTTTATGCCACAGAGGTTTTCTGAGATAAAAGGCATCAAGAATAAAACCATAGACAAAATCATAAAAGCTTGGGCAAAATTTAAGGAGGACAGAGTTAGTTAGTAACTCGACATATGAAAAATCAATATATATCATACGACAAAGGGAAGGAGTTGCTCAAAAATTATAAAGAGCAATTCCCCGATATAATCAAAACCAAAGTTATCGGAAAAACACACGAAGACAGAGAGATAACACTCGTTACTCTCTCTTTACATGTAGAGAGTGCCGATAAAAAACCAGCACTTTTATATACAGGAACTATACATGCAAGAGAGTGGATAGGGCACGAACTTGCTCTAAAATTTATAGAGTATGTCTTGCATAATTATGATATAAATCCTAAGATAAAAGAGTATCTCGGGCGCTCAACTCTATATATCGTGCCTTGCCTAAATCCTGATGGATTTGAATACTCGAGACAACACTTCTCTTTTTGGAGAAAAAATAGGAGAAAAAATCCCGATGGCTCTTATGGTGTTGATTTAAACAGAAATTTTTCTATCGGCTGGAAAAATGGAACACAGATGGATTCAAATGTTTACGGAGGAACGGAACCATTTAGCGAGCCTGAAACTAGAGCTATCAAAGAGTTTGTTGATATACATCCAAATATCACAATAGCACTAGATTATCATTCGCAAGGAAATGTCTTTTTCCCGGCTCACAAGTTTAGACACGAGAGCGAAATAGACGGAAATGATCTCAATGTTTTGTGTGCAAATATGAGTGAACAAATCCATAGAGTCACAGGCAGACACTATGGCATACACAGAGGTAAGCCACCTGCCAAGCTTATCGGTGGAAGCGGTAGGGAGTATTACTATTCCAAAGGTATTATAGCAGCAGTTGCAGAAGTGGGAACTAAAAATATACCAGATTATATGAAAGTGATGACGAGCTCTGTAAATGAAAATATCCCAGCACTTCTTAAAGCATTTGAAGAGACAATCAACTACTCAACGCTTGCTCCAAAGAGAGTGGATAATTTTACACTACAAGAAGTTGGCATGGATTTTGTAGAGTTGAGTTGGGATTATGAGCTTAGAGATGATATATATTTTGAGATATACAGAAACATAAAAGATAAAGCATCTTGTGAAGAGCAAAATATAGTGGGTATAACAAAAGAGCACAATTTTAAAGATATAGAGTTGGGTTCCTTTAAAACATACTACTACACCATAAGAGTAGTCAATAAAAAGAGCAAGTTAAAATCCCCTTATGCTCCTGTGATAAAACTGAAAACCAAACTCAAAAGATCAGAGTTTTCAAAAATGCTTTTTGCGCTCAAAGACGGTACGGGGTATGTAGGAGAAAATATGAGCGAAGCCAATCGTTCCCATTTTGGAAATAACTCTTTGTTTGTAGGAATAGATAAATCAAAAGGCATCTGCGATGGGGTTATAAGTTATGATCTAAGCTCTATCCCTAAAAATGCCATCATAAAAGAGGCAAGGCTACATCTCTATCCGATGAATAGAGTAGCAGCAAAGATAGAGAGATTTGGTGAGTGGAATATGTGCTTGTTAGACAGTGAAGAGATAAATGATGTAGCAGACTTTGATCAAGTAGAAAATGCCACTTGCATACAGGTTATCGGTGATGCTATAAAATCACAAAATTTGACTCAGGGTATTTGGAATTATTGGGATTTTTCATCTTATCAGTGTGCTTTATTGGAAGAAGAACTTATAAAGAACAAAGCAATTTTTAGACTTGATGGACCAAAAGAGCTGCCATATGGTGAAGATTCGCAAATCATGCAGTATGATATAGGGTATGGAACTTTCGGTGGAGGTTTGCATTATAGACCTATTTTAGAAGTCAAATACACAGTGCCAACCGTAAAGATGGAGATAGACCCTTGTCTCTCGGAAGAGATTAGCGTAAATCTTAAAAAAGGCTATCTAGAGAGTGGGTTTGACAAAAAAGGCAATAAAATATATGGTCATTTAAGGTATGATATCTCCGTATTGCCTGATTCCAATACTACTGTTATAACAAAAGCTTATATAGAACTAGAAAATCATACAACATATAAAACAACAAAAGGTATAAGTTTTTATCTTGAACTTTTGGATGTGGATGAAAAAATATCCAGTTATGAAGATGTAAAAAAGAGAGAAAGAGCCGAATATATCGGTTATGAGCTTCAAGATAGAGAATTAGCAAAGAGAAAGAAACACTACTTTATGTTTGATACCCTCTCCGAATTGCTACTTGAGAAATTTCATAAAGAGAATAAAAAACTCGAGATTATAATCAATGCCACAACATCATTTTCAAGCGTAAAAGGCAGAATAGTAAGATGGGAAGAGCGACCAAGGTTGGTTATAGAGTATATACAAAAACGCAAATGCCCACTACAAAAAGTGACAAATTTAACCCACTCGATTGAAAACGGAGTCATAAAATTGACCTGGAAAAATCCAAAAGACAAAGACTTCGTAGGCTCATATGTCGTAAGAAATCCCTTCCATCCGCCAAAAAACTTTCTTGATGGCGTAAAGATATACGGTGGAAAAGATGAATACACATATGATAGATTTGGTTCATTAGATAAAGATAAATTTTATAGTGTGTTTACTTATGATGATGTTCCTAACTTCTCAAATCCACAAATCCTACATGTAGTGTTTTGATTTTTCAAAACTCTACATGTAGAGCACAAAATCCAACTCAAATTGTAAAGAAATTGTAAAGAAGTATATTGATGTAATTTACAAATATTCTCTAAAATTTTGTTATAAAAATAAAAAAACGGAGAAGAGATGAAAAAAAGTTATATATGGCCATTTGCAAACAGAGTTTCTCATATACTTCTGGTTTTGTTTTTTGTTGTCGCATATACACTAGGAGATTTTAAGAGCCTTCTTAGTTATCATGTAGCATTTGGTCTAGCACTAGGGGTTGTTTTCTTTTTTAGAACGGGGTGGGGTTTTGTCGGACCCAAATACTCAAAATTTAAAGATTTTGATTTTAATCTTCAAGACTTAAAGGGTTATTTACTATCTGTTTTTTCCAAAACCAAAGAGTATGCAGGTCATAACCCGGCATCAAGCTGGGCGATAATATCTATGATTTTAGTTGCTTTTTTATCTATTCTTACGGGACTTCTAACCTATGGCGTAGAAGCACACCATGGAATTTTGTCATTTTTATACTCTCCATATTTGAAAAAAATACAGATTTTTAAAGGGGTGCACGAATTTTTTTCAAACCTATTTTTAGCCATAGTTGGGGTTCATATAGCAGGAAGTCTTATAGATAAATTTATCAAAAAGAGCGATGCTATAGACTCTATGGTCAGCGGACACAAACATCTCTCAAAAGTCATAAATGTAAAGACTACTATATTTCAAAATGTATATACTTTGGTTTGGATTAGTTTTTCCGTGTTTTCTCTATACTACTTGATATTTACAAAAGACAATATATTTATAATATGGTAATACCAAATTAAAGTCTTTAGTTACGGCTTGATTTGGTATTACATCCGTCCTTGTTTTTTATTCTTTTTTATAATAGACTTACACGAGAAGTATAAGGATAAGCTGGAGATGAAATGAAAATAGTACTTATAGAAGATGATTTGGATATGCAAGAGTTGCTAAAAGATTATCTTGGAAACTATGATTTTGAAGTGGAAGCCTTTGAGAAACCGCTTGTTGCCTTGAATTATCTTGACAATTGTTCTGAGTGTTCTTTGGTTATTTTGGATTTGATGCTACCTCAAATGGATGGATTTGATGTTTGTAAAAAGATAAGAGACAAAAGCCCTATACCTATCATTATATCAAGCGCGAGAGGAAATCTTGGCGACAAAGTTGTTGCCTATGAGCATGGCGCAGATGATTACCTTGCTAAACCTTATGAGCCAAAAGAACTTGTTATGAAGATAAATGCAATACTAAGAAGAGTGACAACCAAGGTAAATACCAAGAGAGTAGGTGAGTTTGAGATAGATGAGGAGAAGATGGAGATTTCTCAAGATGGACATCTTTTGAGTTTTACATTTATAGAGTATAAAATCTTTTTACTTTTATTGAGCAACCAACATAAAATCTTATCGCGTGAAGCTATAGCATCATATCTTGGCAGTGAATATGGAGATATAAAAGACAGGGCAATAGACATGCATATAAGCAATATAAGAAGCAAGATTTTTGATGATCCAAAATCAGCTAAATATATAAAATCTATCTGGGGCATAGGGTATAAATTCATTGGTTAAATTAACAATCTTCAAAAAAATCTTACTCCTTTTTTGTTTGAGTATAGCTTTGATGTATTTTTTATCTGCTCAGGCGAGTAAAATCACTGATGAAAAGATGACTCTTGTCCAGGTGCAAAAGTATATACAGGCATCCAAACAGCTTGTCGGTTACTTGATAGACGATAATTTGTTGCGCATAAGACAGATGGCAAAAAAATTAAACTATAAAAATGTAAATATAAATTTGAATGATAAAAATATAAAAATTCTCTACAAGAAGAGAGATTCGTTTGGTTATATTAAAGTTTTACAAAATAAAAATGGTTATTTTTTATATATGAAGCATCTTGGTAATTCTTTTATTTTTTATGATAAATCACAAATCAAAGAGTCGGAACAAAAAGAATTTTTCAACGATTTGATAGCAATAGATATCTTAATACTCCTTTTTATGTTTATCATCTTAATAAGGATTTTAAGACCTTTAAGAGAGATTTCGCAGGCAATCGAAAAATTTGGCAAGGGGGATTATTCTAAGAGATTAAAAGAGAGCAAAAGAAGCGATGAAATCGCGATTGTGATAAATCGATTTAATCAAATGGCACAAAATCTCGACACTCTCATCAAGTCGAGAACCCAGCTTTTAAATGACATAAGTCACGAACTAAGAACTCCCATTGCTAAATCAAAACTAGCATTGGAGATGCTGAAGAGTGATGACAAATATACTGATATACTCAAAAGAGCTATAAATCAGATAGACACTCTTACAAATGAACTTTTAGAAGCAGAGAGACTAAACTCACAAAGTGTAAAAATGGAGATGAAAAGACACAGTATAGATGCCATTTTGGCTGAAGCTCTTTCTAAGATGATGATAGATGATGAAGAACAGATAGAAGTAGAGATAATTCGGACTTTTGATTGTAAATCAGACATAAACTACCTTTCAATCGCGATAAAAAATCTCATAGACAATGCTTTAAAATACAAAGAAAAAGGCAAAGTCAAAATAACTGTAAATCAAGATACATTAGATATAGCAAATCAAGGCTCACCTCTAAAAAAAGAGCTGACTTACTATCTAGAGACATTCACTCAAGATGACAATTCAAGAAATGCAAAAGGCTATGGTTTAGGGTTAAATATAGTAAAAAGAGTGTTAGAATATCATAATTTTGAGTTAAAATACAGATATGAAAACAGTTGCAACATATTTTCTATAATATTTCACTAAGCCAATACTCTTATAAACTGTGTGATAAAAGAACTAAAGAATATAAAGAAGAACTTATGGCATTATTGCTTATAAAATTTTAATTTTAATTTAATAAATAAGCAAATCTTAAAACATCTTAAATTTATATATGTTAGATTTTAGATTAATTTACCGTTGATATATGGCAATGATAGGCAATTTGTGCTTTTTACTGTTTTTTTTAATTATATTTATATGGTAATATATAAATATCTCTTATATATTATGCTAGATTATATATCATATAATTTGGTATGATAATCATATAATATCTTACTTTTCTTCTTGCTACTTATCGTAACATTTACTAACAAATTATATATTTATATATTATCTATTT
>JALUBH010000010.1:281-36458 GCA_027050775.1 Campylobacteraceae bacterium | reverse complement strand
ATGCTAATTGTTTTTTTAACTCTTTGTGGTTGATTAAGCTCATGTGTAAATCCTTATAAATAATTCATTTGATAGTTTATCAAATGAATCTAGTTTTTAAGGTTTACACAGTTAGATTTACAGTCTCAAATATAGTTATTCAGATTTAAGTTATATGGTTGATGAGAATATAAAATTCTTCATCAACCATAGTATTTTATTATTGTTTGTCTATGCCTCTAGCGCCCAAGTTTCCATATCTATGGTAGCTGTGAGAGATGCTCTGTTCTTGCATATAATTCAAAAGCTCCAATCTTCCTTCCATCATAGGTTTTTGTCTTACTATGAATTTTGCTATTTTTGCAGCCTCATCAAATACTAAAGGTGTGACTTTGGATATGTCGGAGTAGATGATTCTATCTATCTTATCAAAATTTCTTACAAACTCCTCTTCGCTTTCTCTTTGTAGTATATCGTCATTATTCAGTACAATATCTCTGTTTTCAAACAGAAAAGATATGGCATTGCTCTCTTCATAACCCACACTTACCAAGAGCTTAACACCGCAAATATGCGCTGCTAGGACTCTGCTGAGTATTTCAAATACATTATCATTTTTTGTAACCCTAAGTCCTACTCTGTTTAGAGGCAGGTATCTAAAGATGTTATCTTCTCCTCTTATATGAAAATAATCTTTTTCTACTCCAAACACATTTTCATAATTTTCAAGATAGCTCTGTAGGGCTGGTTTTAGTTTGTTGAAGTCCGCATTAAACTCCTTGTATAAACCCTTTAATGAGTCATCTATCCACTTGTTTATATTGTTAAACATCGGATGTTCTATTTTTTTATTTGCTTTTGGCTCACTTAACTCTTCGAAGTCCATAAATTGTGTGATATAGTTATGAATTCCTACTTTTCTACCTGCTCCTATGGCTGATTTTCCCATGCCTCCAAAAGGCTGTCTTAAGACTATCGCTCCTGTTGTTCCTCTGTTTATATATAGGTTTCCGGCTTTTATATTTTCTCTCCAATACTCAATCTCTCTTGCGTCAAGTGACTCTAAGCCTGAGGTCAGTCCATATCCTGTTTTGTTTACTATATCTATGGCATCTTTAAGATCTTTGGCTTTCATGACGGACAAAACGGGTCCAAAAAGTTCATTCATATGACAAAAACTTCCATCTTTTACGCCCCATCTTATAGCGGGTTTTAGCATGTATTCATTTTCATCTGCAAACTCAGGTTTAAGCGCCCAGCTTTCTCCTTCTTGGAGAGATTCTATTGCTTTCTTGAGGTTTCCACCCACCGGATTTGCTAAAGTTCCAATTCTGTTTACAAAATTCCAAACTGAACCTGTTGCCATACTCTTTGCAGCATCCACCAAGGCTGATTTAAAACTTTCGTCATTATAAACTTCCTCTTCGAGTATCAAAAGTGATGTAGCAGAACACTTTTGTCCGCTGTTTGAAAATGCAGAATGAACTACATTTTTGATGGCTTGTTCTCTGTCACTCATGGCTGTAACTATAGTAGCATCTTTTCCACCGGTTTCAGCAGCCAAAAAGAGGTTTGGTCTGGTTTTTAACATCTTGTATGCAGTATCTTCTCCGCCTGTTAAAATCACAAAATTCACATCTTTATTTGTTATGAGATGCTCACCAGCCAAACTGCCGGGACATGGGACGAATTGGAGAGTATTTTTACTTACTCCTGCATCCCAAAAGCATTTACACAACTCATAGGCGGTAAGAGCAGCTGCGCTTGCCGGTTTTATGATGGCAGTATTACCCGAAGCCAGGATGGCAGCTAGCCCGCCTAACGGAATAGCAACAGGAAAATTCCAAGGAGGGGTGACTACTCCAACTCCTTTGCCTTTGAATTTTAGATTTTTGTATGCCTCAAAATATCTGCTTGCGTGTCCGTAAAACTCTAAAAAGTCTATCGCTTCACTTACTTCAACATCTGTTTCGCCAAAAACTTTTCCTACTTCAGCAGCACCGATGCCAATCAAATCAGCTCTTCTTTCTCTAAGTACATTTGCAACATCACATAAAATTTTATGCCTTTGCTCAATGCTCATGCTTCTCCAACCGTCAACATCATCTTTTGCGATTTTAACTGCATCTTTTAAATCATTTGCGTTTGCAAGTGCAAACTCTCCTATAACCACTCCCTCTTTTAGTAGTGATTTATCTATCGCTTTTTTTGTCTCTCTGCCTTTTATAATCTCTTTCCCACCAACAACCACAGGAGTTATTTGTGGTTTATAATCGGAGTTTTTCATCCATTTTTCTTTTATATTTTTAGCCCAAATTTTATTATTTGGAAGTATAAAATCGGTGTCAGGTTCATTTTTAAATTCACTTGTTAGATAACTGCTTCCTTTGAAATTACTCCAGTCTTCATTTAGTCTATCTTGTTTTCTATTAGAGCCGATAAAAAGATTTTTTGTATTTTCTATAGATTTGACAAACATATCTTTTAATAGTTCCCAATCACTTGAACCGACTTTTAATCCAAAAGAGTATCTTATGAAGTTTTCTTTTCCGGTGTTTTCATCCAATCTTCTAACAAGATAAGCGATAGCATTTGTAAATTGCTCTTTTTTGGCAGTTGGTGCATAGAGTATCAAATCATGACTAATCTCTTTGATAGCAAGTCTAGCAGACTCACTCATGCCCTCAAGCATCTCCATCGTATGAAATTCGTTTACTCCATACTCCTTTGCGAGCTCATAAGCATAAGCCTGCTCAAAAAGATTGTGTGAAGCGATACCAAGATGAACATACTCTATATGCTCTTTTCTCATACCATACTCTGCCATTATCTTATAGTTACTGTCTGTATCTATCTTTTTATGATAAGGTGTACTTTTCCAGCCTCTAAGAGCTGCTTCTGTATCTTCCATCTCCATATTTGCACCTTTTACAAGACGCATTTTGATAGGACTTCCGCCTTCATCAACTCTTTTCTTGGCAAATTCGATTAGCTTTTTTTGCCATAGATGAGAGTCAGGAAGATAGGCCTGAAGAACGATACCGGCATAAAAATCTTTAAATTCAGGCTTAGATAGTGTTCTTGTAAAAGCATAATATGTCAATGCCAAATCACGATACTCTTCCATATCAAGATTTATAAATTTGTTCTCTTGCTTGCCTTTTGAATTTGTAAAACTATACTTTTTAGCCTGAGTAAATATACGACTTAGTCTTGTAACAAGTTGTTCTATCGTATCTTCATAAGATAGGGCATTTATCTGCGAAAAGAGTGTGGAAATTTTGATAGAGATATAATCAACATTAGGATTTGTGAGAAGCTCTAGGTATTTTAGCATTCTAGTTTCCGCTTCTTCTTCGCCTAAAACGACTTCACCTATAACATTGACATTTACTCTAGTTCCCTCTTTTTTTCTCTTTTGCAAGTGTGCATTAAAAACATCTTCTTCTCCTTTAATCACAACTGTTTTGGTATCTTCTCTGATATTTTTTATAAATAGAGGTATAGAGATATCCGGTAGGTAAATCCCAGCATTTAAAAATAAAAATACCAAAAATCTCTCACTTGTAGTGAAAAATGAAGCCATTCCATACTTATCAAAGAGGTATTCTATTTGGTTTGCTACTCTTTTATTGTTTTTTGTTCTAAAAGATTGATCCATAAGTTCAATCAACAAAACTTTATCTTTTGGATGTGTAAGCATTTTATTCATTTTGATATGAAATTTTTTATCAAAATCACTCACCAATTCATCTGCCCTTCGTTGCCATTTTTCTGCTAAAGCAATGGCTCGATTCATCACAACTTTGTTTTCTAACATAGTCTCTTTCCTCAATTTTAATTTTATTTTAAATCATATTTGAGTATCTTATGGTTTGTGTAAACAAATAAGATGTCCACTTTTTGCGGGGAGGACATCTTCTTTAAGATAACTCTCTATTTTTTCTTTCCCAAGTACGCCTCTTGAATAGTTTTAGAATTTAGTAGCTCTTCACTACTTCCTTCGTATGATATCTTTCCAAGTTCTAGCACATACCCACGATCCGCTAATTTTAAAGCGGCTTTTGCATTTTGCTCAACTAGCAAAACCGTAACCCCGGTTTTGCTTATCTCTTTTATGGCTTTGAAAATTACTTTAACTAAAACAGGAGCTAATCCAAGACTAGGTTCATCAAGTATCAGAAGCTTTGGATTGCTCATGATGGAACGACCAATTGCCAGCATCTGTTGCTCTCCTCCGCTAAGGGTTCCTGCTAATTGTCCACTTCTCTCTTTTAGCCTTGGTAAAATTTCATATATCCAGTCTAATACTTTTTGGTCATATTTTTTCAAAACATAAGCACCCATCAAAAGATTTTCTTCGGTACTGAGTGTTCCAAAAACTCGTCTTCCCTCTGGTGAGTGGCTCATGCCAAGACTCACTATATCGTGTGCCGGAGTTTTGGTAATCTCTTTGCCGTCAAATATAATCTCTCCGGAATTTGATCTAAGAAGTCCGCTTATGGTTCTAAGAGTGGTTGTCTTGCCAGCTCCATTTGCACCAAGGATCGCTACAACTTCACCCTCTTTTACATGTATATCTATACCTTTTATTGCTTTTATTGCTCCATAGCTTACATGTAGGTTTTTGATTTCCAATAAATTTTTATTTTCACTCATTACTCATCCTCATCGCTTCCGATATATGCTTCAATTACAACAGGATCATCTTGTACAAATGATGGCTCACCTTCGCTTATCTTGGCGCCAAAGTTGATGACTGTTATGTATTCGCATAGGCTCATGACCATATCCATATCGTGCTCTATCATCAAGATAGTGACACCTTGATCTCTCACTTTTCGTATGGTTTGGGCGAGTTTTATCGTTTCGTTTTCATTTAGTCCGGCTGCCGGTTCATCAAGAATCAAAAGTTTTGGTTCAGCCGCTAAAGCCCTTGCCATCTCGATTCTTCTTTGAAGTCCATAAGATAGGTCGCCGGCTGGCGTTGTAGCGTATTTGCTAAGTTCAAAAAAGTCCATCAATTCACCGACTTTTAGCCAATTTTTCTTTTCATCTTTTTTCATGGATGGTGTATGTATGATACCGTTGTACCATTTTTGGTTTGATTTTATATGTCTGCCCGACATGATATTTTCAGCTACGCTCATCTCGGAAAACAGTCTTATAGTTTGGAAAGTTCTTAAAATACCAAGCTCTGCAATCTTATATGGAGCGATACCGTTTATCTTTTTGCCTTCCCAGATGATTTCTCCTTTTTCAGGAGTATATAATCCTGTTATACAGTTAAAAAGTGTAGTTTTTCCAGCCCCATTTGGTCCTATGATTCCATAAATCTGACCCTTTTTCACTTTCATACTCAAATCATCTATGGCTACAAGACCGTGAAAAAATTTGGATACATCTTTGATTTCTAGTAAGTAATCACTCATTTTGTATCCTTTTTAAGATAATTTGGTATATTGCCAAATTTTACAGGCCAAATTCCTCTTGGTCTTAAAATCATGGTTAAAATCATCGCTAATCCAAACACTAGATATCTTGCAGTAGCAAATTCTCTAAAAATTTCAGGCAAAACAAACATGACAAATGTTCCTATCAAGACTCCAGGCAGTGAAGCTGAACCACCGACCAAAACTATCGTAAAGAACATGATGGATTGGACAACATTAAAAGCTTCTGGTGAAACTGCCGAGTAC
Organism: Campylobacteraceae bacterium; assembly: GCA_027050775.1. Lineage (GTDB taxonomy): Bacteria > Campylobacterota > Campylobacteria > Campylobacterales > Sulfurospirillaceae > JAADIZ01. The sequence goes on along the minus strand of JALUBH010000010.1, from coordinate 30,780 downwards.
TGGATAGCAAACATACTTCCTGCTGCTCCTGCTATGGCAGAGCCGAGTGCAAAGGCATATAGTTTGTAGTATCTTACATTTATACCCATACTTTGTGCGGCGATATCATCTTTGTTGATATAAAACATCGCTCTCCCGTATTTGCTCGCATCAAGATTTCTCATGATAAGCAGAGTCAAGGTAAGCAGTATAAATGACATATAATAAATCGCAGTTTGCGACATAAACTCTACGCCAAATATTCTAACGACATCTATACCAAATATACCGTTTGGACCTCCTGTGAGACCAAATACATCATTTTGAATAACTTGTATAAATATGATATTAAACCCAATAGTAGCTACTAAAAGATAGTCTCCTTTGAGGTGTATAATCGGACCTGCTAGAACTATCGCCATAATGAGCGGTATGAGGATTGCAGGGATAAAAGTATAGATGATAGGAACACCAAAATGCACATTTAATATAGCTGTAGCATAAGCTCCAAGCCCAAAAAACAGAGCATGCCCCATCTGAAAAGCTCCAGCTCGTCCGAGTATGATGTCTTGTGAAAAAGCGACTACCGAGTAGATGAGAAATGTTGTGCCGACTGCCAGCCAGGATGAATTTGAAAAGAGTGGAAAAAATCCCATGACTATTAAAAAAACGATAGCTATTTTATATGACTGTCTCATTATACCTTCTCCGCTATAGTTTCGCCAAGTATTCCTGTTGGTCTAAAAATCAGTATGACCACCAGCAATACAAATGTAAATGTTTCAGCCCATTCACTAGAGATATATCCGCTTATCATGGCATTAAACAGTCCAAGCAGTATGCCTCCTAACATGGCTCCCGGAATATTGCCGATACCTCCCATGATAGCTGCGACAAAAGCATTTAAGCCATACATCCAACCCATGTCAAATGTGATTCCTCTATAGTTGATACCTATAAAAAGCCCAGCTACTGCTCCTAGGGCGGAGCCGATGATAAATATAGTCATGATGACCCTATTTACATTTATGCCCATCAATTTTGCGGCATCTTGGTCGATGGCTGTTGCCCTTATGGCTGTGCCCATCTTAGTTTTATTTATAAAGATATACAGACCCACCATGAGCAAGGCAGATATACCCATAATCATGACTTGTGTAAAAGTGAAAACGACTCCATGCAAAGTCCAAATAGTTGATGGAAATAGATTTGACGGAAAAATCTTCATATTTGGTCCCCAAATCAACATGATGGAGTTTTGTATAACAAGACTAGCTCCCAATGCAGAAACAACTGCACTAAGTCTTGGTGCCGTTCTTAAAGGTCTGTAAGCGAGGCGCTCAAGAAGAACACCAACGAAGGCTATGATTAATGCGGTGATGACAAAAACACTCAAAACTACAAATAATGAGTTTTTTCCTTCGCCAAAAATCTCCACATAAATCGTAAGTCCTGCAAAGGCAGAGAGGGCCACGAGGTCCCCGTGGGCGAAGTTGATAAGCTTCATAACCCCGTAAACCATCGTGTAACCCAGTGCGACCAATGCATATAAACTTCCTACTGTCAAACCATTTATGAGTTGCTGTAGAAATATATCCATGGTATCCCTTTTATTTATATACTATCTTGTAGCTATTATCGCCTTGGACTTCATATGTCATGTATCCACCACCGATTCTTTCTCCATCACTTCTAAATGTTATAGGACCTGTGATACCAGGGAAGTTTTTTAGAGTATGGAGGTAGTTTGAGATTTTTTTAGTATTAGTGCTTTTTGTCTCTTTTATTCCATGCAATATAGCTCTTAAGCCATCTATATTTAGTAAGGTCCAGATAGATGCCGGCATCATTCCATATTTTGCTTTGTAATCTTTTAGGAATTTTTTAGCTATATCATACGGAAGGATATCTGGAGTTGGAACATTGATAAGATAAGTTCCTTTTGCACTGCTGCCTGCTAGCTTCATGAAGTCAGGATTGTCATTTGAGTCGCCTCCGACGAAGTCTGCTTTGATGCCTAGTTGGATTTGTTGAGCTCTTAGGAGTCCGCCGTCGTTATAGTATCCGCTAAAATAGATAACATCCGGGTTCATTGATTTTATCTTTGTAAGAACTGCTGTAAAATTTTGCGTTCCTGATTTGATTTTACCTCTATAAATGATATTTCCATTTAACTTTTTTAGAGCTTTGACAGTTGCATCTGCTAAACCAGTCGCATAACTTGAGTAGTCCGAGATAATAGCTATTCTTTTATAGTGTTTAACATTTACAAAATATTTTGCAGTAAATTCTGCTTCAGCACTGTTTGGAAAAGAGTTTCTAAAGAAAGTCCAATATTTGTGCTTAGTCAAAGAGTCACTTGTGCCGTCACTTGTCTGAAGCACACCATTTCTGTAATATGTAGTTTGAGCCGCTTCTGTAGCACCTGATGTATATGAACCAATGACTGCTAGAACCCCGGCATTTACTAATTTCCTAGCACAAATTGCTGCTTTTTGAGCTACACCTTCATCGTCACAACTGATAACTTCGAGTTTTTTACCCAATACGCCTCCGTTTGCGTTGTATTGAGCAACTACGAGTTTGACACCATTGTCTATGCTTTGTCCTTCATTGGCATATTTTCCGGTTATTGGTGCTTGAACACCTATTTTTATGACATCCGCTGCGTTTAGGGATGCGACTAATGCGCTTGTAGCTACGATAGATGTAGCTAATTTTAACAATCTTCTTTTCATACAGTCTCCTTTGAATTTTTACTTTTTGAAAAGTTTAGAGAAAGATAGTTTTATCTCTCTCTAAACTCTTTCGATTATGTATACTCCTGTGCTCCACTCTCCTACATCTTTTATCTCATGTATGCCACTATCTTGAAAGCTTGATTTTAAGTTTGGATATTTTTGTACTACTTCATTGAAACTCTCTATTATTAGGGGAATTCTTACAGACAATTTTTTTTTAGCACTTTTTGGTAAGTCGGTATAAAATGCAATTAATCCATATTCTAATGTGGACTCTTCATCTTTACTGGAATTTAACATTTTGCAAATTCTTGTTATCTCATTTAGATATTCTGTTTTTATATTTCTTATACCATTTTTTATAGAAATAATCACTCTTGATATAGAATCGTTATCATCTTTATGTTTAAATCTTTCATCTAAAGTTATACTGAAGAGCCCTTCACTTAAAGAATTTTTATCCATATATTCTAAAAAAGCTTTTCTATCTTTTAAAGAGCACCTTAAAATATCCGAAATAGTAGCATCTATAAAAACTTCAGGCGCATTTTTGATTTTTGCTATCTCCTGCGCTACATGTATGCTAAGCATTTTTGCTGGTGCGTATGAGAGGTATAGCCTATCATTTGTCCAATGCAAAAAATTTTCTTTTGCTTTGTTTATACCTTTAATAGTTGCATTTATCACATTTTGTTTTATGGGGAATCTAGCCACAATAACTCTCTTCAACCTCTTCTATGATCCCGCTCTCGTATAATATATCTTCTATTAGTCTGTTTTTTGATATGTTTAGTTTATAACTAAGGGTTTGCAGGGCAAGGTCTAATTTTTTATCTATTTTTATGCTTAATTGTGAAATTTCTCTTTTGGTTTGATTCTTCTTTATAACACTTTTTATAACTTCATTTGAGTATTTCATTTTAGCCAAGATATATTCCTTCAAGCATTACTAAAAGTATTACTTTAATCTCAATATAACTATAATAACACATTTTCATCGATTTGGATTTAAATATAGTATTTTTTCTTTTATAAATTTTTCTATAAAAGCTTTTAAAATTAGTTTTTATAGCGATGATATAGGGATTTTGATAATGCTTAGAGTATTTTGACTATTTTTAGATATGTTACGAAAAGTAGCAAAAATATAGCCACACCTTATGAATATGAGTGCGGCTAAAAGGAATCAATCCTTGAGTTTTGATAAAATTTCTTGGTTAAGTTCTATCTTTTGTTTGTTTCGTTGGATTTTTTCATGATGAGTATCCAGCTTTGATTTGTTTGCATTTATTTCTGATCTATTGATCTCAATAATCTCATTTAAAGTATTTAATTTTTTTTCATATTTGTTGATTAAATAATAAACAACATAAACTAAAATAGCGACAAGTATCCACTGCAACATGACCTACTCCTTTATGGGTTTGGGGAATCTATTTTCGCGTAATTGTACTGTAAAAAATAAAATTGTAACTCCGTGATATGTATTAACTCTGTCTTTTAAAATTCTCTTAAGAGCAACTTGGATATTCTTGTCAAAATTATACCTAAACTTGTACATTTTTGTCGCGTTAAGGTTGATAATACCATAAGCAAGGCGAATGATGAAGATAGCGATAAGCGGTTCTAGCGGATTTATAGGCTCACATGTAAAAAAAAGATTTGAAGATTATGTGATTATAAACAGAGATGATAATGAAGAACAAATCTTGGAAAAAATAGAAGATGTCGATGTAGTTGTAAATTTAGCCGGCGCACCTGTGGTACAAAAATGGGATGAAGAGTATAAAAAAGTATTGATTTCTAGTCGAATAGATACCACGCATAAACTCGTAAATGCTATCAATAGAAGCGGCGTCAATCAGTTTATATCAGCCTCTGCTATAGGTATTTATCCTGATGGTAAAGCTTGTGATGAGACTTGCAAGGAGGATGCAGATGATTTTCTTGCATATTTGGTAAAAGAGTGGGAGAGCGAAACCAATAAGTGTGAAAAGACTACAACAATATTGAGATTTGGAGTAGTTTTAGGGATTGATGGAGGAGCCTTTGGAACTATGTTGCCTACTTTTAAGTTTGGTTTGGGTGGAACAATTGGAAATGGAAGCATGATGACAAGTTGGATAGACATAGAAGATGTGCTAAGGATAATCGAATTTGTCATACAACATAGATTAGCCGGTGTGTTTAATGCAGTTTCTCCAACTCCTATCACGAACTTTGCATATACAAAAGCGATAGGAAAAATTCTTCACAGACCAACAGTTTTCCCTTTGCCGATTATGGTAGCAAAGATGCTTTTTGGAGAAGGCTCAGTCATTTTAACTGGCTCCAAAGAGGTATATCCAAAGGCACTTCAAAACAGTGGATTTGAGTTTAAGTATCCAGACATACACTCCTCATTGGTGCATTTATTGAAAAAGAAATAGTTATATTTGATCCTCAAAAAGTGTTATAACCTCTTGCTCGCTTAGAATTTTCCCTCTTGATTTTACTTCGCCATTTATTACGATGGCAGGAGTGCTCATAACACCATAGTTCATGACTTCCATCATGTCTTCGACTTTCTCTAGCTTAGCAAATCTTCCTACTTTTGCTAGTGCTTTTTTTACTATTTCCATTTGAGCATCACAATTTGCACAACACTCACTACCTAAAACTTTTATATCCATTTTTGTTCTCCCATTATATTTTATAAAATCGCATTAAATAGATAACCAACTAAGATTATCCCTGTTCCGACTATACCAAAAAACAGCATAATCAACCTCCAGCTCATCACCTTTTTCAAAATCATGGCTTCAGGAAGTGATAAAGCAACTACAGCCATCATAAATGATAAAGCAGTTCCCATTAACATTCCTTTTGAAGTAAGCGGTTCAATCAGTGGAGCGATAGTAGAAGCTCCTGCGTACATAGGAATGCCGGCAATTACCGCTACAAAAACAGCAAAAGGATTGTTACTTCCTGCGTATTTTGTTATAAAATCAGCTGGAACGAACCCATGTATAATAGCTCCAACTGCGATACCTGCGAATACATACAGATAGATATCTTTCATGATTGTTAGAGCATTTTTCCAAGCATCGCTGAGTCGTTTTTTAAAGATAACTTTTATAAAAGAGGCGCTATGGACTTGTCGCATGTATGGTATATTGATGAGTATATCCTCATCTTTGCTTACTTTATCAACTATAAAGCCTCCTATGATAGCGGTTATCAGACCAAACAGTGTATAAAGAAGGGCTATTTTCCAACCAAAAGTAGCAAAAAGTATGGCGATAGCGATTTCGTTATTCATTGGGCTACTAATGAGAAATGAAAATGTTGCACTTCTCGGTATCCTAGCTTGTGTAAAACCTAGAAACAGCGGTATAGAGGAGCAAGAGCAAAAAGGGGTCAATATGCCAAATATTGCAGCAAGTAAATTTCCCACAAATTGCGATTTACCTTGTATAAAATCTCTTACGGTTTCTGTGCTTATATATGTCTGTATAAAAGAGATGACATAGACTATAACTAATACAAGTGTTAAGATTTTAATAGAATCATAGATAAAAAAATGCACCGATTTAGCTATATTCCCACTCATATTAAATAGACCATAAACTAAATAATTAACAGTTTCATTCCACATGTTTACCTCCAAAAGGTCATGATTTTGGAAGTATAGCAGAATATATATAATATATCAAGCTATATTGATATATTATATATAAATTCTGTTTTTAGACCTTTTTCTTGTATCTCCTGAATGTTTAGATTTTTTATCTGTAAATCTCTAAAATCTTCTAGAGAAGTGATGTTGTTTAAAGCAAGCTTTCTTAGAACTAAGCCTCTGTATGCTTTAGCCCAATGACTTACAACCTTGCCATTTTTTATAAATTTTAAGGTTATATACGGATGTGGAATTTTATAAAATTTTTCATAAAACCCGGCTCTTAAATCCACAATAAACTCATTTTCGAGTATCGCATCAATCTTGCCACTAAAATATTTTTTATAAAAGACTTCAGTTTTGAAGCCGTCTAATGTAGAGCCTTGCTTTAGTTTGTATATGGGCAAGTTGTCTTTTGCAAGCAAAGGTCCAAATAGGTTTGAAAATATGATAGTGTTATCATCTATATAGCTCTGTTTTTTTTCAGGAAGTGTTGCATAATTTAGATAATTATATGCGACACCGTTATATCTTTTTATAGCTCTACATGTAGAGGCTGATTTGATATCTATGTCGGATAATTTAAGACATTTATCATCATCTTTGATGCCAAATATCTTTTTTAAACTTTCCAAATTTTTTGAATCCAATATCTTTTGATACCTATCTAAAACCTCAATCCTCTTGGAAAATAGGCTTTTGCAGCAAAATGACTTAGCATCAATACGACCATTTTCGATAACCTCACTCTTGGCTTCACTTGGCGAAAAAAGAATTTTCATGTAGTTCCTTATTGTCTGACTTAAGTATATGGTGTGTAAATCAGTTATAAAATTATTATTATTTCAAAATTGTAACATAAAAGTATTGACATTAAAGCATATTTGAGATATAATTTCACCTCACAAAATAGGTGCTGGCGTAGCTCAGTTGGTAGAGCAGCTGTCTTGTAAACAGCAGGTCGGCGGTTCAAGTCCGTTTGCCAGCTCCATTTTTTTTGTGAATTGTAACAGTGTTTGACCAGATAAAAATGGTAAATAATATAAAAAGGGTGAGATACTCAAGTGGCCAACGAGGGCAGACTGTAAATCTGCTGGTTTTTACCTTCGAAGGTTCGAATCCTTCTCTCACCACCATTTAACATTTGCGGGAGTAGCTCAGTTGGCTAGAGCATTAGCCTTCCAAGCTGGGGGTCGCGGGTTCGAATCCCGTCTCCCGCTCCAGATTTTATTTACTGGGAGCTGTTGAATTTTTTCTGCTTTTTTTGGATTACAGAACAAGTTCACCACTCTAAACTTTAAATATAAAATCAATTTGTTATAAATATTTGGTAAAATGATGTAGTTATGAGCGCTTTTAGGCTCATATGGCTCAGAGGTAGAGCACTTCCTTGGTAAGGAAGAGGTCGAGGGTTCAATTCCCTCTATGAGCTCCATAACATAAAGATATAAAAAACCGTTTTATAGAATATATAAAACATAAAATTGTAAAAAACCTTAACGGAGGAAGAAATGGCAAAGGAAAAGTATTCAAGAACAAAGCCACATGTAAATGTTGGTACAATTGGTCATGTTGACCATGGTAAAACAACTCTAACGGCTGCAATCTCTGCAGTATTAGCAAGTAAAGGTCTAGCTGATTTTAAAGACTTTGACGGAATAGATAATGCACCGGAAGAGAGAGAAAGAGGTATCACAATCGCTACTTCACACATCGAGTATGAGACAGATAATCGTCACTATGCTCATGTTGACTGTCCTGGTCACGCTGATTATGTTAAAAATATGATTACCGGTGCAGCTCAGATGGACGGTGCTATTTTGGTTGTTTCTGCAGCTGATGGTCCTATGCCACAAACAAGAGAGCATATTTTACTTTCTCGTCAAGTTGGTGTACCGTATATAGTAGTTTTTATGAATAAAGCTGATATGGTTGATGATGAAGAGCTACTAGAATTAGTAGAGATGGAAATCAGAGAACTACTTAGCGAATATGACTTTCCAGGTGATGATACTCCAATCGTTGCAGGTTCAGCTCTTAAAGCTCTTGAGGAAGCAAAAGCAGGTACTGTTGGTGAATGGGGAGAGAAAATTCTTGAGTTGATGGCTCAAGTAGATGAGTATATTCCAACTCCAGTCAGAGATACAGACCAAGATTATTTGATGCCGGTTGAAGATGTTTTTTCAATTTCAGGTCGTGGTACAGTTGTAACAGGCAGAATTGAAAAAGGTACAATCAAAGTTGGTGAAGAGATTGAAATTGTAGGTATAAAAGATACTCAAAAGACAATCGTGACTGGTGTTGAAATGTTCCATAAAGAGATGGATAGGGGTGAAGCAGGTGATAACTGTGGTATTCTTCTTAGAGGAACTAAGAAAGAAGATGTTGAAAGAGGTATGGTACTTTGTAAGCCAGGCTCAATCACTCCTCATACAAACTTTGAAGCTGAAGTTTATATATTAAGTAAAGAAGAGGGTGGAAGACATACACCATTTTTCAACAACTATAGACCACAGTTTTATGTAAGAACAACAGATGTTACAGGTTCTATCACACTGCCTGAGGGTACTGAAATGGTTATGCCTGGTGATAATGTTAAGATTAATGTTGAATTAATAACTCCAATTGCATTGGATGAAGGTACAAGATTTGCCATTCGTGAAGGTGGTAGAACAGTTGGTGCCGGTGTTGTTTCTAAGATAAACAAATAATTTTTAAAAGCAGAGGGGTAAAAATACTCCTCTGTAAAATATTGAAGGAAAATTAATGACTGTTAAAATAGGTCTAAAATGTAGTGAGTGTGGTGACATAAACTATACAACTACAAAAAACAGTAAAACAAATACTGAAAAAATGGAATTAAGTAAGTATTGTCCGAGACTTAAAAAGCATACAATACATAAAGAAGTAAAATTAAAGAGTTAAGTTTTTAACTCTTAACATAGGGCAGTAGCTCCAATTGGTAGAGCGTCGGTCTCCAAAACCGCAGGTTGCGGGTTCGAATCCCTCCTGCCCTGCCACTAGTCTAAGGTGATACAATGGAAAAATTAAAAAGTTATTATCAAGCAGCAAAAATAGAGCTATCGAAGGTTATATTTCCTACTAAAGATCAGATTAGGAATGCCTTTATATCTGTATTTGTTGTTGTGACAGTAGTTTCACTATTTTTAGCGATAGTAGATATGATTATGTCATATACATTATCAACTGTTATTTAGTCAGGATAAGTTATGTCACATAAATGGTATGCTATCCAAACTTATGCAGGAAGCGAACAGAGTGTAAAAAGAGCAATCGAGACATTGGTTAGAGATAATAAAGTCGAAGATAAATTAAAAAATATACTCGTTCCAACTGAAGATGTTATAGAAGTTAAAAATGGTGAAAAGAAAATCACAGAAAGAAGCATTTATCCCGGTTATGCTTTTGTTGAAATTGATCTTGACACATCACTTTGGCAAAAGATTCAATCTCTACCTAAAGTTGGAAGATTCATAGGTGAATCCAAAAGACCAACACCACTAAGTGAAAAAGATATAAGTGTAATACTTGAAAAGGCAGAAAAAAAAGGTGCTCCAAAACCTAAAATATTTTTTGAAAACGGTGAAAGTGTTAGAATCACAGAAGGACCTTTTGCAAACTTTACGGGCATGGTTGAAGAGTACGACATGGAGCATGGAAAATTGAGATTAAATGTATCGATTTTTGGAAGAAGCACACCTGTTGAAATTCTATATTCTCAAGTAGAGAAGATAGTTTAGGAATTTAAAACTGATTTTGTCTATTTTACTGAAATAGTCAAAATCATTATAAATAAAAATGTAAACACTCTCGCCAAAGGCGTAGCTTTAGTGAGGAAAGTTTGAAATGTAAACACTCTCGCCAAAGGCGTAGCTTTAGTGAGGAAAGTTTGAAATGTAAACACTCTCGCCAAAGGCGTAGCTTTAGTGAGATGAATTTAATATGGGCTTTGCCCATATTAAAGAAGAAATAAAATAGAAAGAAGGATAATTAGATGGCTAAAAAAGTAATTGGCGAAATAAAATTACAAATAGCGGCAGCAAAAGCTAACCCGTCACCTCCAGTTGGTCCAGCACTTGGTCAGCAAGGTGTGAATATTATGGAATTTTGTAAAGCTTTTAATGAAAAAACAAAAGACATGATGGGTTATAATATTCCAGTCGTTATAACAGTATATGCTGATAGAAGTTTTACTTTTATCACAAAACAACCACCGGCAAGTGATTTAATAAAAAAAGCTGCAGGTATTAAAAAGGGTAGTGATAATCCACTAAAAAATAAAATTGCGAACCTAACAAAAGATCAAATTCTTGAGATTGTTGAAAAGAAGATAGCAGATCTCAATACTGATGATAGGGAAGCTGCTTCAAAAATTATCGAAGGTAGCGCAAGAAGTATGGGAATCACTGTTTCAAATTAGATTTAAACCTTAACCACTAAGGCAAAAGTGGAAGCAAAATTAGCGGAGAAAAATATAATGGCAAAAAAGATAACTAAAAGATTTCAAGAGTTGCTTAAAAAAGTGGACATTGAAAAAAAATACAGTATGGAAGAGGCTCTAGGAAACATCAAAAACCTTGCGAGTGCAAAATTTGATGAAACGATAGAGGTGGCTCTAAAATTAAATGTTGACCCAAGACATGCAGACCAGATGGTAAGAGGCTCAGTTGTTTTACCGGCTGGAACAGGTAAAAAAGTCAGAGTTGCAGTTGTTGCAAAGGATGCTAAGGCTGATGAAGCAAAGAAGGCTGGAGCTGACTTGGTTGGTAGTGATGACTTAATAGCTGATATACAAAGTGGAAAGATAGATTTTGATGTCCTAATAGCAACTCCTAATATGATGGGTATGGTTGGTAAAGTTGGTAGAATATTGGGGCCAAAAGGTATAATGCCGAATCCCAAAACTGGGACAGTAACTATGGATGTTGCAAAAGCTGTTGAAAACTTTAAAGGCGGTCAAGTTAACTTTAGAGTTGATAAACAAGCAAATATTCATGCGGGTATAGGCAAGATTAGTTTTACAAATGAGCAAATCAAAGATAATTTTGAAACATTTATTAGAGCTGTAAACAAGCATAAGCCAGCTTCTTCTAAAGGTAAATATATAAAAAATGCTGCAATATCATTGACAATGAGCCCTTCAATTACACTAGATAATCAAGAGCTTATAGATTTAAAATAGACAATAGGAGCAATTCTGCTCCTTAATTTAATCTTTGATTGGAAATAGTCGAGGCTTAGGCTTAATTTGGAAAGTATTCCAACTCTGCTTGAAATCACCAGTCGGAAAGGAGAAAAATTGACAAAAAGTGAAAAAGTTGAATTAGTAGATCAGCTAACTCAGGATTTTAAAGCTTCCGACGCACTAATCGTTTGTGACTTTAAAGGCTTAAATACAAAATCGCTTGAAGCATTAAGAAATAGTGCTAGACAAAAGAATGTAAAAGTTCGAATTGCGAAAAATACACTAGTAGCAATTGCTATGAAAAATGCTGAAATCGAAGGTATTGAGCTAAAAGATACAAATATTTTTGTATGGGGCGAAGATCAGTTAGATGTGACAAAAGTCGTTGCAAAGTTTGCCGAAACAAATAAAGTTTTTCAAATAAAAACTGGATTTATAGCTGGTGAACTTGCAGACATAGCTAAGATTGAAGCACTTTCCAAGTTGCCATCAAGAGATGAACTTATTGGAATGTTGTTACAAACTTGGATGGCTCCGGTTACAAACTTGACAATTGGTTTGGATGCTTTAAGAGCAAAAAAAGAAGAAGAGAGCGCATAGTAAGAGTAAGTTGTTTAGGGGCTATGCTCTTAATGACAATAGTTGAAAAAGTTTAACCGAAAGGTTTAGCTTTAGTAGAATGTGAATTGTTTGAGAGCTTTGCTCTTGAATAAGATGACAGTTAGATAAAAATGTATTAAGGAAAATAATATGGCAATAACTAAAGAAGATGTACTAGAATATATTTCAGGTCTTACAGTTCTTGAATTAAGTGAATTAGTGAAAGAATTTGAAGAGAAATTTGGTGTTTCAGCTGCACCTGTAATGGTAGCCGGAGCTGCCGGAGCCGGAGCCGCTGCAGTAGAAGAAAAAACAGAATTTGATGTCGTTCTTAAAAGTGCAGGTGCTAAGAAAATCAATGCGATTAAAGTTGTCCGTGCAATTACTGGTCTTGGTCTTAAAGAGGCTAAAGAAGCAGTTGAAAGTGCTCCAACTACACTTAAAGAAGGTGTATCAAAAGACGAAGCAGAAGAGATTAGAAAACAGATTGAAGAAGCTGGCGCAGAAGCTGAAATTAAGTAAGCCAACCTTTGGGGAGTTTTTCTCCCCAAGACTTATGACGGGAAACCAATTAGTCGTTAAAATTTCTACAAATTATGTAGAAAAACTACTACCCTTTTCAAACAACTACACGAGGTAGACTCATGTTAAATAATTTAAATTCGGGAAATCGCCTAAGGGTTGATTTTTCAAAAGTACCAAAAAAAATAGATGTTCCAAACCTACTACAACTACAACAAAAAAGTTATGAAAATTTTCTAAAAGTAGGAGTTGATAGTGACGGCGGAATCGAAAAAGTTTTTAGATCAATCTTTCCTATACACGATCCACAAAATAGACTTACGCTAGAGTATGTAGGAAGCAAGATAGGCAAACCAAAATACAATGTAAGAGAGTGTATGGAAAGAGGTTTAACCTACTCAGTCGGACTTAAAATGAGTATTCGATTGATATTGTGGGATAAAGATGAAAAAACCGGGGAAAAAACCGGTGTTAAAGATATAAAAGAACAAGCAATATTTATAAGAGATATTCCAATGATGACCGAGAGAACATCGTTTATAATTAACGGTGTCGAAAGAGTTGTCGTGAACCAACTTCACAGAAGTCCCGGTGTTATTTTTAAAGAAGAAGAGAGCAGTACAGTAAATAATAAACTGATATATACGGCTCAAATCATTCCAGATCGTGGAAGCTGGCTCTATTTTGAATATGATGCAAAAGATACACTATTTATGAGGATAAATAAAAGAAGAAAAGTTCCAATTACTATACTTTTCAGAGCATTAGGATATAGCAAACAAGATATTTTAAAATTATTTTATCCGGTATTAAATATAGAGATAAAAGAAAATAAATTTTTTATGGAATTTGTACCTGAGGATTTCATTGGGAGAGTTGATTTTGATCTTAAAGATGAAAATGGAAATCAACTTATTGGAGCAGGTAAAAGACTTACTAAAAAAAGGGCTGAAAAGTTTAAAGAAGATGGTATAAAACTTATAGAATACCCAGTTGAGGTTTTAGCGAATAGATTTCTCTCTTCTCCTATCATAGACAATGATAGCGGCGAAGTTTTATATGATACTCTAACTCAGCTAGATGAATCAAAATTGGTAAAATTGATAGAGCAAGGATGTTCTTCAATTGAAATTGCAAATGACTTGGCAGTAGGAGTTGATGACGGTATCATAAATGCATTTATAGCAGATAATGAAACACTAAAACTTCTTAGGCAAACTGAACAGATAGAAGATGAAAATGACCTTGCAAATATAAGAATATATAAAGTAATGAGGCCAGGTGAACCTGTCACGAAAGAGGCTGCAAGAGCCTTTGTCAAAGACCTTTTCTTTAATCCTGAAAGATATGATCTAACAAAAGTTGGTCGTATGAAGATGAATCACAAGCTTGGCGTTGAAGTACCTGAGTATGTAACAGTCATGACTAGTGAAGACATCATAAAAACTGTAAAGTATCTTATAAAAGTAAAAAATGGTCAAGGTCGTATTGATGATAGAGACCACTTAGGAAATCGTAGAATTCGTGCGATTGGCGAGCTTTTGGCAAATGAGCTTCATACGGGACTTATCAAGATGCAAAAAGCCATAAGAGACAAGTTTACTTCTCTTAGCGGATCAGTTGAAGAGTTGATGCCTCATGATATGATAAATTCAAAAATGATAACAAGTACTATTATGGAATTTTTTTCAAGCGGACAACTTTCTCAATTTATGGACCAAACAAATCCTCTTAGTGAAATCACACATAAAAGAAGGCTTTCAGCTCTAGGAGCCGGTGGTTTGGTTAAAGAGAGAGCAGGTTTTGAAGTAAGAGATGTGCACCCTACACATTATGGAAGAATTTGTCCTATAGAGACTCCTGAAGGACAAAATATCGGTCTTATTAATACTCTCGCGATGTATGCAAAAGTGAATGATTTGGGTTTTGTTGAAGCGCCATATAGAAAAGTAAAAAATGGCACAATAACCAGTGAAATTGTATATATAACGGCAACACAAGAAGAGGGTTTGGTTATAGCGCCGGCAAGTACACACATAAATGAAAACAATGAGATAGTTGAAGATTTGATAGAGGCTAGAATTGATGGTGAGATTGTACTTATAGAAAAAGAAAAAGTGGATATGATTGATTTGTCATCTATGATGATTGCGGGTGTTGCAGCCTCATTGATTCCATTTTTGGAACATGATGATGCAAACCGTGCACTTATGGGCTCAAACATGCAAAGACAGGGAGTTCCACTCGTTAGAACAAGTGCTCCTATGGTCGGAACAGGTATGGAAGCTATCACAGCTAGAGATTCTTGGGAAGCTATCAAAGCAAAAAGAGCAGGAGTTGTAGAGAAGGTTGATAATAAAAGCGTATATATACTAGGTGAAGATGAAAATGGCTCATTTATTGATCTGTATGTATTGGAAAAAAATATGCGTACAAACCAAAATACTACATTTACACAAAAAGTTGCCGTAAAAAAAGGTGATATTGTAAAAGAGGGGCAAATCATAGCTGATGGACCTAGCATGGATAAGGGCGAACTTGCTATCGGTAAAAATGTTATGGTTGCCTTTATGCCTTGGAATGGATACAACTATGAAGATGCCATCGTTATCAGTCAAAAACTTATAAGAGAAGATGCATTTACAAGTGTTCATATTTATGAAAAAGAGATTGAGGCAAGAGAGCTAAAAGATGGTGTTGAAGAGATAACAAAAGATATACCGAATGTTAGAGAAGAAGATCTAGCTCATCTTGACGAAAGTGGTATAGTAAAGATTGGAACTTACATAAAACCAGGTATGATCATGGTGGGAAAGGTATCCCCTAAAGGTGAGGTCAAACCGACTCCTGAAGAGAGATTACTTCGTGCTATATTTGGTGAAAAAGCAGGACATGTAGTAAATAAATCCATGTATGCGTCACCGTCACTTGAAGGTGTTATAGTAGATGTTAAAATCTTTACAAAAAAAGGCTACGACAAAGATCCAAGAGCATTGCGAGCTTATGAGGAAGAGAAAGATAAGCTTGATCGTGAGCATCATGACAAACTTTTGATGTTGGATAGAGAAGAGATGTTGAGAATCAACTCTTTGATGTCAAAAAACCCTCTCCAAAAAGATCAAGAGATAAATAAAAAATCCTATGCAAGTGGTGAATTTGCAACAAAAGAAGATCTTGAAAAGGTAAATAGGTTTGCTATAAACAGTATCATAAAAGCTTACTCAAAAGATGTTGAAGATGAGTATAAAAACCTTAAAAATTATTTTCAAAACGAGAAGAAAAAGCTAAAAGAAGAACATGATGAAAAACTAGATGTTCTTGAAAAAGATGATATATTACCTAGCGGTGTTGTAAAGTTAGTGAAGATTTATGTAGCCACAAAAAGAAAATTAAAAGTCGGTGATAAAATGGCAGGACGACACGGAAATAAAGGTATCGTTTCAAATATCGTGCGTGAGATAGATATGCCTTATCTAAAAAATGGTGAAGCCGTTGATGTTGTTCTTAATCCACTTGGTGTGCCTAGTCGTATGAACATTGGTCAAATCTTGGAAGTCCATCTCGGTTTGGTTGGTAGAAGATTGGGCGATCAGATAGCCGATATTTTTGAAGAAAAACAAGGTGATTGGATAAAAACACTGAGAGAAAAGATGGCAGAGATAGCAGATGTTGCGAAATTAATGAATGCAAAAGAATTTTTATCCAAAATTGATGATGATAAGCTTCTTGAATATGCGAGAGACTGGAGTACGGGTGTGAGATTTTCAACTCCAATTTTTGAAGGTGTAAATGAAGAAGAGTTTAAAAAGCTTTTTGAACTTGCTAAGATAGATATGGATGGAAAAACAGACTTGTATGATGGGATAACAGGAGAAAAGATAAAAGAGAGAGTAAATGTGGGCTACATGTATATGTTAAAACTTCATCACTTAGTGGATGAAAAAATGCATGCAAGAAGCACAGGACCTTACTCTTTGGTTACCCAACAGCCAGTTGGTGGTAAAGCACTATTTGGTGGACAAAGATTTGGTGAGATGGAAGTTTGGGCACTTGAAGGACATGGAGCTGCGCATACTCTAAGAGAGATGTTAACTGTCAAGTCTGATGATGTTGAGGGAAGAGTCGCGGCATATAAAGCACTGACAAGAGGCGAAAATGTACCAACAACCGGCATACCTGAAACTTTCTTTGTTTTAACAAATGAATTAAAGTCTTTGGCTCTGGATGTGGAAGTATATAATGAGGTGGATGAATAATGAAACGGTTAGAACCTATCGAAATTTTAGACGACAATAAACCAAAAGATTTTTGTGCTTTTCAGCTAAAACTAGCAAGTCCCGAAAAGATAAAATCTTGGAGTTTTGGTGAAGTAAAAAAACCTGAAACCATAAACTATCGTACTTTGAAGCCAGAGAGAGATGGTCTTTTTTGTGCAAAGATATTTGGACCTGTTAGGGATTATGAGTGTCTTTGCGGTAAATATAAAAAGATGAGATACAAGGGTATAAAGTGTGAAAAATGTGGTGTTGAAGTAACAAGCACAAAAGTAAGAAGATCTAGGATGGGTCATATAGAGCTTGTTGCACCGGTAGCTCACATTTGGTATGTAAATTCACTTCCAAGTAGAATCGGTACACTATTAGGTGTAAAGATGAAAGACTTAGAGAGAGTATTATACTACGAAGCTTACATTGTAAGTGAGCCTGGAGAGGCTTTTTATGATGCTGAAAATTCCAAGCCGGTTGGAAAATATGATGTTTTAAATGAAGAACAATACCAGTCTTTACATCAAAGATTTGGGGATAGCGGTTTCGTAGCCGATATGGGTGGACAGATAGTTAAAGACCTATTGGCTGATTTGGATTTAGTGGATATTCTTGCAAGCCTAAAAGAAGATATGAAAAATACTAATTCTGAAGCAAAGAAAAAAACTATCATAAAAAGATTAAAGATTGTTGAGGCACTTTTACATAGTGGAAACAGACCTGAATGGATGATGATTACTGTACTTCCTGTGCTTCCTCCCGACCTTAGACCTCTAGTTGCCTTAGATGGTGGAAAATTTGCCGTTAGTGATGTAAATGATCTATATAGAAGAGTGATAAATAGAAACTCAAGACTTAAGAGATTGATGGAGCTAGATGCACCACAGATAATCATAAGAAATGAGATGAGGATGCTACAAGAGAGTGTCGATGCACTTTTTGATAATGGTCGCCGAGCAAATGCAGTCAAGGGTGCAAATAAAAGACCATTAAAATCGCTTTCTGAAATCATAAAAGGAAAGCAGGGAAGATTCAGGCAAAACTTGCTTGGAAAAAGGGTTGATTTCTCCGGTCGTTCTGTTATTGTAGTTGGTCCTACTCTAAGGATGGATCAGTGTGGTCTACCAAAACTAATGGCGTTAGAGCTATTTAAACCTCATTTGATAGCCAGACTTGAAGAAAAAGGCTATGCAACTACAATCAAGCAAGCCAAAAAAATGATCGACAACAAAACAAATGAAGTTTGGGAGTGCTTAAGCGAAGTAGTTGATGGATATCCTGTTTTACTTAACCGTGCTCCGACACTTCACAAGCTTTCAATACAGGCTTTTCACCCAGTATTGATAGAAGGAAAAGCTATAAGACTTCATCCATTAGCTTGTTCTGCATTTAATGCAGATTTTGATGGTGATCAGATGGCTGTGCATGTTCCACTTTCGCAAGAGGCGATAGCAGAGTGTAAAGTCTTGATGATAAGTTCTATGAATATACTACACCCAGCTTCTGGTAAGGCGATAACTGTTCCTACTCAAGATATGGTTTTAGGATTATATTATTTGTCTTTAGAGAAGATAAATGCAAAGGGATCAAATAAAATATTTTCAAATGTCGATGAAATAATGATTGCTATGGATTCAGGATTTTTAGAGGCTCAGGCAAAAATTAAGACCGTCGTTGACGGAAGAGTTATTTTTACAACTGCCGGCCGTATGATTATAAAATCAATTCTTCCTAGTTTTGTTCCACCTGAGTTATGGAATAGAGTTTTAAAGAAGAAAGATATAGGAAATCTAGTTGACTTCGTATATAAAGAAGGCGGCTATGGCATTACAGCAGAGTTTTTGGATAATATCAAAAATATGGGTTACAAATACGCAACAATAGCCGGAGTTTCCGTATCTATCGATGATATAAAAGTACCAAAAGCCAAAAAAGAAAAAGTGGCATCTGCAAAGAAAAAAGTTAGAGAGATACAAAAACAGTACAGTTCAGGTCTCTTAACAGAACAAGAAAGATATAACAAGATTGTTGATATTTGGACTGACACCAATAATGAAGTTGCTAAAGAGATGATGAAGCTTACTGAGAGTGACAAAGGCGGTTTCAACTCAATCTATATGATGGCAGATTCAGGTGCTAGAGGTAGTGCTGCACAAATTCGTCAACTCGCAGGTATGAGGGGATTGATGGCAAAACCCGATGGTAGTATTATCGAAACTCCGATTATTTCAAACTTTAGGGAAGGTTTAAATGTGCTTGAGTACTTTATATCTACCCACGGAGCTAGAAAAGGATTGGCAGATACTGCTTTAAAAACTGCAAATGCCGGTTATTTGACTAGAAAACTGATAGATGTCGCACAAAATGTAAAAGTAACTATGGAAGATTGTGGAACACATGAGGGTGTTGAAATAACAGAAATCACCGAGGGTGGAGAGTTGATTGAATCTCTAAGTGATAGAGCATTTGGTAGAGTTTTGGCTGAAGATGTTATTGATTCCATTACAAATGAAGTTCTTTTTGCAGAGGGAACTTTGATAGACGAAAAGAAAGCCAATATATTAAAAGAAGCAGCTATTCGTTCAGTTGTTATAAGAACTCCTATTACATGTAAAGCAAAAAAAGGTGTTTGTTCAAAATGCTATGGAGTAAATCTTGGTGTTGGCTCATTAGTAAAACCAGGTGAAGCAGTAGGTATTATATCTGCCCAATCTATCGGTGAGCCTGGAACTCAGCTGACACTTAGAACATTTCATATAGGTGGAACTGCATCTACTGAAGCGCAAGATAGACAGGTAATTGCCGGAAAAGAAGGTTTTATACGATATTATAATACTAAAACATATCTCTCAAAGGAGGGTAAAAATATCGTAGCAAACAGAAGAAATGCTTCTATATTGTTGGTTGAACCCAAGATAAAGACTTTGATAGATGGGACCTTGCATATAGATAATTCTCATGATGAAGCTATTTTGACGATAAAAGGCGATAAAGAAGAGGTTAAATATACTCTTAGAAAAAGTGACCTTGCAAAAGCAAATGAACTTGCCGGAGTCAGTGGAAAAGTGGAAGGAAAATTCTATCTTCCATATAAAAATGGAGATGAAGTTCACCAAAATGAGAGCATAGTTGAGGTTATAAAAGAGAGTTGGAATGTTCCAAATCGTATTCCTTATGCCAGTGAACTTAAAGTTCATGATGGAGATCCTATTTCTCTAAAAATCTTAACAGAAGCAGTAGGAACTGTCAAATATTATAAACTTGCAGGTGATTATCTAGAGAGATATAATAGTGTTGAGAAAGACCATTTGGTTGATGAAAAAGGGCTTTTTGCAGTCATCGCCGATGATGAAAATAGAGAAGCTATCAGGCATTACATACCAAGAGGCTCCATTATAGATATAGGAGATAATGTAAAAGTAAGTACCTTTGATGAAATTATAGCACACCCAAGTAGTGCTGAGCAGATAGTTATAGCAGAATGGGATCCGTACTCTATACCAATTATTGCAGAAGAAGACGGTGTGATCACATTCGAGGATATTGAGCCTGGTATCAGTGTAACAGAGCAGTTTGATGAGATGACGGGTGAGAGTAGACTGGTTATAAATGAATACTTACCATCAGGATTAAAACCAACACTTATAGTTGCGACTGAATCTGGACAGATAATCAAATATCAACTAGAGTCAAAAACAGCGGTATTCGTTAAAGATGGTGATAGTGTAAAAACAGCAGATATCATAGGAAGAACTCCAAAAGCTGCTGCAAAGTCAAAAGATATTACGGGTGGTTTGCCAAGAGTTAGTGAACTTTTTGAAGCTAGACGCCCAAAAAATCCGACTGTTATAGCAGAAATTGATGGAACTATTAGATTTGGGAAACCCTTAAGAGCCAAAGAGAGAATTATCATAGAAGCAGAAGATGGTGCAACAGCAGAATATTTAGTAGCAAAAAATACTCAGATACATGTACACGCCGGTGAATTTGTACATGCTGGTGAAAAGCTGACAGACGGTATTATTTCTAGTCATGATATTCTTAGAATTATGGGTGAAAAAGCACTACATTATTATATAATTAGTGAAATTCAAAAAGTCTATCGAAGACAAGGTGTTGCTATTAGTGATAAACATATCGAAGTTATAGTTTCTCAAATGCTAAGACAAGTCAAGATAGTTGATAGTGGAGATACAAAGTTTATCGAGGGTGACTTAATAAGCAGACAGAGATTCACAGAAGAGAATGAGAGGATCATGAAGATGAGCGGAGAACCGGCAATCGCAGATCCAATCTTGCTTGGTGTCACTAGAGCTGCTATCGGAAGTGACAGTGTTATCTCAGCTGCATCATTTCAAGAAACTACAAAGGTTCTTACCGAAGCGAGCCTTGCTGCCAAAATGGATTATTTGAGAGACTTAAAAGAAAATGTTATTTTAGGTCGTATGATTCCGGTGGGAACAGGTCTTTATAAAGATAGAATTGTAAAGATAAACAATAGTGTAGGGGTAGAAGGTTAAAAACAAGAGGGTATAAGTTTATACCCTCTTTTAACCATCTTTTAAGCTGTTTTTAAATAAAATAGCAGGCTTCATCGCAGTATACTGCCAAATTTTGGTTATTGTATTGCGATAGGAAAAATATATAAGGAAAAAATGTGCCAACAATCAACCAATTGGTAAGAAAAGAGAGAAAAAAGGTGATCAAAAAATCAAAATCACCTGCATTGGTCAGTTGTCCTCAAAGAAGAGGGGTTTGTACGAGAGTTTATACAACTACTCCAAAAAAACCAAACTCAGCTTTGAGAAAAGTTGCCAAAGTTAGACTAACTAGTGGCTTTGAAGTTATTAGCTATATAGGTGGAGAGGGTCATAACCTCCAAGAGCACTCGATAGTTCTAGTAAGAGGCGGAAGGGTAAAGGATTTACCTGGTGTTAAGTATCATATCGTTCGTGGTGCACTAGATACTGCCGGAGTTGCAAACAGAACAGTTGCAAGAAGTAAGTACGGTACTAAAAAACCAAAATAATCTTAAGTTTTAGTGGATCGTAAATTTATAAAAAATTTACTTTCTGAACAAGTTAACTGTTGAAAAAAACAGTGAAATTTTATTAAATTTATCAAACAGGTGCTACTCCTTTGGAATGTAGGTAGCATTTGAGTAAAATTTAAAAATTTGAAGGAATCAAAATGAGAAGAAGAAGAGCCCAAGTCAGGGAAATACTCCCAGATCCAGTTTACAACAGTAAAATAATCACAAAATTTATTAATTCACTTATGCTAGATGGCAAAAAAAGTGTTGCTGCAAAAGTATTTTATGGTGCTTTAGAACTTGCTGAAAAAAGAAGCGATGATATGAAAGGTATTGATATTTTTAGTACTGCCATTGAAAATGTTAAGCCAGTTATGGAAGTAAAAAGTAGACGAGTCGGTGGTGCTACATATCAAGTACCTATAGAAGTTAGACCTGTTAGACAGCAAACACTTGCTCTGAGATGGTTAATTTCATATGCCAGAAAAAGAAGTGAAAGAACTATGGTTGAAAGATTGGCAAATGAGCTATTGGATGCAGCTAACTCAAGAGGTGCAACATTTAAAAAGAAAGAAGATACATATAAAATGGCTGAAGCAAATAAAGCTTTTGCACACTACCGCTGGTAGAAGGGAGATATTATGTCAAGAAAACATCCTATAAATATGGTTAGAAATATTGGAATTGCTGCGCATATTGATGCCGGCAAAACTACAACAACAGAAAGAATTCTTTTTTATACAGGAATTTCGCACAAGATTGGAGAAGTTCATGATGGTGCAGCTACAATGGACTGGATGGATCAAGAAAAAGAAAGAGGGATTACTATTACAAGTGCCGCTACGACTTGTGAATGGGATAATCATCAAATAAATATTATAGACACTCCGGGTCATGTTGACTTTACTATTGAAGTTGAAAGAAGTATGAGAGTTCTTGATGGCGCTGTTGCAGTCTTTTGTGCAGTTGGTGGAGTTCAACCACAAAGTGAAACCGTATGGAGACAAGCAAATAGATATAGAGTTCCAAGAATGGTTTTTGTAAATAAAATGGACAGAGTTGGGGCTGATTTTTATGAAGTTGAGAGACAGATAAAAGAGAGATTAAAAGCAAATCCAGTGCCAATTCAGATACCAATCGGTGCGGAAGATGACTTTAAGGGTGTTGTTGATTTAGTAAAAATGAAAGCACTTGTTTGGGAAGATGAAGCAGCTATGGGATCACATTATGAAGTTATTGATATTCCTGAAAATTTAGTTGAAAAAGCAGAAGCTTATAGAGAGCATATGATAGAGTCCATCTCTGAAACTAGTGATGAGTTATTGGAAAAATACCTTGCTGGTGAAAATTTGAGTGAAGAAGAGATAAAAACAGGTATAAAAGCTGGATGTTTGAATATGACTTTAGTCCCTATGCTTTGTGGAACTGCGTTTAAAAACAAGGGTGTTCAGCCATTGCTTGATGCTGTTGTTGATTATATGCCGGCACCTACAGAAGTTGAAGCCATAAAAGGCGAATATGAAGATGGTAGCGAAACGATTGTAGAATCAACTGATGATGGTGAATTTGCTGCACTTGCATTTAAGATTATGACTGATCCATTTGTTGGTCAACTTACATTTGTTAGAGTATATCGTGGTACGCTAGAGAGTGGAAGCTACACTTACAATACTACAAAAGATAAAAAAGAGAGAGTCGGAAGACTTCTTAAGATGCATTCAAATAAAAGAGAAGAGATTAAGCAACTATTTGCCGGTGAGATAGGTGCAGTTGTTGGATTAAAATCTACTCTTACAGGAGATACGCTAGCTGGTGAGAAAGATAGAGTAATCTTAGAGAAGATGGACTTTCCAGATCCTGTTATCAGCGTTGCGGTTGAGCCAAAAACTAAAGCTGACCAAGAGAAAATGGGTATAGCATTACAAAAACTAGCACAAGAAGATCCTAGCTTTAGAGTAGAAACTGATGAAGAGAGCGGTCAGACTATTATCTCAGGAATGGGTGAACTTCACTTAGAGATTTTGGTTGATAGAATGCTTAGAGAATTCAAAGTTGATGCAGAAGTTGGACAGCCTCAAGTTGCGTACAGAGAGACAATTAAAAAAGAGGTTACTCAAGAACACAAATATGCAAAACAATCTGGTGGTCGTGGACAGTATGGACATGTTTATATCAGACTTACTCCACTTGAGCCTGGCGAAGGGTATGAGTTTGTAAATGACATTAAAGGTGGTTCAATTCCAAAAGAATTCATACCGGCTGTTGATAAAGGTCTTAAAGAGGCTATGCAAGGTGGTGTTCTAGCGGGATATCCTGTTGAAGATGTCAAAGTCACTCTATATGACGGAAGTTATCACGATGTTGACTCATCTGAGATGGCATTTAAACTAGCTGCGTCAATGGCATTTAAAGAGGGTGCAAGAAAAGCAGATGCTATCATACTTGAGCCTATGATGAAAGTTGAAGTTGAAACTCCAGAAGATTTCATGGGCGATGTTATTGGCGATTTAAATAGAAGAAGAGGACAGATTAACTCCATGGAAGATAGAAGCGGACACAAGATAGTAAATGCTTTCTGCCCACTTTCAGAGATGTTTGGTTACTCAACTGATTTAAGAAGTCAAACTCAAGGTAGAGCTTCATATTCAATGGAATTTGACCATTATGAAGAAGTGCCAAGAAATGTTGCTGAAGAGATTATCAAAAAGAGAAACGCTTAAAAATAGGCACTAAAACCGGGCATCCCACTTTGGGATAGTCCGGTTCTTATCTCTATGTCCCGGTAGCTCAGCAGGATAGAGCACTTGATTCCTAATCAAGAGGTCATGAGTTCGAATCTCGTCCGGGACACCACTGCTAAAAGATACTAAATACATAAAAATTCTAACATATTTTGATATTATTTGTAAAAAAATGTATAATACTAGATAAAATTTTGGAGGTTGAGATGGGTTTTTTTTCAAATTGTGATTCTGAGAGAGAGAAGATTGTTGAGCTTGAAAAAGAGAATAGTAAACTTGTGGAGGAGGTGGAGAAATTACAGTCACAGGTTGATACATTTCGAAATAGTAATTTTGATGAAAAAAGCAGTGAAGATGAAGTAAGAGATCAAATTATACAGATGCTTTTAAAATCTTATAAAAGCGGCGTTGGTTTTGTAAAAGAGATTTTAACCGGTTCGGTTGAATCGCTAGCAGATGCAAGTAGTATAAATGAAAAAACAAATAGAAGAATTTCGACTGTTCAATCCAAAGGTGAAAACATAACTAGTTCGATTGATCAAATAGCACAAGAGGCTACAAATCTTGACAATGGAACAAACTCATTAAACGACAGTGTTACTTCAATAGGTGATATCATTAACCTCATAAAGGATATATCAGACCAAACAAATCTACTAGCCCTAAATGCAGCCATAGAAGCAGCAAGAGCTGGTGAACATGGAAGAGGATTTGCGGTTGTCGCTGATGAAGTTAGAAAATTGGCTGAGCGCACACAAAAAGCCACTCAAGAAGTTGAGATTAGCATAGGTCAATTAAAACAAAATACATCGGAGATACAGGATATTTCTGAACTTTTCAGAGTCAATACAGATAAGATATCCAAAATTCTATCTGATTTTTTTATGGAGCTGGAATTTGTCATAGGAAATTCACACAGGATCAAAGATATTACGGAAAATATCACAAATGAGATTGGTATTGGTAATGGTAAGGTTGATCATATATTGTTAAAGCTTTTGGCATATAATGCTTTTATAAATAATGAAAATCCAACTATTACAGATGAGCATTCTTGTGCTTTTAACCAATGGTTTGCAGATTCTAAAGAAAAAATTAAAGAAGAGAGTTCGGTTATAAACAGTGTGAACTCACACCATGCAAATGTTCATCAAGGCATAAAAGAGGCTATCGGATTCTGGAAAAATGGTGAGCATTATAAAACTATTGAGTTGATGAAAAGTGTGGAAAATTCAAGCGAAGTAGCCTTTGAAGAACTTTATAATGCCTTTATAAATCACAGAAAATAAAAAATTGTAGATTGAATTGATTTTTTCTTTTATTCGGTTTTGTTTTGTTTTATTACCTCTACTTTCATCTATGTATGCTTCAGATGTAAATAACACACTTATAGATGCCAATCAAACGACATATAAAATACTTCTTGCACACATTTCTCATTCTGCTAAAAATAATGATGAAACTTTATTGCAAAAAGTTTTGCTAAATAAGCTTATAAATATAGATATAAAAAAAAGTAAAAAACCCAAAAAAATCAAGCTGCCAAAAACATATAAAGAGTATGAAAATCTTTTTGTTTTATATATGCAAAATGCTGCAAGGAAGAGTGCTTTGAATGAAAAAGCACAAAGAATTAAGCAAAAAATCAGGACACTTAAAGAGGAGATAAGAGATACAAAAGATGGTAAATCCTCTCTTTTGACTCTACAATTGCAAGAGTCTTTTTATTTTAAAACAAAAAACTTATATGAAAAACAGATTAATTTTGTCCATGATAATATGAAATCTATCGTATCTTTGCTAAATCAATCGGCCAAAAATATAGATTTTAATAAAGTCCTGTACAATCAAAACATAAAAGAGTACAAAGAAGAGTCAAAAAAGATAAAAAATGAGATTAGTAAATTAGAGGTTGAAAAAGAGAGGCTAGAGTTTCTTAATGACTCGAAGAAGAAAATTACAAAAATTACAAATTTGATAAAATACAGAACAAAAGAATATCAAGATACGCTCAAAAGTATGGCTGACTTTATCTTTTTAAAGTTTTCAGCAAGACTTGTAAAAAAAGATAAAAAAGCTTTTGATACGGCAAAACAGATTTTAATCTTGACCAAAAAACTAGAGCTTGGAAAATCAATAAACCAAGAAGCCGACTCTCTTTTAAATAGCATGGAAAAATACTACCTTGGATCGATAAATGTGATGACGATTTCTACCACGCGTGAAGTTCAAAATATATTTGTTTTTTTATGGAGTTTTGTTACAAATCCGTTGTTTAATATAAACAATAGTCCAATAAGCATCATGAAGATTATAATCTCAATATTGATATTTATCTTTGGATTTTATATTGGCGGTTTTTATAAAATAAATATAAAAAGAGTCACTCAAAATATCAGTTCTATAAACTCAACAACCCGTACAATTTTTTCAAATTTAGGCTACTATGTGATTATAGTTATAGCTTTTATATTAGCCTTAAATGTTCTTGGAATTAACCTTTCATCTATCGGTTTAGTAGCAGGCGCACTCTCTGTAGGCATAGGTTTTGGTTTGCAAAATATAGTTTCAAACTTTATATCAGGTATAATTTTGATGTTTGAAAGGAGTATTAAGATAGGCGACTATATAGAGCTTTCAAATGAATTAAGAGGTCATGTGACGGGTATAAATATGCGTTCAACTACTATAAACACAAACTCAAATATAGATGTAATAGTCCCAAATCAAAATTTTATTCAAAACAATGTAATAAACTGGACCATGAATGACAATATCAGAAGGTTTCAGATTCCTTTTGGTGTAGCTTATGGAACAAAACCGGAAAAAGTATCGGAGGTGGTAAAAGATGCTATTAAAAAAAGTGGCTTCAAAGACATCGTGGATAATACCAAAAGGCATACTAGGGTTATAATGGTAAGTATGGGAAATAGCAGCGTCGATTTTGAGCTTTTTGTGTGGATAAAAGGCCCTGAGACTCTGTATCCTAAAAGAACGGCTTCAAGATTTTTGATTTTGGTATATAACGCTCTTTATGCCAACAACATAGAGATACCATTTCCACAGCAAGACTTGCATATAAAAAGCATAGACAAAGATATAAATTTTCAAGCCTCTATTAAAAATCTCTAACAACTTTATAAGTTGGATTATCTATCTCGTGAGTGCAGTATTTACCTGCATTTTGCAAGGCATCTATGCAGTCATCGCTAAGATATCTTAGCTTTAGACTTTTGCCTTGCTGAGTATATTTTTTAGTTATTTTATCTATAGCTTCGACTCCGCTTGAGTCCATAACTCTAGTGTTACTGAAGTCAATAACGACATTTTTTGGATCATTTTTTACATCAAAAATATCATTGTTAAACTGTACTGCAGAGCCAAAAAACAGTGGACCCTCTAGCTTGTAAACCTTAGTTCCGTCACTCTCTACATGTATCCGCTTTGATAGCCTGGCTTGTTGGTATGCAAAGACAAGAGCAGATATTATCACACCTGCTATAACAGCAACAGCTAGATCAAAAAATATGGTTATAAGTGTTACGGTTATGAGTATGAAGGCATCTGCTTTATGCATTTTTCTTAGTCTGTTTACGCTTGCCCACTCAAAAGTTTCTAACGAAACCATAAACATAATGCCCACCAAAACAGCTATCGGTATGATGCCTATGATACTTGAAAGTGATACTACAAAAGTGATGAGTAAAATCGCAGCAGTTGCACTTGAGAGTCTTGTCAATCCACCTGAGGTAAAATTTATGATAGATTGACCTATCATCGCACATCCTGCCATACCGCCAAAGAAGCCACAAGTTGTATTTCCGATACCTTGTGCTATACATTCTTTGTTTCCACTTCCCCTTTTGCCGCTCATTTCATCCAAAACCGAGAGTGTAAGTAAAGATTCAATCAAACCGACCAATGCCAAAATAATAGAATATGGAAGTATGATTTTAAATGTTTTAAAATCAAAAGGTGCTGCAGGGATTGAAAAAGAGGGCAAACTTCCACTAATATTTCCCAAATCTGCTACAGTTTTTGTATCCAATCCAGTAAAATAAACCACTAGAGTTAAAAGTACAATGGAGACCAAACCAGCTGGTACCGCTTTTGTAAATTTTGGTAAAAAGTACATTATGAGCATAGTGGATGCAACTAAAATATACATCAAATAATCACTATTTTTAAAAAATTGAAATTGACTCATAGCTATAACAATAGCCAAACCATTGACAAAGCCATAGATTGCCGGTTGAGGAACAAATCTTATAAATTTGCCAAGTTTTGCTAGACCTATTGCTATTTGTATGATTCCTGTGAGTATGGTTGCCCATAGAACATAACTTATGCCATGAGTTGATGCAAGTGAAACCATAACCACAACCATGGAGCCGGTAGCTCCACTAATCATACCAGGTTTTCCACCTATTAAGGCCGTAACTAGACCAAGCATAAAAGCAGTATAGAGCCCAACGAGAGGGCTAAATCCGGCAACTAATGCAAAAGCTATAGCTTCAGGCACAAGAGCAACTGCAACAACTATGCCGGAGAGTATGTCGTTTTTCGTATTGGTCGTATCATAATTTTTCAGAGTAAACATGTGATTCCTAGAGAGTGCAAAAAAGTATTTTGGTAGAATTATAAAGAGAGAATTATACCTTTATTAGATAAGATACAAATAAATTTGAGAGGTGTTGGATGTGCATTGATGAATTTGTATGATTTAAAATTTAAAGATGACAATGAAGCTGTTGTGCAGCTTAGCGATGAAAATCATTCTATATTTAAGGCTCATTTTCCAACAAAACCGATATTGCCCGGTTTTATACATTTTGAGATAGTTAGTGAGATTTTTGATGTTGAAATTCGATCCATAAAGAGAGCAAAATTTTTAAAACTGGTTAAGCCAAATGAAATACTGACATATAAAAGAGATGGCAGCAAGTATAAGGTTTTTAGTAGTAATGATAGTGTGGCAAGTTTTATTTTATGAATATTTGCGTTGTAATTCCAGTCTATAACTCACCTTATATATCTGAGGTCATAGAAGATGTGCTAAAGTACGGATATACTCTTATAGTGGTTGATGATGGCTCAAACAAGGCGATAGAAGTTGAAAATCCCAACATCATACTCTTAAGTCACCCAAAAAATCTTGGTAAAGGCGAAGCTATACTAAGCGGTGCTAAAAAAGCAAAAGAGTTAGGGTTTGGAAGTTTTGTTACAATGGATGCAGACAGACAGCATAAAGCTTCACAGATAAGCAGACTTGCAAAAGCATATAAACCAAACACCATAGTTGTCGGATGTCGTAATTTTGAGACTGAAAATGTACCAAAAAGCTCAATCTTTGGAAGAAAATTCAGTAATTTTTGGGTAAATTTGGAGACTTTTAAGAAATTAAAAGATACACAAAGTGGTTTTAGAATATATCCTATTTCCATACTATCGCTGAGGACAAAAAAGAGAAAATTTGATTTTGAAATAGAGGTTTTAGTGCTTCATATTTTTGCTGGAGGAGATGTAGAAGAAGTTGATATAGAATGCTATTACTGATATGTCGAGACTGTAAATCTAACTGTGTAAACCTTAAAAACTAGATTCATTTGATAAACTAACCAAGTGAATTATTTATAAGGATTTACATATGAGCTTAATCAACCATGAAGAGTTAAAAAAACAATTAGCATCAGGAGAGATTACTTCTCTTGATGATATTACTGCAGAGTTTAAAAATATACTCAAAGAAGTAATA
>JALUBH010000010.1:0-271 GCA_027050775.1 Campylobacteraceae bacterium | reverse complement strand
AACTGCATCACAAGAAGAACTCACTTCCCATTTAGGCTACAACAAGCATCAAGAATCTTCAAGTTCAAATGCCCGTAACGGTTACAATGAAAAAACTATCAAGTCTAAGTATGGAGAGTTTGATGTCTCTATCCCAAGAGATAGTGATATGTCAACCCTATTTCATACTTATCCATAAATATTCTAAGCTGCTGTTTCAATTTGTAACATCATTTTTTCTTCAAACTCAACAGGAGATAAATTATTATTTGAGCTATGCATTCTCTGTCTA
>JALUBH010000009.1 GCA_027050775.1 Campylobacteraceae bacterium | reverse complement strand
GTCATTTTATAACTCATATTTCTTTTAGCTTTATTTATTTTTGCTGGAATGTAATATAATCTTTGGTCTAAATCTACCATATCCCAAGTAAGATTTAACACTTCACCTCTTCGGCGACCGTGAAGTAAAAAGAAAAAAATATCACAATAAACAGGCTCTTTATAATCTTTCAAAGCAATAATAAAATCTTGCTGGACTGATACAGGAAAATTAAAATATCTAGTATTATCAAATTTTGGTAATTCTATATCTGAAGTAGGGTTTTTGTCGATAATATTTAACTTAATAGCAAATTTGAAAAGGACTTTTAAAATAGAAAGAATGTTTTTAACTGTTTTAACCTTATACTCTCTTTTTATCAAGTCATTACAAAAGAGTTGTATATCAAGATAACTAATTTGTTTGATATGTTTTTTACCTAAAGTATCTTTGATATGCTTATTGTAATAAGCTATATTTGTTTTAACTGTTTGAGAAGAGTGTAAAACTTCGATATGAGCTATGTATTTAGGGAAAAGATTATTTAGTATCTGACCTTACGCACCCTTCAACCTCTGCAATTCAGCAAATGCAATCTGATTGGCTCGAATAAGCAACTTCGTCCTGAGTGCAAAATGATTCAAATGATGCTTTATTTTAAGACATTCCAACTTAAAAACTGCCATTATAGATAAAAAGATATGATTGATCTGGGTTTTTATTGTCTTGGTAGGCGATTTCCCTAAAGCGGCATTACTTTTGAGTGACTTGTGATACTCTTCAACTTTCCATCGTTTTTCATAGATCGTTGCGACACTGTCTCCATCAAGTGATGTATCAGAGCAGACAAGATTGAGTATACCTGTGCTTCCATCTTTGTTTGTAAAGATTCGGCGTACCAAAAGAACCTCTTTGTCATATCCTTTGAGATAGCCATGCACAGCCTCTTTGTCTCCAAGCTCCAACGCATCTACTCTTTGGAACTTTCCTTGATGTTTATCTTCGAGTGAAGTGGCGAAATAGCGATTTGATTTCACTCCTGAAATGAACTCTTTTTTTCTTTTGACGATGTATTCGAAATTCTCTTTGGCTGCAAACCAGGTATCCATCAGAACATAGCGAAAAGGGATGTGGTTGTTTAGTGCAACTTGAAACATATTGCGCATTAATTCATTCTTGGTTATGTTGGCTCTTCTATGCTCTTTTTTGCTCTTTATATCACAACAGGCGTATTTGTGAATCACTTCGAAACCGATGGGGATGGATACATCATTACTGTAGTAGATCATATTCAAAAGATTGACCCCTTTGACATTCTGCCCTTTGGTGTGATCGTAGTGCCAACAGACAATATCGCTCTCATCCGTCCACTTTTTATCGACAATGGTATCGTCGAATATGATACAGGCATTACTACTTTCAATTTGTCTAACTGTTGGCTTAATCTTTTTCCAAAGAGTTTTTGAATTGAAATCTCCTTTAGAGAGAAAGCGAGTGATCTGATCATGACTGACATCCCCATCTGTCATGGCAGAAAGTCCTGTTGCTGTTGCTAGTCCATTGTTGCTTATGAGATAGTCTGTGTATAGGTCGAGATAATCTTTCATACAGAATTTCAAGCAATTTTGGTTCCTAGGTGCGTAAGGTCAGTTAGTATCATTAACAACCTTTGGAAAATCTAAATTATAATCATCTAAAACTAATAATTCTTCATCAAGTAAACCTCTTTTAATCAATTCATTTTTAACAAGTCCGAAATGATGAAGATTGCAAGACTCTATATCTAAATCTTGAAAATGATTAAATAATTTATAATCAGACATTTTAGAAACAGGCAATTTAGGCTTAATAAGTTTATTTTTATGATTTAAAATCATAAAAGACTTTTTACCCTCTGTATCTTTAATCCAAACAGGGATATTATTTAATCGTTTTTTTGATTTTAAGATAGGTTTTTGAGTTACTTTAAAAGAATTTGTAGAATTTTCAATATCTAATTG
>JALUBH010000008.1 GCA_027050775.1 Campylobacteraceae bacterium | reverse complement strand
GAACTGTATCAGGAATTGGTATGAAATTTATCCTCAACTTTGTATATTTTTCAGCGAAATTATGTCAAAATATACAAAGTGATTATTGGATAAGAGGTGGGTTTACACAGTTTATTTTACGGTCTCGTAAGAAGCTGGTTTTTTTTTAAATCCTTTCTCAAAAACAACTTCCACCTTACTGCCAACTCCAACTTTCGACTCTACATGTAGAGCTCCGTCATGAAGTTCTACACTGTTTTTAACGATACTCAGTCCAAGACCAAAACCTTTTATGGATTTGTTTCTGCTCTCATCGACTCTATAAAATCTATCTGTTATTTTGTCTATTTTATCTTTTGGTATTCCCATGCCTTCATCTTTTATGATAAAGTGGATATGGTTGTCTTTTTTGTATAAGGAGATGTAAATACTTTTACCATTTGGGGAGTATTTTATAGCGTTATCTATGAGGTTTGAAAAGATTGTGTTTATTAAAATCTCATTTGCGTTTAATTGTATATTTTCTATCTTTTGGATATCTATTTTTATATCTTTTTCTTTTAAATTTGCATCAAATATCTCTATAGCATTTAAAAGTATAGACTCCAAAGAGCAGAGTTTATAAGTCTGTTTTATGTTCTCTTTTGTGTATCTTGTTAGCAATAGAAGGTTATCTATGATGTCTTGGATTTGGTTTGCTTCCACTTCTATTTTCCCTAGTATGGCTTGGTAATAGGAGATATCTCTTGGTTTTAAAGTTGCTATCTCGATCTCACCTTTTATGACTGTTAGCGGAGTTTTTAGCTCGTGAGATACATCAGAGTTAAATCTTTCGATTTTTTTGGTTCCATCTTTTAGCCGGTGTATCATTTTATTAAAAGCCACAACCAACTCTTTTGTTTCATCATCGTATTTTGGCAAAGGTATGGTTGAAGAAAAGTCATCTACAGAGATATTTCTGGCGGTTTTTGTGATGCTTTTTATGGTAAAAAGTATCTTATCTATAAGAGTGCTGCCTAAAAATACGAGTAGCATAAGTAGTACAAGTTCTGAAAAAAACATGATGAAGACTATATTTTCGATCTTATCGTCTATATTTTTTTGGTATATGATGATTTTAATGCTATTTTGCGGAAGATTTAAAATATAGTAAGCATTGATAAAATCCCCGTTTTCGATTGTCAAAAATTCTGCACTTCCTGCTTTGGTGGAGAGTTTTTTAAAGTCTGTATTGCCTCTTTTAGCTATGAGTTTGTTATCTTTATATATAGCTATCTCATAAAGTCTATATTTTGAATTCTTTAATATATGAGATAAGCTTTTTTTGGTTTTGATATTTTCTTTTATGAGTAGTGCAGTGCTTGATAGTCTGTGTTCTATCTTTAGATTGATGCTTGAGTTCAAAGAATGATATAAAAACAGACTAAAAACAAGCAAAATGATAGCAACCAACGAGGTAAACCAAGCTAAAACTCTGATTTTCAGACTATTAAATTTCAATCTTATAGCCCAATCCTCGAAAGCTTTTGATTAACTCTTTACCTACTTTTTTTCTAAGATTATACATCGTAACTTGTATAACATTGCTGTTTATATAGCTTTCATTGTTCCAAAGTTGTTCCTCTATCATGGAGTTTGATACGATTCCATTTTTGTGTTTGATGAGAAAAACGATAAGTTCGTACTCTTTTTTAGATAATATGATTTTTTCATGGTCTTTTGTGAAAGTTTTTGCATCCATATCCAAGGAACCAAACTCTTTTAACTTTATAATGTTTGAGCTTAAAACTATGGATCGTCTATATAGTGCCTGAATTCTCGCATTTAGCTCTTTGAAGCTAAAAGGTTTAGAGAGATAGTCGTCTGCACCTTTCACTAGTCCTTTTACCTTATCATCTATTTCGCTTTTGGCTGTGAGCATGATAATGGGAGTTTTTATATCCTTGTCTCTGAGAGACTTTAAAACATCTATCCCGCTTTTTAGAGGCAACATCCAATCAAGCACGATGGCATCATAACGGTTGAGAGTCGCTAAATATTCACCGTCCTCACCGTCTTTCGCACTGTCTATCGTGTATCCTAGATCGGTAAATCCATTTTTCAAAAAGGAGAGAATATTTGTATCATCTTCAACTATTAAGAGTTTCATCATTTTTTGCTTTTTGCTTTAACATAGATTGCTATCAAAACTATAACCAAAACAAGAGTTGCGATAGTAATCTCTTTCAAATATTGATGAATCAACTCTGTATTTGCCCCTAAAAAATATCCTAGAAATGTTAAGATAGTAGCCCATATACCTGCACCTATGGTTGTATATATGCTAAATTTTAGTGCATTCATTTTAGCAAGACCTGCAGGAAATGAGATGTACTGTCTAATTCCAGGAATCAGCCTCCCTGTAAAGGTAGAGATGTGTCCGTGATTTTCAAAAAATGCTTCAAGTTTTTCTACTTTTTCATGACTCATTATTTTATCTAAAAACTTTCTTCCAAATTTTGAAGCCAAGAGGTAATTAAACCAAGCCCCTGCTAAACTGCCAAGTATTCCAAAAACTAGAACTAAAGATAAGCTCATCTCTCCTTGATAAGCAAGGTAGCCAGCCGGTATCATCACAACTTCACTAGGAAATGGGAAAAAAGAACTCTCTAAAAACATCAGAGCAAATATACCAACATAGCCCATTTGCCCTATAGTGTTAACCAAAAAATTTACTATTTCATTCAATATTTTAATCTTCCTTTTTGATAATTATGCAATTATACACAAATAGATAAATCAAACCAAACAGAGTCAAAAACAGATCCCAATGTGCTAGCGCATACATGCTTATAAACTCTTTTAGATTGTGTAGAAACTCATCTATCAAAGAGCCTGTTGGTTTTGTGACTTGTTTCACTTTATAACTAACTTGCGAGCCATTTACATTAACTAAAACATAGTGGTGAAAAAAGTGGTTTTTATCTTCTCCCCCGAGTTCTGCTCCTGCACCTCCGGTGACGGTATATGGAGTTTTGCCCCATTTGCCTGTAAAGTACCCGTGTTGATGAGCTGTGAAAATCATATCTATTTTGTATTTATCAAACAGATTTTGCAATTTAGATGCAAACGGTTCATCAAATTGTGCTTTTACTATAGAATCTTTTATGGGGTCGTGCAGAGGAATATGCATAAAAACAAAAACATGTTGAAATTTTTGAGAGATTTTAAGTCTGTTTTTCAACCATGCAAATTCAGCTGCTCCCATACCGGTCTCGTGTGATCCATCAAGCATCAAAAAGTATGAGTTTTTAAAACTAAAAGCATAATAGGCTCTGCCGAAAAGATAGTAATATGCCGAACTCATGCCTTCTGTTTCATGATTGCCCGGGACCACTAAAAAAGGTTTTTTTTATGGCACTTATCTGTTTGAGATAGACTTTATATTCACTGCCACCATCAATCATATTGTCTATCAAATCACCAGTTTCTGCACTAAATGCTATCTTTTCTTTATTTACATCATTGATAAGTTTTGGAAAAGAAAAAACTGAATTTTTATTATCTCCAAAAACTACAAAAGAAAATTTACTTCCATTGTTATCCTCTTTTTGGATTTTTTGTAAATTTTGATAGTTTAAATCTAATACCTTTGGCATTTCAAATAGCCATGGATATAAAAATACTCCAAGCCCAACCATAATCATAACTACAGCTATGATATTGTGTTTGTTAAAAATTTTTTTCATCTTTTCCTCCTATGATTTTATACCAAGTAGATATAATGTGTTTATTTACGGTAGTTAGCCTATTTTTTAGTATAGCGATAATCACAACAGCTATAATCGAAACTATAATAGAGCCCAATATGTCAAATGGGTAGTGTACCCCTGAGTAAACTCTAGCGATTCCACACCATAGAGCTAAAAAAGTTGAAATTACTCCTATGGTTCTTGTAGATTTGAAGTATAAAAGCATCAAAGCAATTGAGACAGTAAAAGTTGTATGATCAGACGGAAAAGAGTTTTCTGCCTTATGAGCTAGTAGTGTAACCCCTAAGTGATCCATAAAAGGACGATTGTGAAAGTAAAAGAGTCCTACGACTAGATTGATTCCAACTCCTAGAGTTGTGGCATATCCCGCATATAAAGCTTCAGCTTTTTTATTCTTAAACCACAGGTAAAAAAGTAATCCGATAAATAAAAACGGCATATCTTGTGCCGCTGCCATCATCGCAGAATCCAAAAGGTGACTTTTGAGTGCATATGAGTTAATACTCAAAAATATATCTTGATTTAAAGTTAGCATATTGACCTTTACATGTATGTTTAGCAGAATTATACTTGCGAAAATGAAATGAAGATGAAAAGATAGTTTTTATCTGTCCCTAAACAAAATAAGATACAATATCAGCAATACAATAGGAGAAAATTTATGCAAGAGAGTATAGAATTGCTTAGGGAAAATGGTCTGCTTAGAGTTATAGATGAAGAGGTGGATATAGACCTTGAGATGGCTCATATCGCTTATGTGGAAGTTAAGCAAAAGGACTCAAAAGCTCTTCTTTTTAGAAATCCGACAAGCAAACGACTAAACAAAAAGTTTGATACTCCTGTTTTAATGAATGTTTTCGGCTCTTATGAGGCTACCAAACTTATATTTGGCAAGGAGCCCGATGAGATAGCAGCAAAAATAGAGGAGTTGCTTCACATGAGGCCTCCAAGAGATTTTTGGGGCAAAATGGGGATTTTAAAAGAGCTTTTTGATCTAAAAAGTGTTTTTCCAAAAAGAGTAAATTCGAAAGCACCGGCTCAAGAGCTTGTAAAGAAGGATATTGATCTATATGATTTGCCAATCTTGAAGACTTGGAACGATGATGGCGGACCTTTTATCACTATGGGTCAAGTTTATACTCAAAGTTTAGATGGAGAAAAACAAAACCTTGGCATGTATAGGCTACAGGTTTATGACAAAAATAGACTAGGTATGCACTGGCAAATACACAAAGACGGTGCACATTTTTTTAATGAATACAAAAAAGCCGGCAAAAAAATGCCAGTGAGTGTGGCAATTGGAGGAGATCCTCTTTATATTTGGTGTGGACAAGCTCCTATGCCAAATGGCATGTTTGAGCTCTTGCTTTATGGCTTGATAAAAGAGAAAAATGCCCTATTAGTCAAATCAAAAACAAATCCGATATATATACCAAGTGACAGTGATATAGTGATAGAAGGATGGGTAGATCCAAGCAAAGAAGAGATAGAGGGTCCTTTTGGTGATCACACGGGATACTACACGCTTAAAGAGCTGTATCCTGTGATGGATGTTACATGTATAACTACAAAGAAAAAACCTGTTTTTCAAGCAACAGTTGTTGGAAAGCCACCTTTAGAAGATAAATACATGGGGTGGGCAACAGAGAGGATATTTTTGCCACTTTTAAAGACTACCGCACCTGATCTTATCGACTACCGAATGCCTGAAAATGGTGTTTTTCATAATCTTATACTAGCTAAGATGAAGAGTTGCTATCCCGGCCATGCCAAACAGTTTATGCATGCTTTTTGGGGAGTAGGGCAGATGAGTTTTGTCAAACATGCCTTTTTTGTGGATGATGATGCTCCTAAGCTTGAAAATTATGAAGATATAAGTGATTATATATGCGATAGAGTGAGCGTAGAAAATATCCTTATAAGTGAGGGTATTTGCGATGCTCTTGACCATGCTAGCCCAAATGCCTGCTATGGTGGAAAACTTGGTGTTGACTGTACAAAAGACAATGTTAGATATCCAAAAAAAGAGATATTGGAAGATAAGGAACTTTTGGATATAATAAGCTCTAAAATTTCTGATATCAAATCTCTTTGCCAATACAAAACTCACACAAAGACACCTATTTGTGTTTTGGGAGTGAAAAAAAATAGAGATATAAAAGAGATTTATGAAGAGTTAAAAGAGCTAAAGAAACACTTGAAACTTTTGATTTTTGTAGATGTTGACAAAAATGATTTGACAAATCCTTATATGCTTGTATGGCGAGTTGTAAACAATATAGATGCCAAAAGAGATATATTTTTGCAAACAGAATATATAGGGATAGATGCTACAAATAAGAGCGAAAAAGACGGCTACTCTAGAGAGTGGCCGGACGATACTGATTGCGATAATGGAGTATTGGAGAGTTTGATAAAAAGAGGATTGATACAAAATAACAAGGAGTTATTAAAACACTACTATGTCTGATTATTCGTCGAATAAGCAGTCTCATCTTGTAGCTCAAGGCTTGAAGAGATGACGCTGCTAATTATATATTTTGCCCTTGCAGTTGGGGTTTCGTTTTTGTGCTCAATGCTTGAGTCGATACTGCTCTCTCTAAATATGTCGCATATAAATGTTGTAAAAAAAGCAAAACCAAATGTCGGTAAGTCTTTAGAAAAGCTAAAAAAAGGCCTAAATACCTCTTTGTCTTCCATATTGATTTTGAATACAGTGGCAAATACGCTTGGAGCTGCAGGAGTTGGAGCGCAGGCTAGTAAACTTTTTGGCAGTGAATATATGTTTTATGTCTCGGCTGTTTTAACTTTAGTGATACTGTTTATTTCAGAAATCATACCAAAGACTATAGGAGCTATGTATTATAAAGAGTTGGCACCATTTGCTTCTTATATTATAAACTTTTTTATATTTATCACTTATCCACTGATAATCGTCTCTTTGTTTATCACAAAAAAGATAGCAAAAGATGAAAATGCAAATATAATCACAAGAGAGGAGTTGCTTGAAAGTACGCTTATAAGCGAGAATGAGGGTGTTATAGATGAAAAAGAGTCTGATTATATAGAAAATATTTTAAGTCTAAATAAAAGCAAGATACATGAGATCTTAACCCCTAGAAGTGTCATATTTGCACTAGAAAAAGATAAGTTTATAAAAGATGTTATAGATAGGCCAGGTATAAAAAAATTCTCAAGAGTACCACTATATGAAGGAACTATAGACAATATAATAGGTGTTGTTCTTAGTAAGCAAATTTTTGAAAAAGCTATTAAAACTCAAGATGTAAAGCTCGAAGAGCTAATGCAACCTATATTTGCTATTAACGAAAATATACCAGTATCATATACGCTTGATCTCTTTATTAAAAGAAAAGAACATATGTTTTTAGTGACTGATAGCTATGGGCAAACAGAAGGAATAGTTACGCTTGAAGACTGCATAGAGACACTTCTTGGAGTCGAGATTATGGATGAACTAGATACTACAGAAGATATGCAAAAGCTTGCAAAAGAGAAAATGAAAAAGAGGAAAAATAGTAAAAATATTTGATATAATATATAAGATCAGTTATTAAATACATCTTTTTTAAAGATAATACAATGCAAACAAGAACTAGGAGATGATTTGAGATTTTCATATAAGCCAATTGTAAAACGCTTCAAGATACCTAGACCAACACTTATAGAGTGGAAGAAGAGAGCTAAAAGTGAGCCTGAAAATTGGAGGGTTGATCATCTTACTTTCTTGAAAAATTATATTCGACTAGAAAATGAAACAATAGAAGAAATATACGAAATCGGGCTAAGTTATAAAGAGATTTTTATTTTTGCAGTTTGTTTGTATCTTAAAAACATAGATTCTTATGTAGCCAAAACAGAGCTAAAAGTTATATTGAAAGACTTTGCCTATACGCAACAAAACTCAGTAGAGTTTAGACATGATTTTGCAAAAGAGATTTGGTCAATTGGGCTTGAAGATGGAAGTGGCAGGTTTATAGCGGATTATTATAGGGTTGATGATTTGTTAGATAAACTTACGATTTTTCAATACTATGTGCTTTTTACGATTATATGTGATTTTGTCACCCAAATCAGGCTAAAGGTAGATTTAGGTCAGAGCGATGGATTTATAGGTAAAACTTGGCAAGAGTTGTACTCTTTGCAAAAAGAATTTTCAGTCAAATCTTTTCAGTCTGTTTTCTCCAAGCTTATTATTGAAGTGTAGCTACAACTCTATTTCTGCCTCTTTTTTTAGCATCATATAAGGCTCCATCGACACTACTGTAGAAGATTATTTTTTTCATTTTCTGTATTTGAATATATAGAACTTTTATAACACGCAAAAAATGCATAGTGCAAATAGGAGTTTATCGCCAGCAGAGAAATATACTAACCATACTGTTTTATGAGCCAACTTTTTCCAAATTGTATCATGCAATGGGTATAAAAACCAAAATTTTATTATAATTGTGATAAAATTACAAATATGTCACTTTATGTAATTGGAGTTAAAATTGAATAAGAAACTTAAAAAGACTGAGCTCATACTTGAAAAATCGCTGGTTTTATTTTCAAAAAAAGGTTTTTACAGTACAACTATACCCGATATTGCGAAAGCTATGGATATGAGTGTTGGAAATTTATATAACTATTTTTCCTCCAAAGAAGAGTTGGCAAGAAGCGTCATTAGATACTCTTCTGATATATTGGGTGCAAAGATAAGAGTCATTAACGAACAAAATATTAATACAAGAAAGAAGATACATGAAATTGTAAAATTATACTTTACAATGGCGATAGAGCAACCTGAACATCTAGAATTTTTTCTTAGAGTATATCTTTCAAACAAGGAGATTTTCAAAGATGGCTGTGAAGGTATGGTCTGTGTCGCTGCTTTTGTTACTGAGCTTATGATATTTTTTGAAGAGGGAGTTAGAAGAAAAGAACTTAGAAATCAAAACTTTTTCTCTGCCTTTGGTCTTTTTATGGGGTATCTAGGGGGCTTTGTGTTCTTAAATGGAGAGGGTATTCTTGATGATAAGCTTGAAAATTATGTGGATGATATATCCGAAAATATATACAGAGCTCTAAAAACTTAAAAATACACAAGAAATCTAACCAAAAAAGGTTCTCTAAGATGTCTAAAATTCAACTTAAAAAGAGTATCGTTTGGATTCAGGGGATTACTTGCAATGGCGATTCCCACTCTTTTTTTAACTACTCGCAAATGAAGAGTTTTGCCAAAAACTTCGATATTGTTTATCACCCTCTACTTGTCGGCAATTATAATTTAAAAGATATTTTAAATAGTGATGATAGTTATGATTATTTGATCGTAGAGGGTTCTTTTACAAAAGTTAAAGACTATGTCGATAGATCTGGATACAGCTTTGGCGAGTTGATTGACAATTTGGCTAAAAAGGTAAGATATATCATTTGTGCCGGAACTTGTGCAAGTTTTGGGGGAATTTTTAGAGAAAGGGATAAAAAAAATATAAGCGGAGCACTCTATAGTGGAGACAAAAAAGGCGGATATTGGGATAAAAATCACAAAGTCATAAATATACCCGGATGCCCACTTCATCCAAAATGGTTGGTTGACACTCTTTTTGCGCTGAAAGAGGGCAGGGAACCATTGTTGGATGAGTATCTTAGACCAAAAGAAGTCTACTCTTATTTTGTACATCATGGTTGTATGAGAAATGAATATTTCGAATGGAAGATAGATACAAAAAGCTTTGGTGAGAAAGAGGGATGCCTTTTTTATGACCATGGTTGCAGAGGTCCCATGACACATGCAAACTGCAATAAAATCCTCTGGAATGAAGTTAGCTCTAAGACAAGAGCAGGGTCACCTTGTTTAGGGTGTACCGAGCCTGATTTTCCAAGAGACAATGTGTATGAAACCAAGAAGTATATGTCTCTTCCAGCCACACCGGTTGGGGTAAGTAAGAGAGCTTACTACTCCATAACAGGAGTGGCGAAAAGTTTTAAGATAGAGAGACTTGAAAAGAGGTTAATGGGATGATAACTAAAGAGATTATAGAGCGTATAGAGGGTGAAGCTACACTTGAATTAGAGTGGAAAGAGAGTAGGATATCTTATGCAAAAATCAAATTTTTAAATTATAGGGCTATCGAAGATATTTTGACACAAAGACATCTTTTGGATGCTTTGATGATAACCCCAAGAGTTTGTGGTATCTGTTCTCATTCACATGTAAATGCAACTATCCTTGCTATTGAGGATTGCTATAAAAATATCGGTGTAAATCTTGATATGACAGAAAAAGCCAAAAAGATTAGAGAGCTTGTTTTAAATGCAGAAAAAATTCAAAATCATATAAAATGGTTCTATTTTTCAATACTACCTGAGCTATTTAAGATAAACAGAGGCAAGTTTGTTGCAACTGTGCCTTTCAAAGATAAAGAGTGGTTTGAAGCTCAAAAAGCTTTAAGTGATATATTGAAAATGGGTGCGATTTTTTCAGGTCAGTGGCCACACGGCTCTTATGTTATGACGGGCGGTGTCACATGCGACCCACTTTCTAGTGATATATCAAATGCACAGAGTTTTTTATCAAATGTATATGATTTCTGTGAAGAGAGACTTTTTGGATGTAGTATAGATGAGTTTTTAGAGTTAGATTCCATATCTGATTTGATTAATTTTGACTCTACTTTAGATATAGCTATAACATATATGAAAGAGATAGGTTTTAATGAGATTGGCAGGAGTTATGACAGATTTATATCTTTTGGAGAGAACCAAGGCATACAAGAGCCTACAAAAGCGATAAAAACTAGATTGTACCGTGCAAATATCAAGTTTGTTGAAGAGAGTTTAAAAAACAGTTTTTTTGAAGATAAAAAAAGTGGATTTACTTACTCTAAAAGTGCTATATATAAAAATGATTTTTATGAGGTTGGACCACTCGCAAGACTGATGATAAGCAAAGATACTATGATACGAGACTGCCATAGGAGATGTGCAGATTCGGTTATAACAAGAATTACTGCTAGAGTAAAAGAGATAGCTATCTTATTGAAAAGATCTCAATATCTACTCAAAAGTATAAACATAAAAGAAAAATCTCTTCAAGCTCCAAAGTTTATGCCTAAACATATTAGCTCTGAGGGTATCGGCGTAGTTGAAGCTGCAAGAGGTACGCTTATGCACAAGATAGAAGTAGAAGAGGGCATGATAAAAAAATATGATATTATCCCCCCTACAGTATGGAATCTTGGCAATGGAAGCCCAAAAAACCCTTCTGTTGCACAAAAAGCGATTATAGGACTTGATACTGTGCAAAAGGCTGATTTTGTTTTTAAAACTTTTGATATATGTTCAGTTTGTACTACACAATAGATCAATTATAAATACCTAACTTAAAATAGTC
This sequence comes from Campylobacteraceae bacterium, assembly GCA_027050775.1. Taxonomy (GTDB): domain Bacteria; phylum Campylobacterota; class Campylobacteria; order Campylobacterales; family Sulfurospirillaceae; genus JAADIZ01. Next base: position 25,923 of record JALUBH010000008.1, on the reverse strand, counting down.
ACAATATTATTATATTGCTTATGTGAAACTTAAGAAAAACTACTCATTTTAAACCAATAGTGCTACTTTTTTACCCATTAAAGTGAATATTCATTCGATAAATGAATATTCACTTGTTTTTTAAGAAAAATTATGCTTTAATTTCAATAGTAAATAAATATTCATTTATATAGTGAATAAATATTAAGGAGAGTTGAATGGAGCAAGAAAAATTGTACCAAAGTTTAAGCGATAGACTGGGTAAGCTTTCGAAATTTCCAAGGATGAAAGATGATGGCAAATCGATTTCGTCTCTACTGGAAGAGCATGGTTTCTCAAGAAGAGATTTTATGAAATGGGCTGCTAGTATAACTGCCATGTTATCACTTCCGGCATCTTTTACACCATTGATGGCGCAAGCTGCGGAGTTGTCCGACAGGTTGCCTGTGATATGGTTGCATATGGCGGAGTGTACAGGCTGTAGTGAAAGTTTGCTTAGAAGTGCTGCGCCTACGATAGATAGTCTGATATTTGATTATATTTCACTAGAGTATCATGAAACACTTATGGCAGCAGCCGGTTGGCAAGCTGAACAAATACTAGAAGAATCAATCAAAAAATACAAAGGAAGATATATATTGATGGTGGAGGGAGGCATACCTGCAGGTGAAAGCAGCTTTTACCTTACTGCCGGACCTCAGGGGCAGACAGGAGAATCCCACGCAAAAGAGGCAGCGCAGAGTGCTTTGGCCATATTTGCTATAGGTACATGTTCTAGTTTTGGTGGAATTCAAGCAGCTGCCCCAAATCCAACAAATGCTCAACCTCTACACAAAGTTACACAAAAAACTGTCATAAATGTACCGGGTTGTCCTCCAAGTTCAAGAAATATAGTAGGAAATGTACTTCATTATATACTCTTTGGAACACTTCCTGCACTAGATGCATACAATCGTCCTAAATGGTCTTACGGCAAAAGAATTCACGACCAATGTGAGAGAAGAGGTCACTTTGATGCGGGAGAATTTGTGCAAGAGTTTGGTGACGAAGGTGCCAAAAAAGGGTACTGTTTGTATAAGGTGGGGTGTAAAGGTCCTTATACATTTAATAACTGTTCAAGAGAGAGATTTAACCAACATACCTCTTGGCCTATAGAAGCCGGGCATGGTTGTATCGGTTGTAGCGAACCTGATTTTTGGGATAAAATGGGACCGTTTGAGATGCCTTTGGCAGATCGGTTGTACCATAGCGTATTTAGAGGCTTGGGTGCCGATGCAACAGCAGACAAGATAGGTGCCACAATACTCACTGTTACAGCATTGGGTATAGCCGCACACGCTGCAATATCTATTATAAAAAAACCGAAGGAGTAGATAAATGTCAAAAAGAGTAGTAGTAGATCCTATCACAAGGATAGAAGGACATTTAAGAATAGAAGTAGTTGTAGATGATGACAATGTTGTACAGGAAGCATACTCGTCTTCAACTTTATGGAGAGGTATAGAGACTATTTTAAAAGGAAGAGATCCAAGAGATGCAGGTTTTTTTACACAGAGAATTTGTGGGGTGTGTACATATTCTCACTATAGAGCAGGAATTATTGCGGTTGAAGATGCACTAAGTATAAATCCTCCTTTAAATGCTAAATTAGTAAGAAGCTTGATGAACATGGCACTTTATTTACACGACCATACAGTTCATTTTTATCATCTCCATGGACTTGATTGGGTAGATGTTGTATCTGCCTTAAAAGCAGATCCTCATAAAGCAGCAGATGAAGCGTTTAAATATAGCTCAAATCCTATGGCATGTGGAGCTGATGATTTAGTGGAGACGCTTAAGAGAGTAGGTGAATTTGTAAAAAAAGGAAATCTTGGACCATTTGCAAATGCTTATTGGGGACATAAAACTTATAGATTTACTCCCGAGCAAAATCTTATAGCTCTTTCACACTATCTAAAAGCTTTAGAGATGCAGAGATTAGCTGCCCAAATGATGGCGATTTTTGGTGGAAAAAATCCTCATCCTCAGAGTCTTACAGTCGGTGGAGTTACTTGTATCATGGATCTTCAAGATCCAGCACGACTTGGTGAGTTTTTAACAAAATTTAAAGAGATGGCAGATTTTGTAAATCGTGCATATTATCCTGATTTGGTTATGGCTGCCAAAGCGTATGTTACGGAGCCTAGTGTAAATGCAGGTCTTGGAACTGCAAATTTGATGACATCAAGAGAGTTTCAACTCAGTAGCAGTGAATTTTTATTTGATGGTGGAGTTATACTTGGAGGTGACATATCAAAAGTTTATGATATAGATGAAGATAAAATAACAGAAGAAGCGACACACTCCTGGTATGCTGATGATGAGCCTTTACACCCATATGATGGGAAAACAAATCCAAAATATACCGGCTTTAAAGATGCTCAAACGATTAATGGCAAGGGAGAGCTAGAAAATACTAAGGTCATAAAAGAGAACAAGAAATACTCTTGGATAAAATCACCGAGATATGATGAAAAGCCTATGCAAGTTGGTCCTCTTTCAAATATAGTTATAAACTATGCAAAAGGCAACAAGAAAGTCATAAAAGTTGTTGACCAATTCCTAAAAGATGCGGGAATTCCACTCAAAGCGGTGTTTTCTACACTTGGAAGAACAGCTACCCGTATGCTCGAAGCTAAGATTATCGCAGATAATGGACTTGAAGCTTTTAATTCTCTTATTCAAAATCTTAAGGTTGATGATTCTACTTACACAACTTACCATATAGATACAACAAAAGAGTATAAGGGAAGATTTATAGGAAATGCACCAAGAGGAATGCTTAGCCATTGGACTAGAATCAAAAATGGGGTTATAGAGAATTGGCAGGCTGTTGTACCATCAACTTGGAATGCCGGGCCTAAAGATGCAAGAGACAACAGAGGTCCATACGAAGAGTCTTTAGTGGGTCTGAAAATTCTAGATCTCTCTGAACCACTTGAAATCATAAGAGTTATACACTCTTTTGATCCATGTATCGCATGTGCCGTACATTTGATGGACACAAAGGGCAATGAGCTAAGTGAGTATAAAGTCGATTTAAGCTGTTTTTGTTAAGGAGTAGTTATGGGAAAATTTAAAGATTTATTTGTTAAAAGACATATGGAATTTTCGCCTTTTTTTAGGTGGCATCATTGGATAAGATTTTTTGCTATCAACTTCTTGATAGTTAGTGGATTTTACATATCTTATCCATTTTTAACTCCAGAAGTTGATTCAAATCCAACAGGATTTTTATATGCTCAAGGAAGGACATTTCATGAGATAGCAGGTTTTGTTTTAATCTCCATGTTTATAGGAAAAATTTACTATTTCTTTTTTGTTAAGTCAGATAGGGAGGAAATAAGGTCATTTAAAGATCTTTTTAGTATAAAAAAATGGATGCAACAGATAGGATACTATCTCTTTATAGGAAAGCATCCAATTTTGAGCGGCGCATACAATGTTATACAGCTTTTTGCCTATATTGGATTGTATATAATGCTTTTGTTCTTGATACTGACAGGACTGATACTGTACATGCATGATTTTCATAACAGTTTTTTATCTATTTTAAATACACCTCTCACATCTTTAGAAGTTATGTTTGGTGGACTCGCTAGCGTGAGAGAAATCCACCATGTTTTGACTTGGGGAGTTATTATATTTATCATAGCGCATGTTTATATGTCTGTATTTAATGCTGTGTATGGAAAAGAAGGCACTATTGATTCTATTGTGAGTGGATACAAATGGGAGATTCCGGAGTCTGAAAAATAATCATGAAGATTTTAATTCTTGGAATTGGTAATGTGATGTTTTCTGATGAAGGTATTGGGGTGCATCTTTGTCACCTTTTAGAAGAAAAATATGAGTTTTACTCCGATAAACATTCACTTGATTTTATAGACGGTGGGACATTGGCCCAAAGGCTGATTCCCATCATCTCACAATATGATTATCTGTTGGTATTTGATTGTGTTGATGCAAATGACGGTAAAATTGGAGATGTTTACTTTTTTGATTTTGAAAACATTCCAGATTCTATATCATTTCAAGGAAGTGCTCATGAAGTCGAAATGCTGCAAACTCTAAATATGATGGATATGGTAGGCGATAGACCACCAACCAAAATAATCGGAATTATACCCGAAGTTGTAAGTATCACTACGCTTAGTATGAGCGAAGCAGTAAAAAAAGGCAGTGAACTTATGGAAAAGATATTTCTCAAGCATATAAAAGAGCTTGGGTTTAGATGCAAGATAAAAAAAGATATAGATATACAAAGCGTAGCAGATAAAGCCTGCGCAAAATACAGGTGAATAAATTATGATATTAGAGTATAAATTTGAGTATGTATCAAAAAATTTGGTATTAGAGAGTTTTTTAAAAAATATTAGCGAAGAGTTTGGGGCAAAATATACAATTTGCAAAGAGAAAAACATAACTACACTCTATATAGACGAAGATGAGCAAAGGCAACATGAATTTGCTGATTTTCTCTCTTCAAGTCTTCCTCTGTCTATTTTTTTAAAATCCTCTAATGCTAAAGTAACAACTAGCATCAAAGGCAAAGAGTTAGATTTTACGGATACTGCCATCTCTTTGCCTTTTACAAAAAAAGCTATAGAGTCAGCAAAAGATAAAGGCTCTTTTTTCTACAAATCACCTTTTGTTCCAAATGAAGTTGGATTTTCAAAAGTATTTCAAAAGATATCTCTAAGTCTTGAAGACAGTAGTGGACTTATCGTTGCAAGCGGTTCGGATGGGTATAGTGATATGTATAAAAGCGTAGCAAACTTGATTAAAAGCGGTAAAAGAGTAAAGATAAAAACTCCAAATGGTGATTTTGTTTTTTTTAGAGTCCAAAAAGGGGCTTTTGAAGGCATAGAGAGTTTTGAAATCGTGCCGACAGATCTCTCATTGGTTCAAAAAATGGCAAATATAGGAGAAAATGAGTTACAAGCCTTAGCCTCATTGGAGAAGCCTGTTATGCGAGCAAAGGTAAATATGGTATATGAATCACTAGATATATTACCAACCTTAAGAGTTAAAATTTCAATGCCAAATATACCTCTTTTGCTCTTTATATGTGAAGAGTTATATAAAAGTGGTGTGGAGTTTATAGCAAAAAGTAGTGATGAGGCGGAGTATGCAAGCTTTTTAAGCTACGATGCGGATATTCCTAAAATCTCGACTATAGAAATTTCTATTTTGGAAAATGGAGAAATTTTTGTTCTAAATAGTGATGGATTTGACTCTTCTTCGTCCAAAAATAACCTTAAAAAGCTACGAGATCGGGCACAAAGACAATTTGTGTCAATTCTGAAAGAGAGAGAATTGTTCGAAGATAAAGCGAGCTGTTTTTACTTTAGTAAAAAATATGATGATGCCGTGATGTATCATGATGAAGAGAGAAGTTTGCTCACTTTGGTTAAATTTCCAACTTTTTCTAGCGTAAGAGAGTTGTTTAGCCATATAAAAAATGAAAATGATAGCGCACAAAGGCTCATAGATAACTACAAAAAAACATATCCTAAACTTTATAAATCCATACAGCGAATCAAAATTCCAAAAAGACTTGCTAATAATCTTTTTAATACACTGAGATTTGTCTCTATGGTTGTTGGATTTTCAGATGATTTCAAAACGGCTGCTGATACTTTAATACAAAAAGCAGAAGATTTCGGTGGACAAAAAGGTGTCAGGATAGACTTTAAGCTAGAAGATGAAAGTAAAATAAATTCTACTTTTAATCCATATAGACTTTTGCAAAGTGCGATGAGTTTTAAGCTAGCAGGTGCAGATGATATGACTCTTAGTTTTGGTATTTTGGAAAGCTTTTCATACTTTGTTTCGGACATGGCGGATTCACACAAAGAGACACTAGGAAGCAACAAGATTACACTCGGAGGCTCACTCTTTGGGTATCCACTAGTAGCAGAGTTAGTCGCTAAAAATCTTTTGCCAAATCATAAGATATATTTTAACCAAGAATTACCGATAGATAACCTAAAATAACCATAATTTTTGATATAATAAAACAAAAAATGGGGATTTTTTGGAAAAGTTTGTGGTAGTTTTTGCTCTTATCTCATTTTTTACACCTATTATCTCCTCTGCGGCTATAATAGGCAGTTTTAAAAAGATTGGGGCGGATATATATAAAATCTCAATCAGTCTCTCTTTTGTAACATCTTTTTCCTCTTTTATCTATTTGGTTACATTTTTTTTAGGAAATAGCTCGCATGTGAGCATATTTCCTCAAACTCTTTTTTCTTTGTATGTCACGCCATTGAGCGTAGTTGTAACATTTTTTGTTTCTCTTGTCTCTTTGATTATACATTTGTATTCAGTCAAATACATGTATGATGATGAAGGTTATGTTAGATATTTTGTGCTTTTGGATTTGATGATTTTCATCATCTTTGGACTTTTAAATGTTGGAAATATCATTCTAATTGCAGCTTTTTGGCATATGATGGGTGTTGTGTTGTATTTTCTTCTCGTTCATAATTTTAGAAAAAAACAGACTTACAGGTATGGATTTTATACGCTTTTTACCCATCTTTTGGCTGACATTCCATTTTTGATAGCTCTGTATCTCATTTACAATTTTTATCATACTACGGATCTAAAACTCTTTTTAGATATGGTTTCAGTTAAAAAAGATATATATTTTACAAATACAAGCATATCTGTCGCATCGCTCATATCACTTTTTATCATCATCTCAGCCATCATAAAATCAGCACAATTTCCTTTTCATATTTGGCTTCCTTTTACGCTTGAGGGACCAAATCCTGTATCAGCTCTCATGCATGCTGGCATAGTAAATGCAGGTGCATTTATAGCCAATAGATTTGCACCTCTATTTATACATGGTGAAATAGCTCTACATGTAGCCCTTGTGATAGGTTTTATAACTGCCATACTAGGCTCATCCATGATGCTTATGCAAAATGATATAAAAAAGGCACTTGCATACTCGACAGTTGGTCAGATGGGTTATATGATGCTTGAAATTGGAGCAGGGGCTTTTGCTCTAGCGATATATCACATGATGATACATGGCATCTTCAAAGCATCTTTGTTTTTGGGTTCAGGCGGTGTTATACATGAAGCAAGAGAAGATGAAAACATAGATAAACACTCCATCTTTGATATATTTTTTTCAAAGATAAAATATAAAAAACCATCTTTTTTCGAATATCTACTGTTTGTTTTTATAGTACCTATAGTTATAACAGGGTCTATTTTTTCGCCTCTTTTTAAAGACAATTCATTTCAAAGTACTATACTTTTTTATCTTTTTGCATGGGTTAGCGGAGCACAGATTGTATATAGCGTGTACCATACACGCAAAAGGTTTAAGGCTCTGTTTTTTACCAATATCGGTTTCGCCCTTGCGCTCTTTGTCTATATAGGAGCAGAGCACTTTTTCGGTACGGTTTTATATCCTGATAAAGGGCTTTTTAAAGCTTTGTTTGAGTCGGCATCTTGGGCTGATGCTACATTTTTTATGATTTTTGGTATCGTTGTTACTATGGTTGTTTCTGCATGGATTTTTGCATATCAAAGCCTAGTCCACAACAGCTCTGTTTTATCAAAATTTTCTGATTTATATGATTTTATATATAGAGTTTTTAGTAGAGAATTTTATATACTTGATTTTTCTAGCTCTGTATCAAAAAAGATGGTTGAGCTTGCTAGTTTTATAAATTTTAGGATGAAATACTGATGAATGCTTTTTATGTCATAGTTGTTTTACTACTACTTCCAGTATTTCCCTTTAGTTTACTTACAAATAGGTTTTTGGCAATTTTTAAACCAAAATTATTTGCTATCGTTATGATTATTTTATTTACTAGTGGCAATATACTTTTGTCATATACAAATATCAACTCAAAAATTCTGGTTTTTATGGCGGTCTTGACTATTTTGTTTTACAGCTTCAGACTACTTGGAGCAAACAACTTAAAGAGTTTTATCTTGTATCTTTATCCTGTGATTTCTGGTGTATCTATCTTGTGGCATGTAGTCGGTGGTGATTTGATAGAGTTTTTGGCAGTTAAGATTCCTGTTTTAATCTCCTTGCTAGTGCTTTTTGTTTTTTTAAGTGAAAAATTTGATGTTATCCATCAAAAGACTATAAGCGGCATCGGAAGTGTGATGCCAAGATTTTCTATCTTCTTTATATTATCGCTGCTTGGGCTGTCTTCGTCACTATTTTTCCTGGGGTATGAGATTTTAGAATTAGAGTTTTCAAAGCTTCCTCTCCTTTATGGTATTTTGTTGATTGTATCTTGGATCTTTCTAAACTGGAGCTCAATAAAACTCATAGAGTGGCTTATATATGGCAGATATAGAAGAGATGTGATATATATGGATTTAAGCGGTTTTCAAACTGTTTTATTGATTTTTATGCTTTTGTCCTCTTTTATATCTTTTGTCTTTTTTGGCATGAAAGGTTTAGTATGATTGTCTCAAACAGGGAGATTTTATATATCAATTCACTGATAGAGAATGCTGTTGATCTTTTTCATAATTTTTGGCCTATGACCTCATTTATACACCATAATCCGCTACATGGATTTGAGAATATGCACTTTGAAAAGGCGATTTGTAAAGCTAGGACATATTTTCATAATAGAAAATTTTTATCAAGAGAAGAGTATTTTAAATTTTATGAGGAAGGTAAGATAAAGCCTAAAAGCATAAGATCAGAGATAAAACACTACTGCAAAAAAAGAGACTTGGACGATAGATATGAGAGACTGTTTTTTCATATATTTTTAAATGTAAAAAGGTCTGATGCCAGCAAAAAAGTTAAAAATGAAAAGATAAAATTTATAAAAGAGAGGCTAAATGGCACTTGTGCTTCTCGTCGTCCTCAAAAATTAGGAGTCAATTTTGGTTTTTGCGATGCTTTGGATTTGCTGTACGGAAGTGAAATTTGTGAGCACATAAACGAAAGATTAAATAAGATGGCTATGAGGCATCTTGATGAGGGACAAGCAACTTGGATACCTGCGGATAAAGACAAGGGTATGTTTTATTCGTGGAGAAGACTGATTAAAAAAGATAGTCTATTTTTTGACAAATCTCTTCAGCTTTGCAGGATTTTGACCCAAAGTGATAAACCAGAAGATGTTATATACTGGGTTTTAAACAGACTCAACATCCCAAAAGATGAGTGGGAAGAGTTTTTTGTATTGCAGTTTGGAAAGCTGCATGGTTGGACTGGTTTTTTAAGGTGGAGAAGTACAAATCAAGACTATCTATACCAGAGAAAATATCCGGCATTTTTAGAGGATTTTTTAGCTATAAGACTTTACTACCTCTACATGTACCTTTTGAAAATTGAAAAAAAGATAGGTTTTTTTCCTGATTTTCTAGCACTAAAACAAGAGCTTGCCAAGAAAGAGAGCTTTTTAAGGATTGAGTACCACAGTCAGAGGATGCTGCCTGAATTTATACAAAGATACGAAAAGGCTTTGTATAAAAATACCCTAGATGAGATATATGAAGATTATATGGTAGCCTATAATGAAAATTATAAACAAAAAAGTGCACAAGCACTATATGCTGTTTTGAAAGATTTTAATGAGAATTTTGAAGATTATGCCAGGCTTTTGGATGTTTTGGCAGAATTTGAGGAGTATGAAGGTTTTATCTGGCTCAAGGCTATGGAAGAGGGCTATATAGAAGATTTGATGAGAGATATGCTTCCTAATATACAAAATCAAAAATTATCAAATCCTAAAGCACAGCTCTTTTTTTGTATAGATGTCAGAAGCGAAAGCATAAGAAGAAATATAGAAGAGAGCGGAGATTTTGAAACCTATGGTATAGGCGGATTTTTCGGCATACCTTTGAAACTTATAGATATGTCTAAAAAACAGGAATCAAACCTCTGCCCAGCTGTTGTTAAGCCAAAAAATATAGTCTATAGATTTGAAGATGAAAAAGAAAAACAGAGTAGAAAACTAAAAAAAGCACTCAAACATATATATCATGATTTAAAATACAATACTATGTCAGCCTATATAACAGTTGAGACGATAGGTCTTTTATTTGGTTTTGATTTTTTTGGTAAGACACTTTTTGCGAACTCATATATGCCATTTAGAAAAAAACTGTTTAATCAAAAGTATAGCGGTGGACTTTTGATTGATAAATACAGCAAAGATGAAGTGTTCTGTAAAATTGAATCTTTACAAAAAGAGATCGCAAAAATTGCCATCAAAGAGAATTTTGCATTGGATGTGAGCAAATTTGATTTGGAATTAGAGGAGTTTTTAAAGATAGCTACTTCACATGAAGATATTTTGCAGTTTCAAAAAGGTAGAATTAAGCCATTTTCAAGTTTGGCGCTTTGCTTGAATCTTATGCATTATGAAGAGGTACGACTTTTAAAGATGTTGCAAAACGAGTATAAAATCTCATATTTTTATAAAACCAAACATATAGAATTACTTTCAAAAGTCGGTTTTACATTTAAAGAACAACTCTTTTATGCCAAAAACGCACTAAAATTGACAGGATTGAGTGAAAACTTTGCACCGATTGTTATATTTTGCGGGCACGAGAGCAGGTCTGAAAACAACCCCTATGAATCAGCACTTGATTGTGGAGCATGCGGAGGAAAAAGTAGCGATACAAATGCAAAAGTTTTGAGCTATATACTTAACAAGCCAGAGATACAAGAGGCGTTGAAGCCAGACATCAATATACCAAAAGGTACGATTTTTGTTAGTGCCCTACACAATACAGTTACAGATAAAGTTCAACTTTGCACGCAAGGAGTTGAGACAAAAAGAGTTGTAGAGTTGATTGAAATACAAAAAAAGCTAGATATTGCAAGTGAAAATTCAGCGCTACAAAGAGCTAAAAAATTGCCTTTTGCCAAAAAAATAAATAAAAAGAGAGCTTTGAAATTTATAAAGAAAAATGCACACGACTGGTCGCAGACAAGACCAGAGTGGGGATTGGCAACAAATCACTCATTTATCATAGGCCCTAGAAACATAAGCAGGGGCATAAAGTTTGACAATAGAGTCTTTTTACACTCTTATGACTACACTAAAGATAAGCTAGGCTACTATCTGGAGATTATCCTCTCTGCGCCACTTGTTATCGGTGAATGGATAAATATGGAGCACTTCTTTTCGTCTTTAGATAATCACTCATTTGGGAGCGAGAGCAAAGTTTATCATAATGTTGTAGGTAGATTTGGTGTGATAAGCGGAAATATGAGCGATTTAAGGACGGGTTTGGCTGCACAAAGTGTGCATAAAAGAGGAGAGATTTACCACGAGCCTATAAGATTATTGACTTTTATAGATGCACCTTTTCGCAAATACAGACATAGTATAGATAAGATAAAAAAGATTTCAGAGTTGGTCTATAATGAGTGGATAAAGATGGTTTTTATAGACAGAGATGAGGAGGCATTTTTCTATTATGATGGAAATTTGCAAAGATGGAAAAAGATAGAGTTTAAGGATATGATATGATTATGCAAAAGATGACAAAAGTGGAGATAATAACAGAGGGTTCAAACCTTGAGATGCTAAAGAGGATACTCGACAAGATAGAGATACCTGGATACACTATCTTTCACAATCTTGAGGGTATGGGAAAGCACGGCTTTCATGAAGGGCATCTACTGTTTAATGAAGAGGATGCTTTGGTTATGCTTATGAGCGTCGTTGAGCCTCAAAAAGCAGAAGATATAGCTCTTGGTCTGGAGCCTTTTTTGCAAAAACACTCAGGTGCTATTTTTTTGAGTGATACCATAAGAGCAAAGGCGAAAAAAAGTTGAGCCAGATTGTACTTTGCACATTTAATGCCAGATATCTTCATACCTCTATCGGACTAAGGTATATCTATGCAAACCTAAAAGAGTTACAAGGCAGAGCAAAAATAATCGAATTTGTCATAAATACAAGTATAGAAGATGCGGTTGAACAAATCTTGAGGGAGAGCCCAAAGATAGTGGGCATAGGAGCTTATATCTGGAATGCCATAGAAGTTGGAGACTTTATAAAGATACTCAAAAAAGTGGCCCCCGAAGTCGTCATCATCACAGGAGGTCCGGAGGCAAGCTACTTTCCACACAGGGTTGATTTTAGTGGATCGGATTATTTTATACAAGGAGAAGGAGATGTGGCTTTTTATGAGTTGTGTGCAAACATATATGATAAAAATCCACCCAAAAATAGAGTCATAAAAGCTGAGATGGTTGATTTAAGCAAGATAGAACTTCCTTATAAATACTATAGTGATGAAGATGTAGCAAATAGATATATATATGTTGAGGCCAGTAGAGGTTGCCCGTATTCGTGCGAGTTTTGCCTCTCATCGCTTGATAAAAAAGTGAGAAATATAGAGATACAAAGATTTTTAAAAGAGCTTCAAATTTTATGGGATAGAGGTGTAAGAAGTTTCAAATTTATAGATAGAACTTTTAATCAAGGCATAGAGAGAGCAAATATGTTTATGGATTTTTTTCTCTCAAAAAAGCCGCCATATTTTATACATTTTGAGGTGGTACCGGATAACTTTCCCAGTTCGCTCAAAGAGAGAATCAAACTTTTTCCACCTGCTTCTTTGCAGCTTGAAGTTGGTATCCAGACACTAGATCCGAAAATCTCGCAAAATATATATAGAAAATTAAACATAGAAAAGATTCAGCGAAATCTAAATTTCTTAGACAATGAAACAAAAGCACACCTACATGTAGATCTCATAGTCGGATTGCCGGGTGAAAGTCTAGAGGGGTTTGGTAAAAATCTTGATAGATTATATAACATGACAAAGTGCGAGATACAAATCGGTATATTAAAAAAACTCTCAGGCACAACAATAGACAGGCATGACGAAATTTTTGGTATGAAATATAGTGATAAGCCTCCTTATGACATCTTGCAAAACAATCTTATATCTTATGAAATGATGCAAAAAATGAAAAGATTTGCAAGATTTTGGGATTTGGTATATAACAGTGGAAATTTCAAAAAAAGTGTTAAATATCTTTTTGGAGACGGTAGGGTGTATGATGGATTTTTTAGTTTTAGTGAGTGGGTATATGCTAAAACTTTATCGACTTGGCAGATTTCACTTGATAGACTTGCAAAGTTGTTGTATGAGTATATCTTAGAGATGGAGTATGCAAGCAAAGAGGAGCTAAGAGAGGTGATGAGTAAAGATTTGCTCGTGATAAAGACAAGAAAACTGCCGAAATTTTTAAGATTTGATGAGCAAGAGAGTATAGAAAAGAGAAAAAACCATATACACTTTAACAAAAGACAACTTAAACACTCAGGGCAAATATGAAAAAAAGATACAAATACAAGATAGAAGGCATCGTCCAAGGAGTGGGTTTTCGTCCATTTATCTACAAGATTGCTTATGCCAACTCTTTAAATGGTTTTGTGCTAAATAACTCTTTGGGAGTTGAATTAGAGGTTGAGGGAAGCTTGGAGAGTCTGGAGCTTTTTGATGAGGCTCTACATGTAGAGCTACCCCCGCTTGCTAGGATAGATTATATAGATAAAGAGGAGTTGGAGTTTTGTGGATTTGATAAGTTTGAGATTAAAAAAAGCAATTCTAAAGCCAGCAAATATACGCTGATTTCTCCTGATATGTCTATTTGTGATGATTGTCTTGCGGAACTTATGGATAAAGATGATTATAGATATGACTATTTTTTTATAAACTGTACAAATTGTGGTCCTAGATACTCCATCATCAAGACAGTTCCTTATGATAGAGCAAATACCTCTATGAGCAGTTTTAAGATGTGTAAAAAATGCAATAGCGAATACACCAATCCTTTAAATAGAAGATACCATGCTCAGCCAATCAGCTGTTGCAAATGTGGACCCGAGCTTTTTTTAAAGAGTATAGACGGTAAACTGCTCACAAAAAATTCCGAAGCTATAGATATGCTTTCAGATTTGATATATAAAGGAAATATCGTAGCCATGAAAGGCATGGGTGGATTTCACCTTGTTTGTGATGCCACAAATGACAAAACACTCAAAAGCCTAAGAGAGAGAAAAAAAAGACCTACAAAACCTTTTGCGGTTATGTTCAGAGATATTGACGAAGTAAAAAAGAGTTGCATCATATCTGATGCACAAGAGAAGATGATAACTTCACAACAAAGACCTATAGTAATCGTAAAAAAAGATAAAAATGATACTTCAATCAGCAAAATAGTGGCTCCATATATAGATAGATTGGGTGTATTTTTGCCTTATACTCCTGTGCATGTACTGTTGCTACAAAAACTCAAGAAACCGATAGTTGCCACAAGCGCAAACAGGTCGGGAGAGCCGATAGTTACAAATGAGAAGAATTTAAAAGAGTCGCTTTTTGATGTGATTGATTATTATCTGGATTATAATAGGGAAATCGTAAATGCCAGTGATGACAGTGTGTTACAAATAGTCGGTAAAAAACAGGTGATGATGAGAGCTTCAAGAGGTTTCACACCGATGAGCTACAGGCATAAAAGCAATGAAAAAAGAGATATTCTAGCAGTTGGTGCCCACCAAAAGAATTCAATCGCTCTTTATATCAATAATCAAATCATACTAAGTCCTTATATCGGTGATTTAGACAGCGTAAAGAGTTGTGAATTTTTTCTAAAAACATTAGATACATTTAAAAGATTTTATAATTTTGAGCCAAAAGTGATAGTTTGTGATTTGCATCCAAACTATTTTACGACGCAGTGGGCAAAAAAGCAAAATTTAGATGTTTTTCAAGTGCAACATCATTATGCTCATATACTCTCTTGCATGTTTGAGCACGGATTAGATAAAAAACTTTTGGGTGTTGCATGGGATGGCACGGGATATGGAGATGATGGAACCATCTGGGGCGGTGAATTTTTACTATGTGATAAAAACTCTTATGAGAGAGTGGTGCATTTTGAGCCTTTTTTGCTTTTAGGAGGAGATGCAAGTGTAAAAGATATCAAAAGAGTAGCGCTCTCTATGGTTTTTGACATAGCAAAAGATGAAGAGTTAAGTAAATTTACAAATCTAACAAAGCTTTTTAGTAAAAGTGAGCTCTCAGTGCTAAAGCAGATGCACAAAAAAAAGATAAATGCCATAGAGTGCACCTCTGTGGGGAGAATTTTTGATGCGATAGCTGTTTTTAGCGGAATTTGTTCCAAAGTAAGTTATGATGGCGAAAGTGGTCTTTTGATAGAGAGTCTATATGATGAAAATATCAATGAAAGTTATGAATTTTATCTCGATGGAGAAATCATAAGATATAAACATATCTTCCCTCAAATGCTAAAAGATATGGATCCGAAACTCATAGCTACAAAATTTATAAATGCATTGGTGGATATATTTTTTAAGATTTCAAATAGTTATGATTTAGACATAGCCCTTGGAGGCGGGGTATTTCAAAATAGAACAATTTTGGAAAAAATCCTTGAAAAAGAGAAGCAAAAGAAGATATACTTCCCACAAAAAATCCCTATCAATGACAGCGGTATCGCACTAGGGCAAATATATGGGTATTTGAGGTAATTTATGTTATGAATTTTTTAGAGAGAGAAAATCGATATATTAAGAATATAAATTTAGCGTTTTTGCTTATTCCTATGATTTTATTGCCACTTATTTTGGAGTGGATTCTTAATGTGAATGAAAATATCTTTTTTATGCATTATAGAGATGAAATTTTAGTTGCTAATATTATTTATATTGTATTAGGAAGATTTCTTTTGCTTGATAGTGCAATTTTTATTTTTTCTCACTCAAAACATAAAGTAAATATGGCACTTATCCAGGTTGTCTTGTTGTATTTAGAAGTTACGCTTGTGACTATTGTCTATTATGCTACAGTTTTTTATATTTTTGATGTTTTCTCGCTCTTTCATTTAAGTGCTCAGCTTACACCTGAAAACCTACATGCTATTCATAAACATGGTTTTATAACTTCTATGTATATTTCAACTGTTACTTTTACAACGCTTGGCTCTGGGGATTGGATACCGCAAACTTTGAGCGGGATGGTTGCGGTGACATCTGAGGCTATACTTGGTATAATTCAAGGTGGTGTTTTTGTAGCCATCTTGATATATGCACATCAAAATAAAGAAATTAAACCAAATAAGGAATAAAAATATTGCAATACTTTCAAAGTTACAATGATTTTTGTTGAGGGTGCTTGCTTATTTAGATATACTTTTAGTTAAAAAGGCAACTTGTGCAAACACATAAAATTTCGGAAATTATTGAGCAGATAAAGATACTAGAAGTTCAACTTGAAAATGAACTTCAAAAAAGAAGAGAAGAGTACTATTGTGATATAGGAAAATTTTCAGTATTTAAAGATGAAGTGATAAGAAAACATGAAAAAGATGTTGAAAATATATTTCGCTACTTGGCAAATGCACCTATTTTATATGTTATTACCGCACCAATTATTTGGTCTGTTATCTTTCCGGCTATATTTTTAGATTTATTTGTGACGCTTTATCAAACTATTTGTTTTCCTGTTTATAAGATACAAAAAGTTAAAAGAGGCGATTATATCTCTATAGATAGGGCTAAATTGAAGTATCTAAATATAGTAGAGAAGATAAACTGTACTTATTGTGGCTATTTTAATGGGCTTTTGGGTTATGTCGTGGAGGTTGCATCACGCACAGAACAGTTTTGGTGTCCGATTAAACATGCAAGAAAAATAAGCTTTTTGCACTCAAAATATCAAAACTTTTTCGATTATGGAGATAGTGAAAGTTTTAGAAAAGATTTAAAAAAATTAAGAGAAGACTTGGATTCCAAGTAGTGAAGCTCTACATGTAGAGCTGGGCTAGTAGCTCTTTTTGTTTTTTTTGTGTGTAATTAAACTTAAACTCTATCTCCTTTAGATAGTAGAAAAAGTTTTCTCTTTTAATGCCTTTGAATTTTAGTATCTCTTCTTCAAAATAGAGCCAAAATTTTGTGATTGTATTGTCTAATTTTTGAATTTTTGCTATTTTATTTAGCATCATACTTCTTGAAAACTCCCTAAAATACTCTTTGTCTAAATTGTCATTTAAAAACTCCTTTTTATATCGGTTCAGATCAGTCATAGGTAGATTGAAAACTTTATCATCAAAACAAAATGTAAGAAAATTTTGTGCATCAAAGATATTTTTGCCTATCTTCTTCTTGCTTTTCTCAAGATAGATATATTCATCATATTCCTTAATCTCTTGACCTCTGTAATTGTCTTCAAGATACATAGCTATGATTTTTCTAAAATCTTCATATCTTTTTTTAATAGTTACATAATTAAGACCTAGTTTTTTTGCTGCTTGATTTGCGACAAGATTTTGGCAAAAACACTCTATAATGTTGTAATCTGTTTTGAGCTTTTTCGGGCTAAATTTTTTCTTACATGTAGAGCACTTTAATTGTCCTGTCTTTAGCTTATATAAAATCTTACTGTTACAATATGGACATTTCATGATAAAATGGTACCAAAAATATATAAGAAACAGTTTAATTAATATCTTTTTTATGAAAAAATTGTAGAATTATGAATAATAATTCATTCATTAAAGGAAAAACCATGTGTGCAGATTGCGGATGTAGCATAACAGAACAAGAGAGCGAGCATAAACACCATCACCATAGTCATAATCATCTTCATGACAATCCACAGCTAAATGACAAAAAAACTATAGATGTAATCACCAAAATTTTAGATAAAAATGATCATGAGGCAGAGCACAATAGGGCACATTTAGAGTCAAATAAAGTGCTAGGCATAAATCTCATGAGTAGTCCCGGAAGTGGAAAAACAACACTTTTGGAGTATTTAGCAGATGAAGCCGATTTTAAATTTGGAGTTATTGAGGGGGATTTGGAGACGAACAAAGATGCTGATAGACTCAAAAACAAAGGCATAGAAGCACATCAAATCCAAACAGGCTCAGCTTGTCATTTAGATGCCTTTATGGTGCATAAAGCACTTCACCATATAGATTTAGACACCATAGATGTCTGTTTTGTTGAAAATGTAGGCAATCTCGTCTGCCCTGCAAGTTACGATGTCGGAACTCACCTAAATATAGTCCTAGTTAGTATTCCCGAGGGTGAAGATAAGATAGCAAAATACCCCGTGATGTTTAGAAAGGCCGACTTAATACTCTTTACCAAAACAGATCTTTTGCCATACTTCAAATATGATCTTGAGCAAGAAAAAATGAGTGCAAGAGCATTGAGGCCAAATGTGGATATTTTAGATGTAAATATAAACGACAAAGAGAGTATAAAAAAAGTAGCAAACTGGATAAAATTTAAAAAGGAGATGAGATAATGTGTCTTTCGATTCCCTCAAAAGTAGTTCATATAGATGAAAACAATATGGCAACAGTAGATACGATGGGTGTTAAAAGAGAAGTAACGCTTGATCTCATAGGTGAAAAAGTTGATATTGGGGATTATGTGCTCATACATGTAGGATTTGCTATGAATAAAATCAGCCAAGAGGAGGCGATAGAGAGCATAAAAGTCTATGACGAGATAGTCCAAAAGATGAAGAGCGAGGAGATAGACCCAAGCGAGGGAGATGCAAACTATGCAACTTGATTTGATAAGCAGTTTTAGAAACCCAGAGCATATAAAAGCACTTGCAAGTGCTATAAAAAAAGAGTGTAAAACCAAGATCAATGTCATGGAGGTTTGCGGAGGACACACTCATACTATCATGAAGTTTGGCTTACCTCAAATACTACCTGATTTGATTGAGTTTATACATGGTCCGGGATGTCCCGTGTGTATAATGCCAAAAGAGCGGATAGACCACGCTATAGCACTAGCAAGCATGGATGATACGATTTTGACGACACTAGGGGATATGATACGAGTACCGGGAAGCAAAACAAGCCTCCAAAAACTAAGAGCTGAAGGCAAGGATATAAGATCTCTGTATTCACCGCTTGATGTATTAAAAATCGCCATGGGAAATCCAGATAAAAAAGTTATATTTTTTGCCATAGGTTTTGAGACAACGACACCCATGAGCGCATCTTTACTAAAAGAGACTATAAGACTAGGTATAAAAAATCTATATTTTCATATAAATCATGTTACGGTTCCTGAGCCGATAGATGCGATTATGTCAGGTGGCGACTCTCGCATCAATGCATTTTTAGGACCTTCACATGTAAGTGTCATAACAGGCTATGGCATATTTGAGCCCATAGCTAAAAGATACAACACTCCTATAGTCGTAGCAGGCTTTGAGCCTGTTGATGTTATGGAGGGAATTTTGATGCTAGTCAGGCAGTTTAATAACAAAGTTTGCGAAGCTCAAAATCAGTATAAAAGGGCAGTCTCAAAAGAGGGCAATATAAACGCCCAAAAACTGATAGACAAGTACATGTGCAAACGAAGCCACTTTAGATGGAGAGGTTTGGGGGACATAAAAAACAGTGCTCTTAAGCTAAGAAACGAGTATGCCAACTATGATGCAGAGGTGGTTTTTGATGATATATTGCCAAAGGCGCAGATAGATGATCATAAGCTTTGCATCTGTGGAGATATACTCAAAGGAAATGCAAAACCGTTTGATTGTAAGGTTTTTGGCAAAGCCTGTACACCAAGCAGTCCTATGGGCTCTTGCATGGTTTCTAGCGAGGGTGCTTGTGCGGCATACTACAAGTATGGTCAGTTTATAAAGGAGTAGATTATGCATATACCAGACGGTTATCTTTCACCCGCTACCGTAGTTGCTACCTACGCAGTGGTAGCTCCACTATGGGTGTACGGCTTTAAAAAATTAAAGGCATCTTTGGATGAAGAGACGCTTCCTCTCATAGGAGCGTTGAGTGCTATGAGTTTTGTGATTATGATGTTTAATATCCCGATTCCAGGAGGAACGAGCGGTCATGCGGTGGGTGCAGCACTCATCTCTATACTATTTAATCCTTGGATTGGTTTTATCTCGGTTTCACTTGTTCTTTTGATTCAAGCTGTTGTCTTTGGAGATGGGGGAATATCTACACTAGCGGCAAATGCGCTTTCCATGGCTTTTGTGGGCTCTTTTGTGGGGTATTATAGCTTTATGATGTGCAAAAAGTATAGAGCTGCACCATTTTTTGCAGGCTGGATTGCACTTGTCAGTTCATCTGTTTTGACCTCTATTTTCCTAGGAATTCAACCGATTTTTTGGACGCTTGATGGAAAACCTCTATATTTTCCATTTGGTTTAAAAGTTACTTTTGTAGCACTGGTTGGCTCACACATGCTCTTTTTTGGCGTGGTTGAGGGGATTTTTACTGCTCTTGTGTATTCGTTTATCAAAAAAAGACAAAAGGTGGTAGTAGCATGAAAAAAAGATTATATATAGTGCTTTTTGGACTTGCAGTTTTGATTCCTTTAGGGCTATTAAGTGGTTCACCTGCTTGGGGTGAGTGGGATGGTGCATATTATAAAAAAATTTTGGGCTTTATCCCAAAAGGGATACAAAATGCAAAATCTCTAAATGCGCCGCTTAGCGATTACACTCTGGGCGGAACAAATAGTATAACAGGCTACTATTTGTCGGCATTTGTCGGTATAGCTATACTTTTTGTCCTATTTTTTGTTTTGATGAAGATATTTAAAGCAAGGGGAAAGAGTGAACAATCTGCTTAGGATTTTATTTGTTTTTACACTTTTTTTACTTTTGTGGATAAAGCACAGTATATTTCTACTATATGTGTTGCCGATACTGTGGCTTCTCTCGTACAGGCAATTTGTAAAATTAAACATAAGAGTCATAAAGTCGATCTTTTTTTTCAATTTTAGTGTGAGTCTAGGCTTTATAGTTGCTTCGCTTATCAAAGGTGTATCGCCTATAGAGTTTTTAGTGTATATCAATCTCAAAGTCTATGTGCTTACATATTTTGTATTCTTTTTCTTTTCAAAAGTAAATATAGTGCAGTTTTTCTCTTTTTCCAAGGACTTGAGTTATCTTTTGATGATTTCGCTTTCCCAAATCATATCTTACAAGAAGAGTTTTGAGGATTTTAGACTTGCATATAAGGCAAGAGTTATAAGAAAATTCAGACAGAGGCAAAGAGGTTTTATAGCGTTGATGTTTGAGTTTTTTATGAAAAAAGCACTAGATGACTCAAAAGAGAGAACAATGGCGATGAGGGCAAGGGGATTTTTTGATTGAATTTAGAGATGTAAGCTTCTCTTATGAGGATAAAGAAGTTTTAAAAGAGATAAATTTCAAAATCCAAGAGGGTGAAAAAGTTGTTCTGCTTGGAAACAACGGTAGCGGTAAATCAACCATACTAAGACTTTTGGCTGGTCTGTATTTTCCTAAAAAAGGAAAATATTTGATAGATGAAAAAAACATTACCAAAAAGAGTGTGGATAGAGAATTTAGAAAAAAAGTAGCTATCTTATTTCAAAATCCTCAAAGTATGATTTTCAATCCTACAGTATATGATGAGATTGCTTTTAGCTTAAAAGAGTTTGCTTTTGAAGATGTAAAAAAGAGGGTTGAAACAATAGCCAAAGAGTTTGGTATAACAGAACTTTTGGGCAAAAATCCTCTAAATCTAAGTGGCGGAGAGAAGCAAAAAGTTATATTGGCCTCCATACTGATATATGAGCCGGATATTCTCTTTTTGGATGAGCCGACAGCTTCTATGGATCCTGGTACAACAGGCTGGTTTATAGATATGATGCTAGAGTTGGATAAAAGTGTAGTTATAGCTACGCATGATCTTTCGCTAGCTTATGAGGTGAGCCAAAGAGCGATAGTTATAAACGACAAACACAAAAAGATATATGATGGTGATATAGAGGAGTTACTGAAGGATTTTGATATGCTTTTGGAGGCAAATTTGATACATAAGCACAGGCATAAACACAAGGATTTTTCGCACTCTCATTATCATAAGCACCTAACCAGAAGTAATACCAATTAATAGAAACTAGGAAAGGTTGCATATATGAGGCAAAAACTTGCAGATGTACTTATTGTACCTCAAGAGTTTTTAACGATATAGATGTGAGCTTTCCTAGTTTTTCTTTGGACATAAAGATAACGGCACGATTACTTCGTTAGATTTGTTTGACTTAGGCTTAGCTAAGCCTGCACAAATCTGCCTTGTACTCGCACCGTTCTCTTTATGCTATTAATTGGTATTACTTTTGGTTAGGTGCTTACACATTTAAAGGAAAATTATGAGCAATAAAAAGATTATGCTATCACAAGGTGGCGGTGGAGAAGAGACTACTAGTCTCATCAAGGAGCTTTTTTTTAAGTATTTTGAAAATGAGATTTTACTCAAGATGGAAGATGCGGCGATTTTAAATTTGAATTCAAAAAAGATTGCTTTTACGAGTGATTCGTTTACTGTGAGTCCACTCTTTTTTAATGGTGGAAATATAGGAAAATTAGCCATCGCCGGAACCGTCAATGATGTAGCTATGATGGGGGCGAAACCTCTATATTTAACATGTTCATTTATGATAGAAGAGGGCTTTTTATATGGTGATTTAGAAAAGATAGTGCAAAGTATGAGCGAAGAGTTAAAAGTAAGCGGAGCTATGATAGTAGCGGGTGATACAAAAGTTGTACCAAAAGGTAGTGTTGATGGGCTTTTTATCAACACTACAGGCATAGGAGAGGTGATTAAAGGTGGTATATCTGCTCACAATCTAAGTGATGGAGATGCCGTGATAGTTACAAATGAAGTGGGAAATCATGGAGCTTGTATATTGGCAAAGAGAGAAGATATAGAGCTAGATACAGAGCTTAAAAGCGATTGTGCAACACTTTGGCCGATGGTAGAAGCACTAATCAAAGAGGATATAGATATAAAATCTTTCAGGGATGCCACAAGGGGTGGATTGAGTGCTGTATTAAATGAGTGGGCAGAGACTTCAAATGTCTGTATTGAGGTAGATGAAGATAAGATTCCTGTAGCACCAGAAGTAAACGGGATATGCGAAATGCTTGGTTTTGAGCCTTATGAATTTGCAAATGAAGGAACTATGGTGGTTTGTGTCGGCGAAAAAGATGTCAAAAAAGCCTTAGAGATATTAAAGGGCTTTGAAAAAACAAAAAAATCATCATATATAGGCAAAATTACAAACAAATACAATAAAAGAGTAGTTCTAAATACGCCTTGGGGAAGCAGTAGATATCTTGAGCCTCCAAAAGGTGAGCTTTTGCCGAGGATTTGCTGATGCATGAGTACTCTATAGTGACTTCTTTGTTGGAATTGTGTGAAGAAAATGCCAAAAAAGAGGGCTCGGAAAAAATCACAAAAGTAGAGGTGAAGATAGGAAGATTAAGCGGCGTTGAACCATACTTATTGCAAAGTGCATTTGACACCTTTAAAGAAAAAACCATCTGCGAAGAGGCTAAATTTATAATGCACATACAAGATGTAGTGATTCGGTGTCGCAACTGTGACAAGGAGTTTACACTAAAAGAAAATGAGTTTACCTGCCCAGAGTGCAAAAGCTTTGACATAGAGACGATAGATGGCGAGGGTATGTACTTGATGAGATTGGAGATGGAGTAGATTTGAGTGAATAATTCTAGTATTTTGTTTTTAACAGTAGCCATTAACTTTTTTGAAATTTCTTTGTGTGATTTAAAAATATCCAATAAATAATTTTGAATAAAATTAATTTTGTGTATAATTGGTAATATACAATCAAAAGGGGAGGTATAAACTTATGTTGTCTTTTAAAGAAAAAGCTATTTCATTATTGCAAGAAGCAGGTATTGAGTTAAATGGTAAAAATCCTTGGGATATACAAGTCTATAATGATAAGGTTTATGAGCATACCCTCCTTGGCGGTACTATAGCGTTTGGTGAAGCATATATGGATGGCTGGTGGGATGTAGAAAGACTAGATAAATTTTTTGAAAAGATTTTTTTATTACACATAGATGAAAAAATAGAATCCCCTGTTTTAATGTTTTTCAATCTCAAGTCATTTTTATTTAATTTACAAAAAGGAAAAAAATCATTTAAAGTTGGAGAAGTCCATTATGATATAGGTAATGATTTGTACTCTAAAATGCTTGATAAGAGAATGGTTTATACTTGTGGCTATTGGGATGCTTTTCAAGATATACCCGCGGCAAAAAACCTTGATGAAGCACAAGAAAATAAACTTGAAATGATATGTAGAAAACTTCGAATTAAAAAAGGTGATAAGATTTTAGATATAGGATGCGGATGGGGAAGTTTTATACGCTATGCAGCAGAAAAATACGGTGCTCGTTGCGTAGGAATTTCAGTATCGAAAGAACAGGTAAAACTTGGTAACCAAACAAAAGGAAATCTACCGATAGAGTTTAGGCTGCAAGATTATAGAGATGTAGAAGAGAAATTTGATCATATTGTATCTATCGGAATGTTTGAGCATGTAGGATATAAAAATTATAGAACATATATGGAAATTGTATATAAAAATCTCAAAGAAGAAGGACTATTTTTATTGCATACCATAGGATCCAATGTCAGTTCGGTAGCAACTGATCCTTGGATAAATAAATATATATTTCCAAACTCTATGCTACCGTCTGCAAAACAGATATCAAAAGCGGCTGAAGGCTTATTTGTGATGGAGGATTGGCATAATTTTGGAATCCAATATTATCATACTTTAATGGCATGGCATAGCAACTTTGAAAAATATTGGCCGGATATTAAAAATCACTATAATAAAAGATTTTATAGAATGTGGAAATTCTATCTTCTTTCATCAGCGGCAACTTTTAAAACTAGACGAAATCAAGTTTGGCAAATCGTCTTGTCTAAACATGGCATAAAAAAAGGCTATAAGAGAATCGTTTAACCAATAAAATATAAAAAACAATTCGATAGACTTCTCTTGAAGTCAGTTGAACAGTTTAAGTGGTGATTCTAGCGTTCTTTTTATGATATTTAATGGGCTCATAATGGTATCTTGGAGTATCTGCGTTTTTACTTTTGGGTTGTCCACACTACCACTTATCTCTATGTTTGTGGAGATACTTTTGTCATCCCCTAAGATTATATAACCGATTAGAGGGATGTTTTTTATTATCTTGCTTATGTCTTTGAGTGTCTTGATTTGCAAATCCATATTTATATCTTTTTTTTCTAAATCAATGTATCCTGAGCCACTTATATCTGCACTTACTCCGTGTAGGTTTATCTGGCTAAATGAGAGGTTATTCCCATTTTTTTTAAATTTAAGTATTCCATTTTTAACCAAATATCCTTGCTCGTCAAAGTTTGGATCCTTTAGAAAAACCAAAGATGGTATAGTGTTGATGGCCGCCATTATGTTGTTAAAGAGTGAAAAATCTTTTAAAACACTATTTTTTATTGTAAATTTTCCATCAAACATATTTGAACTTATGCCTTTTGATTCTAAGTTAAATGTTCCACCGTTTAATATATTTTTATTTAATACAGTATTTAGAAAATGGCTACTGAGATTTCTTGCATGGAGAGAAAAACTACTTCTATTTTTTTCAAAACCTAGTTGAGAATTTTGGTATTGGCTGGCAAATCTTATCTCATTTTTAAATCTGCTTAGTGTAAAAGAATCGCTAAGCATGGTTGAATTTAAGTCTCTAAGTAAAAAGTTTACATTTTTGCCGTTTATAGAAAAATCTATACCATGTGAAATATTTGTACTGTTATCATCCAATATAATATTTAGATTTTTCATATTCAAAACTATATTTTTATTGTATGTTAAGGAGATCATTTTATGAAAAGTGGAGGCAGAGATTTTATTACCATCTGTTGTTATGTCTATATCGAAGTTTTTGATATTTTTTTTGTGATATACGATAGGTGTTTTTACATCATAGACTTTGAGTTTAGCACTATAATTTTTAAAATTTTTTGTGAAAACTTTAAGTGATCCTTTGTCG
>JALUBH010000007.1 GCA_027050775.1 Campylobacteraceae bacterium | reverse complement strand
AGATTATAAAAGTTAGTTTTGTATTTTTTACCATCTGCCGCAGTTGTTTCCATTTTGGAAATAACTGAATTTTCCTCAAGTTCTTTTGTATCAAATATATTTTTTAAATGTTTAGAGATAGCAGGAATATTCACTTCAAAAAGCTGAGCAATCTGCTTTTGTGTAAGCCATAAAGTCTCATTATGAAAAAGCACATCTATATTTACTTTTGAATGGTCTATTTTGAAAATTACGAAGTTATGTATCTCTTCGGGATTTATTATTTGTAATTGTTTAGGCATTTTTAATACTCCTTTTTAAGAGTTCTGTTTTGTTTTCTGTTATTTTAGTCATTTATTAGCCTTACTGTCTTCGTCTAAATTTGGAAAAATATCTTTAAATTCTTTATACTCATGTGTAAATTTGTTGAAATTTTCATTCATGAAAATATGATTGATTTCGATTAAATCATTATGATTGTTAAATACTAAACAATTTTCATGATGTTCTAAAATATACTGAGCAAGGTGTCTAGGAATACCAACATTTTGCAATTCGATAACTTTAAAATCAGTTGTTCCATATTCTAAATAATTAGCCCAGTTAGCACCAGAATTCTTTGTCCCTAGTTTTTCTTTAAGAATATTATTATAATTTTCAAAATAATTTTTCAGTTTAAATCTTAAGAGATTATCTATGCTTGCAATAACTTCATTTACAACCATATTAATATGCTTTTTCCTTTTAGAATTAAATATCTCAAGATGATCTGTATCCCATATCTCACCTTTCTTTTGATAATATTTTATAGAACCAGCTATTATCATCTTTAAAGGTTTTGATTTCATCCAATCATCCATTAAAACAGCATAATATTTTAATTTTTCTGGAGTAGGATACATTGGATTTCTCCCGCCCGATTCTTCTTTTTCCCAATTATAATAATTGCTTAGTAATGTAAGATATTTTAAAATAATGTCATAATCAAATTCATTAGGTAAGATATTGTTATTTAACTTTGAGTCATTAAAAATATTATTTTGATATTGAACTTTTATCATTGATGAAGCTGATATAATTTTTTCTGGAATATTAATATCTTTTTTCAATTCATGCAATATTTTTACTGCATCTTTATTGTTTAATATAAAGTTAGTTCTCAAAATAGAATCATCCTGTTTTACTTCATGAAGTAAGGTTAGATTTGCATAATAATTCCAAATGTCTTTCTTGTTCTGAGATGCATTCTTATTCGTAAATCTATCATTTGTTAATGAGGCTTTTATATTTTTGTAAAAATTCTCTTGACCCTTCACGATTAAAGGCTCAATCTTTTTTATTTCTTTATTTTTAATTATTTCTAGATCAACTTTGGGGTTACTCCATTGGCTCTCTTTAACCCTCATACAGACAATATTCCCAGACATCTCTTTTGTCATCCTTCCCGCTCTTCCTGCAAGATTCCAAAAGTCAATATCAGTAAATTTTGAGTTACCAATTTTATTAACTAAAATAAAAATATTTTTAGCAGGCAAATTTACACCTTCTAAAAGTGTTGATGTTGAAAACAGATAATCAATTACTTTATTTTCAAATAATTGTTCTATTCTTTCTCTAATTAATTGTGGCAGATTTCCAAAATGAAAAGCAACACCTTTTTCTAAGCAGTCAATCAAATAATATTTCTCATGCAAATATTCCTTAACTAATTTAATAACTTCCATTAAAGATTTATCTTTTTTAATAGGTCTTGTCTTTGAAAAATCTAATGCATATTTAACTGTATCTAATTTAGAATTACAATAAATAATATTTTTATCCTCTTTACCAAGTTTGTTTAACCAAAAGAAAAACTCTTTATTCTTAAAATTAATCGGAATATTATAATCCGTATTATTGTCAGAGAACATCATACACTTATTATCTATCAAATCTAGAAAATACCTATTTTGTGCTACAGGTGCTGTTTTAATTGCAATTTTTTCATCCATACTTTTTTCAAATAATTGTAAAAATATTTCAGGGTTTTGAATATTTGGAGAAGCAAAATATAATTTAACACTTTTTCTTTCTGCTTGTAAAATAGCATGATAATACAAAGGACTTCTCGTGTCTTTTTGAGAAATTATTTTTTGGGCTTCATCAACAAATAGATAATCAAGTTTTGGGTTATTAATATTAGACAAATAGGCTATTAGCCTTTCAGGAGTGAACACAAAAATATATCTACTTTCAGCATTTCTAAATATTGTTGGTACAGTTGGATGAGCTAAAACTGTATAATTTGATTCATCTCTAAAGTCTTGTTTTAATTTTGTAACTGTTTGATTTATTAAAGCCCTAGATGGCACAAGAATAACAAGATTATCTGTGCCTCTATGTTCTGTAATTAGGTATCGTATAAAAGCACTAATAATGAAAGATTTTCCCAAAGAAGTAGGTCCAGAAAAACTGAAATGATTATGATTCTTGAGTGATTCAAAAATTTTATATTGAGTATCTGTAAAAATAAATTTACTCTTTGGAATTTGTTGATAGGTCTCTTTAAGTGATTTTTCCAATAATATTTCATAAGATTGTTTTATGTCACTATTAAAAGTCTTATCAAATAGACTCAAAGCTGGAAAATTACCAAGCTTAATCATAATCGAATTTGCAAAAGTCTGAAAAATTTCATCATCTGCATATTTGTCTATGAGTAAACTGATGATTTTATATGCTTTATTTTGAGCTTTATAGTTATTTGAATGAGATAAAATATCAGCAAATCTAAGTAAATCTATAAATTCCTTGTTTGTAAATTCTTGCTGTTGAACTTGAAATAAGTCTTGGGCTTGTTGTTTTTCAGCATTAAAAAAAAGCTCAATTAAATATTCATCATTAAGTGCATTATTTGCTAATTCCTTAATAAAATTCATTTTGTAATCTCTTTTTGTATGGCTGTTCTATTTTTGCTAAGTTCAGTAAATGGTAATATGTAAATATAAAAGTTATGTCCATAAAGCTTATACTCATTGATCTTTTTTGTAATATGAGTAAGCTTACCTTCAACTTCATTCTTGACTTGTTCTTGTATCTTTTTTCTAAAATCATCATTTGGTAATTTCTTATCTTCTTCACTTATCACTATTTCATAACCCACAAATATTCCAAAAGCATCATCTACTTCAAAGTCATTATCTCTTGTAGGATAGATAATACTTTTTATAAAATTTTTTTCTTCATCTGAAAATGTTTCTTTACTAAGATGGTCACTGATTAAACTTTTTTCATGAAGCAATCCACTTTTATCATTATCTTTTGTGTTTTTTGCTCGCTTAAATTCATCGATAGATTTAAAGGCATCTGTCAAAGCTGATGTCAAACCTTTTATAGTTTTAGATTCACCAAATATTAATTTGAAGTTACCATTAGCTAACTTCAAAAAGTGTACACCATCTGAGCCATTGACATAATGACTTGTAGAAGTTTTTAGTTCTAGTTTAGATAATATTTTTGGTGCATTTAAATGTGACTCTAAAAAACAATATAAAAGAAGCTCTCCTAATTCGCCTTTGTTATTAATATAATTTATAAATTTTTCTCTAGCTTTCTTTGATAGGTGAGCAGGTTTGTGTTTGTACTCATCTCTAATATTTCTTGATAAAGAAAACTCAATTAGGGGGTCAATTAAATTATCTTGTAAATAGGCATAGTCAAACATATTTGAGTTAATTTTGAGCATAAATAAATTTAGCTTATTCTTTCCGTGTTCATCAATTATCACTTCATCTAATTTATCAAATGAATTTAAAAAATCAAAATCTGTAAGACTAAGTTCCATGTATTATTCCTTTATCCTAACTTCACCACTCATAAGCTTAGGTAAAAGTGTATCTCTTAGATTTTCAAGGGTTTTGATTTGTTTTTGATTTGAATAAATCTTATTAAATTGTGGCTCAATAGTTTTTGTAAAGTCCTCTATAATGTTTTTATCAGGAATAGGTATTAACATATCTTTTATCATTGTAGAATTTATTGATGTTACAATCGATGAAGTGCTACCTAATATTTCGTATGGGTATGTTTTCAAGAATAGGTATAAATATTCTTTATTAAATGGAGTCTTATGATGAAATTTAAAATGTGCTATTGCTTCATTTGAAAGCATTTCTTCTGTTGTAATTTTTACTCTTCCAAGTGTCATTTTAAAGCTAAGTAAAACTGTATTAACTGGAATAACAGGAATATTAAATGTCTTAACTGCTTCTTTTGTTAAATATTCTGATGTACTAAAAGTAAATGCTCCGTCTTCTCCCATATCTTTAATAGATACCCATTTAATATCTTCTGAACTTTTTGAAAACCAATGAAATTCTTTTCTTGGAGGTGTCCTTCCTATTGCAATTTTAGTGACTTCACTTAAAGGTTTCTCTTCCCACCCCTCCCCAGCCTCTTCAATAAACCATTGTCTAAAAAATGTTTGTGCTAACGCTTCAAGGGTTTTGTTTTGGCGGTGGAGAAGATCGATTTTATCATCAAGGGAGCTTAGAACCCCAGCTATTGCTTTTTGTTCTTCTAGTGGCGGGTATAAGACTTTTATATTCCCTAAATCTGTTTTATTAATTGAACCAAATACACTTCCTGATTCATTGTTAATAATCTCATTTTTTAGATAATGAAGTAAAAAATATAAAAAATCATTATTCCCATTTTTTGCACTTAGTGCTGATAAACCACGACCAATACAAATTTCAGTATTTGCAATATTTATAGCACCAACTGGTGCCCTAACACTAAATAAAATATCTCCTGAATTAGCAATTTTTTTTGGTTCTGAACAGTAAGTGTCAAAATATGGATATTTTAGACCAAAAGTCCTATTTCCTTGTAAAAAAGGAATACCTATATTATCTTGGCTATAAAACTCTGATTTTGGAGATTGACCCATATTTAGGTTAGCAATTTCACTTAATGTTGTATCTCTCCACTCACCCATCAAACATCCCCCTCATAAAGCATATTCACAATAAGCTTTATCATGATGTCTTTTTGTGAAGGGTCTGACTGTGCTACCAAAAGAGCTATGGAAGCTAAAGCGTTATCATTTATCTTGGGCTCACCGTTTGCTTTGTGAAGTATGCTGTTTTTATGTAAAAAAAGCACAAAGAGATAAGCTCCTATTCGTTTGTTGCCATCATTAAATGGGTGTCCTTTTATGATGTAGTAGAGAAGATTTGCAGCTTTACTCTCAATAGAGGGCAATAGGTCAACTCCTCCAAAAGTTTGGTAGATACCTATCAGATTTCCTTTGAATTCTCCTGCTTTTTCATGCCCAAAAAGCTCTGTTGCTTCGCCTTTTTTTATAAGTGTTTTTTTAAGCTCTGCTATCGCCTCTTTTGCCTCATCATAATCCAAGACAAACTTCTCATCTGTGCTTTCTATAACATCTTGAAGACTCTGCTCATCATATCCTTGTAGCAATGCCCAGCTTTTGGCATAGTTGCTAATAATCTCTACAAAACCTTTTGCCTCACTTATGCTTAATCGATTGTTTTGTAAACCTTGCTTTATGAGTTGAATGGTTTTGTCTAACTCTTCTAGTTTTTGTTGTCGTAAATTCTTTTGATTTAAAGCATAGCCATCTATCAAATATTTTTGCAAAACAGATGTAGCCCATCTTCTAAATTTTGTAGCTTTTTGACTATTTACTCTATAGCCAACAGAGATTATCATATCTAAATTATAAAAGTTTTTCTTTCGTTTTTTTCCATCTTTTGCAACCTGTTCCAAAATGGAACAGGTTGTACTTTTTTCTAACTCACCACTTTTATATATATTTCCTATATGTTTAACAATAGCTGGTCTATTAACATCAAAGATAGATGCTATTTTATTTGCATCTATCCAGATTGTTTTATCTTCGATAGATAACTCTAAGTGTAAATTCCCATCTTCATAAATAACAATATCACTCATAAACAACCTTTGCCAAGTTCTCATTTATCTTTTTGTTAAGTTCTTGCTCTTTTTTCATCTGCTCTTGCAACTCTTTTTGAAGCTCACTAAACCTCTCTTTAAAATCAAACTCATCTTCGACCTCTTCTAAGCCCACATATCGCCCAGGAGTGAGTACGAAGTTTAACTCTCCAACTTCTTGTAAACTTGCACTTTTGCAAAAACCTTTTATATCTTTATAGTCTTTGTTGTTCTTCCAATCATGATAAACTTTAGATATATCATCAGTATCTTCATGGCTAAGCTCTTTGGTTCGCCTATTGATGAGGTGTCCTAGATTTCTAGCATCTATAAAAAGTATGTCTTTGGAGGTTCTACCTCGCTTCATAAACCATAAAGAAGCGGGGATTTGGGTATTTAAAAAGAGTTTTGCAGGCAGATTGACTATACAATCAATTAAGTTGGCTTCGATGAGGGCTTTTCGTATCTTGCCTTCATTTGAAGTGTTAGAAGTGAGACTTCCTTTTGCTAGCACAAATCCTGCTGTTCCAGTTGGGGCTAAGTGGTAGAGAAAGTGTTGTATCCAAGCATAGTTAGCATTTCCAGCAGGTGGTGTGCCGTATTTCCATCGTCCGTCATTTCGCAAAAGTTCACCGCTCCAATCGCTTACATTGAAAGGTGGATTTGCGATGATGAAGTCTGCCTTTAAGTCTTTATGGGCATCATTTAAAAATGACCCCTCATTGTTCCATTTGACTTGAGAGCTATCAATGCCTCGAATGGCAAGATTCATCTTTGCTAGTCGCCATGTAGTTTGGTTTGACTCTTGACCATAGATAGATATATCATTAATCCGACCTTGATGTTCTTTTACAAACTTTTCGGATTGTACAAACATACCGCCACTTCCGCAACAAGGATCAAATACTCTACCTTTGTAAGGCTCTAACATCTTTACAAGAAGTTCAACAACACATCTTGGAGTATAAAACTGCCCTCCCTGTTTTCCCTCAGCAAGTGCAAACTCACCCAAAAAATACTCAAATACATGACCTAACACATCTGCATTTCTTGCCTTTGCATCTCCAAAGGCAATATTTCCTATGAGGTCTATAAGTCCGCCGAGTGATTTGCTGTCTAAGTTATCTTTGGCAAATACTTTTGGGAGCACCCCTTTAAGTGAGTTGTTCTCTTTTTCGATGGAATCCATAGCTTCATCAACAATTTTGCCTATGTTTGGTAATTTGGCATTTGAAACAAGATTTGACCATCTCGCTTGTTGTGGAACGAAAAAGACATTTTCCGCCTTATATTCATCTCTATCTTCAGGGTCAGCGCCCATATCCTCTTCGTTTTTAAGTTTGTTATAAAGTTCTTCAAAACTGTCAGAGATATATTTTAAAAACACAAGCCCCATCACCACATGCTTATACTCTGCGGCATCTATATTTTTTCGTAGTTTATCGGCAGCTTTCCACAGTTGTTTTTCGATTGATTCTTCTTGCTTTGCTTTTGCCATATTTGTACCAAACCTAATATAATATTTTGGTTACATTATATCGAATAACGACAATTACTTCAAAAGTTTTGTTTTTTAGGGATTTATATATAAGGGCATAAGAAAGTGTGATGGCCGGGAGAAGGAGAAGAGATAAATTAAACCTTAAAAGCCCTAAAATAGCCACTTTTAAAGACTTCAATCTATCAAAAAAAGCTACCAAAAGGTATATTTTAGCTACTGAGTAGCTAAAATAAATTTAATCTTTAAGAATAATAACTATTTCTTTTGACATAAAAATCTGGTTTTTATATTTTAAAGAAGTATTTATATGTGACAAAACAGTAGCATTTTTTTATTTAAGTTTTATCTCACTATTTTCATTATATAATGCCTGCCAGATAAAAAGTATTTACAGTAGCTTATTTATCTAGTTCTTTAAATGTTACATTTTGTATAAAAGTTTTAATATAGACAGGGATTGGGTGTAAAGCAAATAGCTTGAGGAGCCTATATTAAAGGATATTAATGGAAATAGTAATTATTGCTGCTTCTCTTGCCACTTTAGTTGGTGTAATATTTCAAATAGCAACTTACTACAAGCAATAAGTAAGTTGCTGTATGCTTTTTGTGCAATAACAGGTGTAGACTAGCTACCTTCTTAACTAGAGCCAGCTGATGAATAGACTACATAAGGTTTTGGTAGAACCTT
This sequence comes from Campylobacteraceae bacterium, assembly GCA_027050775.1. Classification (GTDB taxonomy): domain Bacteria; phylum Campylobacterota; class Campylobacteria; order Campylobacterales; family Sulfurospirillaceae; genus JAADIZ01. Next base: position 110,408 of record JALUBH010000007.1, on the reverse strand, counting down.
GTTGGTTGTAGTGGTGACGAAACTTCATCGGTTGGACATTTTCTTTTCAGTGGACTACTATAGCAAGTTTTAACTTTGAAAAAACTGACAAATTTTACTCAAGTTTCTATTTTCGATAAAATAAATATAAATTTTATGTCAAAAAGTAGCAAATATGAAAAACACTAACGAACTAAACGGAATTATCAATCAAATCATTTTATTATTATCAAAAGAGTATTTTTTTGATTACTATTTGATAAATTTTAAACCTATAGAAGGAATAGATTTATCCAAAAGAAATAATTATGTCAAAAACACAATTGATCTCTATACAAAATATCATACAGAAGCAGATATAAACAAATTTTTACAAATAGGAGAATATCTCGACAAAATAGTCAATTTTGACTCTCTTATTTATTTTGACACAAAAATCATCTACAAAGAACTATATAAAATTTTATACCTAATAGATACCACAATAAATATTCAAAAATTATTAAATAATTCAGACGCATACCCTAAAGATTTTGCAGAAATTCAGACTGACTTAAGAGAGGTTAACAGGTTAAGGCTGCATCACAGGAAAAATATAATAGGAAAACTTAAATTAACAGACAAATCAGAATCTAGGTTAAAATATTGGCTCTCAACACTATATGTTAAAAATAGAAATGTTACAAAATTCTTTTTATACTTATTTTTTATTTCAGACATCGAAAAACTTAGATTATTACGCGATATAGATAAAAAAACTAAAAAAATGCTAGAAAATCTTTATAACTGGTTTATTTTGCAAAAAACTACAGTTCCTCAAGTTGTTAAAAGTTTGGCAATTTTGCTATATTGGGAGCAGATAAAATTTTTAAAAACCAAAAAAAACGAAGCAGAACATATCACAGAAGCCATTATCTATAAATTATTCAAAGAACCTGTAAATTTTTATGAATTTGAGAATGAAATTTGGATAAAATCATCTGTTTATTTTCCAATTTTTGGCGCTTCAAAAGAATATAATTTAGATGAAAACGAAAAAAACTTCATAAAAGAAATATTTAAAAAAGAAATCTCTCCCAATGTAAAAATTGGTGATGATAAATTTAATATGATGTTTGATGCCTTTTTAAAACATCCTCATACCCAATTCCTAGAAAAATATCCAGAGGAACTTTTTCTCATAAACCCAAAATATTCCTCCTGACAAAAGCCTCTTACTATACTAAACTTTCATTCAAGATCTTAAATCAAAAATTGATTGGCGCCAATCTCCACAAGGAGAAAAAATGTTAACCCTAAAAGGTACATTGTTAAATTTATTCATGTCGAGTTCATACACTAAGGAAGATGGAACTGTCATTCCACCTAAAACAAAGCTACAACTGCTAACCAAAACCACACTAAAAAATGGTGGAACTAAAAACCAGTTGATAGACTTATCAATTCCACCTGAAAAGGTACATAAATACAAAGGCAAAGAAAACTCACAAATAGAAGTAGAAGTTGCTTTGATTGGAAAATGTACTTTCTATGGAGTTTAGTTGAGAGCAAAAAATATTTGAGAAATGCGTCAGCATCTTCTCAAAGATTTATTGATCCAACAACGAGCAAAAACTGTTCTATGCAAAATATAGATATTTCGAGGCGTTAGTTTAAAACACTAGCAAATCTTTATATTTATTTTAGGCTTGTAAGAGGTTATTTTGCTTGTTGGAGTTCCTCACTTGTGACGGTTCTTTGACAAGTAAAATAATCCTCTTAATTATTAGTTTCTAGGGGTATATAGTAACACCCCTACACAAACGGAAATTACCAAATTATAAAGGAGGTAAAATTATGAATATTTTAAAAGAAAATACAGCTATGATATGTGGTATTGATACTCTCTACTACTTCGTAGAAACAAATGAAAATTATGATGATATGTTCTTGGATATTTTAGACCAAATAGAAGATAAAAAAGCAAGATTTGAAGCTCAAGAGATGGAGTATAAAAACTCTGATATATTTATAGAGTTAAAAAATATCTCTTTGCAATTCCTAAATCAAGCAGAAGGATTTTATTGGTTTAAAGATATAAATGAGTTTTTTAGAGTTGGATTTAAAGACGAAACGAAAAACAAAGAGTTGCACAATATAAGAGTTCAACTTCAAGGCATAGGCATATATACGATAGGTTCAAAGACACTTGTTGAATTTATCAATGATAATCTACTAAAAGAGATAAAAACTGGATTTTACTCTATCACAAGAGCTGATATAAACTGCTTCATAAATTATGATTTTGGCTTTGTAGATAAAAATATGTTCGCAACAAGAAAGAAAAAGTATGTAAGCATAACAGAGATTGGAAGTGCAAAAAATATTCAAACCATATATGTTGGAAAAGCACCATTTATGCTAAGGCTTTATGATAAAAAGCTAGAACTTGAAAAATCAAACAAAAAAGAGATGATGAAAGAGTATTTTTTAAATAACGGTTTAGATATAAAAGAGCCAATCTTCAATATAGAGTTTGAAATGCATAGAGCCCACTTGAAAGCCTATAAGATAACCACCCTTGAAGATTTACTTTCAAATGCAAACAATCTTTTTAAAAAAGCTATGAGCGATATAAGACTTATAGACTTAAATACCGTAACTCAAAAGGATATCAAAAACAACTCTAAAAGCAGAGCAAAAACTCTTTTTATGTGGGATTATGTGAAAGATAATTTTAATATTGATACTTTTTTGCAAAGTGAGTTCTCCATACAAAGACTTAAACGAAGAAGCACCATATATGATGAAGATAGATTTATAGAGGAGTTTAACAAGCTTATAAAAAAGGCTTTAATGTATCGTATATTTATATCACCAGAGTTTTTATCTGCTATTACTCAAAACTACATGGATGAAGCACAAAAGCAAAAAGAGATATATAAAAAAGCTCGAGAAGATAAAAGAGGATATATCCCTGTAACCATCAAAGGTGACAATAGAAAATATAGACTTTTAAAGAGTGGAGAAGTTATAACACCTGTAAATGTCATATCTTTTAAAGAGCTGAGTAATTTTGAGTTAGAAAAACAGATTGAAACTCTTGAGAGAGAGCTTGACTTTGGAGAAGAAGAAAAAAGAACTGATACTGCTAGGAAACTGGAAGTTGCCTATGAGGAGAAGATGGGGAGGATGAAAAGATGAACATCAACTTTGAAAATTTAGAACTTATCCCCCAAATCAAAGATTTATTAATAAAAGCCAATAGTCCTTATTTATCTAAAAAAGAGCTATCACACTATATGAAAGTCAGCGAAAGTTTCATCAAGCAAAAACTCTACAATGGAGATTTTAAAGAAAACAAACATTTTTTTAAGATTGGAGATGCTAAAATCATATTTGATAGATTGGAGATAGATGGTTGGATTAGGGCTAATGCCAAAAAAGGAGAAAAAAATGGCAAGCCTATATCAAAAGAGCGGAAAGCTCTACATGAGCATATATCACAATGGAAGAAGAATCAATCAAGCAACAGGGCTTGATGATACTAAGAAAAATAGAAAGTTAGTGCAAAATGATTTATTGCCTAATATGATCTTTAAAATACAAACAGGTCAAATTTCAATTGAAAAAGAGGATGCAAAAACTGTTGAATATTATGCAAATATTTATTTGGATATAAAATCAAAAATAGTTAAAGCACCCACTATAAAGAGATATGAAAGCGTACTGAAAAATTATATATTACCAGCATTTAGAGATAGGGATGTAAGGTCTATAAAAGTGACTGATTTAAGAGTTTATCTTAATAAGCTAGAAGAGTTATATTCTGGAAAATCTTTAGATCTGATAATGATAGTTTTTAATGGTATTTTTCAAGAAGCTATCTATGATGAAGCTATAGATAAAAATCCATTTATTCACATAAGAAGAGTAAAGGTACACAGTGCCCCTGCTCTTCCTCTTAGCAAAGAGGAAGTTCAAACCATACTACAAAGTGCTACAGGATGGTTTAAAAATTTTCTTGCTATGGCGTTTTTTACTGGTATGAGAACTGGTGAAATGCTTGGTCTTAAATGGAGCGATATTGATTGGGAGCAAAGAGAAATTTCAATTCTAAGGACTAGAGGAGATGGAGGAGTTGAAACAACTCCCAAAACGGTAAATAGTTTAAGAATTATCCCAATATTTGATGAACTCTATCCATATCTAAAAAATCAATTTGAGCTGACCTCTAAATATGATAGCTATATTTACTTAAATCATAAAAAGAATCCTTTTACTGATTCTCACAGAATAAGAGATCATCACTGGAAAAAATTACTTGAAAAATGCGATATTCCATATCGAAGGTTATATGACACAAGATCAACTTTTGCAACGATGATGGTTAGCAGCAATAGATACAGCGTAAATCTTATTTCTCAAATTTTAGGTCATGCAGATGTCTCTATGTTATTTAAAAGATATAACAAATATATCAAAAATGATGTGCGAAATATGAGTAAAAAATTAGGATTGTTAGAATAAAATAGCTACCATTTAGCTACCTTAAAAAAATAAATTAGTTTAAGCCCCTATTTTAGGGGGTTTGAAAGTGATGGCCGGGAGAAGGAGATTCGAACTCCTGGAGGTGTGACCCTCGCCGGTTTTCAAGACCGGTGCATTAAACCAAGCTCTGCCATCTCCCGACAATAAAAAGTAAAACTTTAGTTTGGAACTAAAGTTCATAATGTACTAAACTTTCGACAAAGTCGAAGCTTTAGTGATTGAATTTTTACAAAGCTTTGCTTTGTAAAAATGAGAAATAAAATGGAGGCGACACCCGGATTCGAACCGGGGATCAGAGCTTTGCAGGCTCCTGCCTTAGCCACTTGGCTATGTCGCCATCTCAAAGTCTTCTCCAAATTATCTAGTGGTGCCCGGAGCCGGACTTGAACCGGCACGCTCGCAATGAGCGAGGGATTTTAAGTCCCTTGCGTCTACCAATTCCGCCATCCGGGCAAACGCTTTACTATTTATTTCTTTTTTTGGAAGTGAATTCCTAAAAAAATCCTCTTGAGCATTGCTTTGCCTTTAGCAAGAGTTTAAATATCTTTTTCAAAATAAATGGAGCGGGAAACGAGGTTCGAACTCGCGACCCCGACCTTGGCAAGGTCGTGCTCTACCACTGAGCTATTCCCGCATCTAAAAAAGAGACGAAATTATATCAATTATTTGTAAAAATGTAAAGGGTTAAAATAGTATAAAGCACTAAAATCATATAATTTCAAAAATATTTAAAGGAAACAACATGCGAAGTGATCAAGTAAAGAAAGGTTACGATAGAGCTCCTCATAGGAGTTTATTTCGTGCAACAGGCGTAAAAGAAGAGGATTTTGACAAACCATTTATCGGGGTAGCAAACTCTTTTATAGAGATTATCCCCGGACATTTCTTTTTAAACAAATATGGCGAAATCATCAAAGATGAGATAAGAAAAAATGGATGTGTCCCGTTTGAATTTAATACAATAGGTGTAGATGATGGAATTGCTATGGGTCATGATGGTATGCTCTACTCGTTGCCTAGTCGTGAAATCATAGCTAGTTCTATAGAAACTGTCATGAATGCACACAAGCTAGATGCTATGATTTGTATGCCAAACTGTGATAAGATTATCCCCGGTATGATTATGGGAGCTCTTAGAGTAAATGTTCCTACGGTTTTTGTTAGCGGCGGACCGATGAAAAAAGGCTATGTCAAAGATGGTCAACCTATAGATTTATCGACTGCTTTTGAAGCGGTTGGAAAGTTTGAAAAAGGTGATATCACTGAAGATGAGCTGACAGAGATAGAGTGCAATGCCTGTCCAAGTGGAGGAAGTTGTTCGGGAATGTTCACAGCAAACAGTATGAATACCTTGATGGAAGCCATGGGTATAGCGTTGAGCGGAAATGGAACAATCCCTGCTCTTACTCCTGAGCGAGAGGTTATCATCCGAAAAGCTGCTAAAAGAATCTGCGAAATAGCCCTTGATGAAAAGTTTAATTTTAGAAATATTTTAAATGAAAATGCCGTGCGAAATGCTTTTGCTATAGATATGGCTATGGGTGGAAGTACAAATACCGTTCTTCATATGTTAGCAATTGCGAGAGAAGCGGGAGTAAACTTCAATATAGCGGATATAAACGAGATAAGCAAAAAAGTTTCCCACATAGCCAAGATTTCTCCGTCTATGCCAAATGTTCATATGGAAGATATAGATAGAGCTGGAGGTGTAAATGCCGTGATGAACGAAATCGCAAAGATGGATACGGGAGCTCTACATGTAGATAATTTGACAATTACAGGCGAGACCGTAGGAGAGAGAATATCTCTATCTTCTATCACTGATGAGACCGTTATACATCCGCTTGCAGACTCTTATTCAAAAAAAGGTGGCTTGGCCATACTTTTTGGAAACCTTGCCGAGGAAGGTTGTGTCATCAAAACTGCCGGAATCATTGGGGAGAGAAGTTATAGAGGAAAAGCGGTCTGTTTTGATTCTCAGCAAGAGGCGATTGCCGGTATAGTAGGTGGAAAATTAAAAAAAGGCGATGTAGCAGTCATCAGATACGAGGGACCACGAGGCGGTCCGGGTATGCAAGAGATGCTCAGTCCGACAAGCTTGGTGATGGGCATGGGACTTGGAGCTGATGTGGCACTTATCACAGATGGAAGATTTTCGGGTGCGACTCGAGGTCTAAGTATAGGTCATGTCTCTCCTGAGGCTGCTGAAGGTGGCATGATAGGGCTTCTTCAAGATGGAGATATCATCCATATAGATGCGGATAAATATATACTAGAGGTTGAACTAAGTGATGAAGAGATAGCAAAAAGAAGAGCGAATTTCAAGCCGAAAGTGAAAGACATAAAAGGCAGTTGGCTCAAACAATATAGACAACTTGTTACAAATGCCAGCAATGGAGCGGTATTAAAAACGGAATTTGATGACTAACTTCTTTGATTTGCTTCTGCAAGACACGATAACCATGATGGCGATAGTTGACCCCCTGGGGGTGAGCGCCATCATGCTCTCTTTGCTCGGTGAAAACTCTACAAAAGAGGAGATATCAAAGATTGCGTTAAAGTCAACTATAACTATAATCATATCTTTCTTTGTTGTTTTGCTCAGTGGAAATTTTTTGTTAAAACTTTTTGGTATAGAGATTGACTCACTTAAGGTGATGGGTGGAATCGTTTTGCTTTTGATGGCCATAAAGATGGTAAACGGTTATGTAGAGTCTAAAAATCAAACTAAAGAAGAGAGGGTTGAAGCAAAAGAGCATGAGGATTTTTCTGTTATTCCTTTGGCTATCCCTATAACTTTTGGACCGGGAATATTTGCTACTATTTTGATACTAAGAAACCAGAGTGAAGGCGTAGTCTCTTTATCTGCATTTATCATAGGATTTCTGATAGTTGCTCTTAGTGTATATTTAGCTTTTAGAAATAGTATATATATAAAAAAATACCTCGGAATCACAGGTTCAAAAATCATAACTAGACTCATGGGGCTTATAGTAGGAGCTATAGCAGTCCAATTTATAGTTGCTGGTGTAAGTGTGTTAGTAAAGGAGTACATGTGAATGTATAGGGATGTCAAGCACCCCTATATCAAAGGAGATTGTTTTTGAATTTCTTCAAACCCAAATCAAGAACCACTTTTGTGAATCTTGATTTGGGTTTGAAGTTATGCGTAGAACATACTACGAAAGAACTGCATAAGCAAATGCAACTAGACCGATAACGGCAACAAAATCAAAAATTCCTAATACTTGAATAGGGTTTAGTTTTGAGAACATTTTATATCCTTTAAAATAATTTCGGAATTATATATAAAATATACTTAAAAGATAATAAAACAAATCATAAATTAATATATAATTTTAAAAGTGTAACTTTTTTACACTATTTTTTCTTAAAAAATTTACTAAATATTCTAATTTTATTTATAATTTATTTAAGGATATGATAAAAATAGGGCTAAATATGATAAAAAACCTCTGTTTTAAGTATGATGACAAAAAATAGAGGTTTTTATGAAGTTTTTAATTATTTTAGTTTTTTTCCATTATGCTCAAGATTATATTGTCAGTCTCTTTCATGCCGGATTTTGCGAGTACACCTATATTGCTTATGGTCTCTTCTATATCTCTGCCTACGATGCCATCCCCGCTGTGAAGTGCTCTATTTGAGAGCGCTAACATGGAGGAGTCAAAAGCTGTGTATATACCGGTGGCTATCTTCATGGCACACGATGCCTTTGCACCGTCGCAAATGACTCCCGATATGTTTCCTAAAGAGTTTGTGATAGCCATGGATATGCTCTCGTAGTCACCACCTTCTACAAATACCAAAGCTCCGCTGACCGCACTCGTAGCACAAATAACACCACAAAACGCAGAGAGTCTGCCTATGCTCGACTTTAGATGTATCGTAGTTAGGTGTGAAAAGAAGAGTGTGCGAATGAGAGTTTCGTGTGATTTGCCTTGGTCTTTACAGTATTTTATGATAGGCAAAGAAGCTGCCATGCCTTGATTGCCGCTTCCGCTTGTAGTCATGACAGGCAGGGAACATCCACTCATCCTCGCATCTCCGCCCGCTGATGCGAAAGAGGCACATCTGTTTCTCTGGTCATCACCATATATGCCTTTTTGTATATTTTTATTTATCATGCAACCTATATTTACACCGTATTCGCCATCAAGACCTGCTTGGGCTATCGTGCTGTTTCTCTCCACCACCAAATCAAACAAATCTTTGATAAGATTTATATCTATGCTTTTGGCTAACTCATATATACCCTTGACAGTGAGTTTTTCACGCTGTTCATAAGGAGTGCTAAACTCTGCGTCATTGCAAGCTCTATTTATGATATTTTTACCGTTTTTTTCTATCTTTGTGATATTTGTATGTAAGTGTTTTATCTCCACCATCGCATTTTCATCACCACTATAGACCACAGCTTTAGCATATAGAGGTATATCTGTTTTATCGTGGATTACTTTGATTGTCTTTTTGTTTAAAAACTCTCTAACTTCATCTAAATCTTCATCTTTGACTTGGCTTATGACCATCAACTCTTTTGAAGCATCGCCTTTGATGGCACCCATAGCACATGCTGCTTCTATACCTATCATTCCGCCTGCATTTGGGATATTGACGGATTTTACATTTTTAATTATATTTCCCGATACATATATATCTATCTTTTGAGGAGTTGTGCCTAAAATCTCAACTGCTTTTGCGCAAACATACGCCAAGGCTATAGGTTCGGTACAGCCTTGTGCCGGGACTATTTCCTCTTTTAATAAATCAAGTACGCTTTGTGTTGTCATTCTTTTTATTCCTTTGGTTTAGTTGTTCTATATCCGAATTTTATAGTTTTTGTCTCGTTTGGGGCTAGGTTAAAACTCCAAACTACTTTGCCTTTTTTGCTTATTTTAGCTTTTTTTGTATCAAAAAGAGGAATTACTTTTATATCTTCATTCTGAGAAATAGGAATCCTCTCCATAAGATTTATCTTTTGGATTGTACGGTTTTGATTTGTTATTTTGTACTGCCAAACTTGGGTATTTATCTGCTTATTGCCAAAAAATTCGCTCTCATTGTATCTTTTTAGTAGTGTTTTTTTGACTTTTATATTTTGATTTTCACCAAAATATATATTCACTTTTTCATCTTTTTTGATGCGTTTTAGATTTATTGAACCTATCTGATTGTTATTAAGATAGATATAAGCCCTAGAATTTAGGTAGTATTTATCACTTCTGAAACTTGCTCTTAGATATGCTAGGTTTGAGGAGTATCCATCTATGTCATCTTGAAGCGAGATATTATATCTTTTGTTTTCGAGTGTGATTATTTTCTCTTGGTTGTTGGGTAAATTTATACCTTTTATGATAAAAGCAGATGTGGTCAAGTTTTGTCTGTATTCCATTCTCGCGATGGGTTCAAGCATGGCTTTATCGCTCGAAAGTGCATTTGTAGATTTTGTGTAAAGAACTCTTTTGGATTTGTAAATATTAAGATACTTTGGATAAAAAGGGGATGGCTGAACTCTTTGGTTGTAGCTGTTGGAGTGAGAGATTATATCTATATTTTTGTAATTTTCACCACTTTTTTGTATAATTTTTATCTTTTTCACAAAATCTAAATTTTTCTGCTTGGTGTGAGCTTTTATCTCATAAAAACTACTAACTTTGAAGTTGTATTGAGGGTAAGTGATAGTGACTTTCCCTTTGTCTCTACATGTAAAGTGAGCTTTCAATCTTTTGTATTTTTTTGTTGTTTGGCTTTGTATATTCTTTAGCTCTCTTTGTGCTTTTTTTAGCTCATTAGTCAAGTTGGATATGTGTTGTAGATTTTTTTTATAATTTTTACTGAAGAATTTTAGTGTATCTTGTGCTTTTTGCAAAGATTTTTCTTTTAAAGAGAGGGTTTTGAGTAGATTGTTTTGCATCTGCAGATTGGTTATTTTATTATTTAAAGCAGTGATTTTCAGCTCAAGTCCCTTTTGTGTTTTGCTTTTATAAGATTGTGCAGAAAAGAGAGTTAGACTATCTTTTTTGCAATTTATTGTTTGAATGTTTATATTTTCAAGATTGCTTTGAGCAGGGAGATAAAAGGAGATATCGGCGCTACTGTTTAATTGGTACTTTTTGGTTAGAAACGAGATATTTCTATATGTATTTAGCTCTACATGTAGAGGTTGAATCGCCCCAAATATAAAGCAAAAAGAGAGTGACATTAAAAATAAAAATCTATACATTTATTTTCCTTTTAAAAGTTACTACTTATTTTATCATAATCAAGATATTATGTAAATTCGGATATAATCACGGTTAATTAATAGTTTAAGGCATAAATAATGGCAAATAAAAAGACAAAATACATATTTGTAACAGGTGGAGTTTTAAGTTCACTGGGAAAAGGAATAGCAGCCGCTAGTATTGCTACACTTTTGAAAAATTGTGGACTCAAAGTCAGTATCTTAAAAGCTGATCCGTATATAAATGTAGATCCGGGTACGATGAGCCCACTTGAGCATGGTGAAGTTTTTGTCACGGATGATGGAGCAGAGACGGATCTTGACTTGGGACATTATGAGAGATTTTTGGATGAAAATCTCAATCAAAAAAATAACTTTACGACAGGAAGAGTTTACTCATCAGTGATAGAAAGAGAGAGAAAAGGTGATTATCTTGGAAAAACTATCCAAGTCATTCCTCATATAGTTGATGAGATTATAAGAAGAATCAAAAAAGCCGGTGTTGGTCAAGATGTGCTTCTTGTGGAGATTGGCGGAACCGTAGGAGATATAGAGGGATTACCATTTTTGGAGGCTATAAGAGGGCTTGGAACCGAGGTGGGAAAAGGTAGATATATGAATATACATCTGACTTTGATACCATATATAAAGGTCGCAGGCGAGCTAAAAACCAAACCTACACAGCACTCAGTGCAAGAGCTAAGAAGGATAGGACTTACTCCTGATATGCTTATATGCAGAAGTGAGATGTCATTGCCAAAAGAGTTAAAAAATAAACTTGCATTTTCCTGTGGTGTGGATAGAAACTCTGTTATAGAGTCTTTGGATGCACGGACTATATATAAAGTACCGTTAAATTTTTTAAAAGAAGATATCTTGACTCCGATTTCCGAAACCCTAGGTTTAGGAGAGCTAAATCCTGATATGGAAAATTGGGATATGTTGGTCAAGAGAGTTGTAGCCCCGACAGGTGAAGTAAAGATAGCATTTGTAGGAAAGTATGTAGAATTAAAAGAATCATATAAGTCGCTCACAGAATCTTTCATACACGCTGGAGCCAATCTAAATACGAAGATAGATCTCAAGTGGGTTGATTCTGAAAAGCTAGAAGAGAGCGGAAGCGAAGAGTTGCTTAGCGATGTGGATGGCATATTGGTTGCAGGCGGTTTCGGACACAGAGGTATAGAAGGAAAGATAGAGGCGATAAAGTACGCAAGAGAGCATAAGATTCCATTTTTAGGGATTTGTCTTGGTATGCAGTTGGCTCTCATAGAGTTTGCTAGAGATGTGCTGAAAATAGAAGATGCAAACTCCATAGAATTTGACAAAGATTGCAAAAATCCTGTGGTTTATCTGATAGATTCATTTATAGATGCAAGTGGTAAAAAACAATTAAGAACTTACAATAGCCCACTTGGCGGAACAATGCGATTAGGCGGCTATAACTGCAATACCAAAGAAGGTTCACTTCTTAGAGATATATACGATGGGGAAGAGACTATACGAGAAAGGCACAGGCATAGGTATGAAGCAAATCCAGTGTATAGAGAGGCTTTTGAAAATGAGGGGCTCATCGTAGGTGGTGAGTCTGATGGTCTAATCGAAACGGTTGAGCTAGAAGATCATCCATTTTTTCTAGGTGTACAGTTTCATCCAGAATTTACTTCTAGGCTAACTAGTCCAAATAAGGTTTTAGTTTCATTTGCAAAGGCTTCAGTAGAAAAAAGAAAAAATGGCTAAATTGTTAACAAAAGAAGATATTAGGAATATACTCTCAAGCAGATTTGAGAAGGATGAGTGTACAAAGCTAGAAGAACTCCCAAAACCAAAGTCTTTTAAAGATATAGACAAGGCATCACTAAGAATCGTCAGTGCCATACGAAATGGTGAAAATATAGCTATAGTTGGCGATTATGATGTGGACGGAGTGGTTTCTAGCGTAATTCTAAGTACCTTTTTTGATGATATAGGCGTAGAGTATGAGCTTGTCATACCAAATAGATTTAGTGATGGATATGGGCTCAGTCTAGGCATAGTGCAAAAGCTTGATGCCAAAGTCATCATCACAGTTGACAATGGTATATCTGCAATCGAACCTGCTAGGTATTGTAAGGAAAATGGGATAGATTTGATTATCACTGATCATCATAGCATTCCATCTCAAACACCAGATGCTTATGCTATAGTAAATCCAAAACAAGAAGACTGTACCTTTCCAAATTGCGAGATATGTGGTGCGCAGGTGGCTTGGTATTTGGTCGCCGCTATAAAAGAAAAATTAGGTATAAAATATAATTTATCCTCTTTTTTAGATTTGCTCTGTATCGCTATCATGGCAGATATGATGGAATTAAAAGATATGAACAGAGTGATGGTCAAAAAAGGCATAGAAGCGCTTAATAGATCAAGAAGACCGGCATTTGAAGCCATAAAGAGGTACTTTTGTAAAAAATGCTTAGAAAGTGATGAAATCTCGTTTTTAATCTCTCCTTTGATAAATAGTTCAGGCAGGATGGAAGATGCAAAATTTTCATACAATTTCTTAAAATCCTCAAGTATAGAAAATGCTATGGATAGACTGGAGTATATAGTCGGACTAAACAACGAGAGAAAAGATGAAGAAAGACATCTATTTGAAGACTCTTTAAGGTATGTTAAAGATGATGAAAATATCATCATAGCATGGGGTGAAGAGTGGCATGAAGGCATCGTCGGTATCGTTGCATCTAGACTTTCAAAAAGATTTAAGAAACCAGCAATTGTCTTTTCTATCACAGGAGACAGAGCAAAAGGAAGTGCTAGAGGAGTTGGAGAAGTAAATATACTCTCTTTAGTAGAACAGCAAAAAGATATACTTTTAGGCTTTGGCGGTCACAAAGGAGCTGCTGGAGTTTCTCTCAAAAAAGACAAACTCGGAGAGTTTAGAGATAGAATGTATTTGGCCGCAAGAGAGATAGAGGGCGCAAAACTCAAAGCAAGCCCTGATGTTTTAGGAGAGATTGAGCCGAGTGCTATAGATTTTGAATTACTAGAGATTTTAGAAGAGTTTGAGCCTTATGGACAGAAAAACCCAAAACCAAGTTTTATATTAAAAGATATATATGTAAAAGTAGATAAAAAGCTTGGAAAAGATAAAAATCACCTAAAATTGATACTGGAAGATGGCAATACAACTCTGGAGTCTATCTTTTTCAATTTTGACAAAGAAGCAAGAAGAGGAGAGAAGATAAGCATACTCTTCACAGTCTCAAAAAATGACTACAGAGGATTGGTAACACCACAACTTCTGATAAGGGAGATTATCTAGTTTTGATTGCTATAAGATTGTATATATTTTCTTATTTTTTTAGAATATGATATGGCAAATGAAGTTAAAAAAAATGACAATGAGGAAACCAAATTTGAAAAAGTATATTCAGATGAAAGCTTTTGGGATAAAGTAAAAAAATATGCAAAGATTGCCGGAAAAAATGTACTAGAACCGGCATTGAAACTCTATTATGCTTTGCAAGACAAAGATACGCCTGCTTGGGCAAAAACAGTCATAATTGGTGCATTAGGTTATTTTATTTCTCCTATTGATGCGATACCTGATATCACTCCTTTTGTAGGGTACTCTGATGATTTGGGCGTGCTTATAGCTGCGGTTGCAACAGTTGGAGCCTACATAAAAAAAGAGCATGCACAAAGAGCAAAAGAGACTTTAAACCAATGGTTCGGTGAAGATACTTAAGGTGTGGGCTGCAAAATTATCTGATAGAAGTTAGCATAAAAAATATAAACGATGTTTTAACCTTTCAAGCTACTTTTACTTGGTTTATTCAAGCACTCTAAATAAAAAAATAAGTATGTAAAATTACTATTGTGTGCAACTTTTACTGGCACTTTTATACACTTTTGAAAAACCATCGAGATTAAACTTGGCAATATCCCCATAAAAGTATTTTGCAATTTTTTGATTTGGATCAATTTGTACTTTTAGTATTTCACTGTTTTTTAAAAGTTTTATGAACTTTTCACCCATAATGAAATTGTATGATATTATTGAAAATATGTCTTTGTGTTCCTTTATTGATATAGAAACCGGTAGAGTAAATTTTATTTTGCCATCAGCCGAAAAGTCTATGTTTACAATTTTGCCATCAAATTTTTTGATTTTTTTATCAAAAGTAAAAAGTGATAACCACATAAATGTAATCTTGCATATTCCATTCTTTTTGATAAAGCCAAACTGATCTCCGGGGGTATTTTCACCAAACAGAACATATAATTTTATATGATTTCTATTAAAACTAATAGTCTCCCAATCTTTATAGCTTCCAAAAAGAGAAATAGTTAAAAACAGAACCAAGATAATTTTTAAAAATCATAACACACTCAAACTACCAAGTTTGGTAATTTAACTGCTTTTTAGATAGACTTTAACCATGAAAAACAGAATAAAAAGACTATCTCACATCATCACTCTTTTGTCTAAAGGCTTACATGTAAAGACCCCAAGTTTGGCAAAAGAGCTAAAAGTATCACAAAAGATAATCCAAACGGACTTTAAAGAGTATATCTTGCCACTGTTTGATGACGGTACTATCTGTTATGATTATTCTAGCAAATGCTACACAGCTAAAAGTAATTTTTTAGTAAAAACATTGTTAGATGCAGATGAACTTGCTATCATAGCCATACTGAAAAACAAAAGCAAGGATAAATACAGCGATAAAGATTTGTATGAAAAAGTGGAAGTTTTATTTAAAAACTACGAAGACGCACTCTCTCACAGTATCTACAAGATGAGCGATATCGAAAAGATAGATAAATTTAAAAAGGAGATTATCAGGATACATCACTCCATAGACAATAAAAGAGTAATCGAGTGTATATATAGAAATAAACTTAGAAAACTATACCCTCTACAAATCAAAAATCTCGATGGATTTTGGTATCTTGTCTGTTATGATACAAACTACAAAGATATAAGAAAATATCACTTAAACTCAATCACAAATATCAAAGAATTAAATGAGACTTATGAGTTTGATACAGCGATTATAAAAAAGCTAGATAATGCTATAAACGCTTACTATAAGCCCGAACTTCCCCCTATCCAAATACAACTATTTTTAGATAAAGATGTTTCAAAATACTTTACGAGAAAACCTATCTCAAAAACCCAAAGAGTTATCAAACGATATGGTAATAACTCATGCGATATAGAGCTAACAGTCACCGACCTTATGGAGATAATGCCAACTATTCAAAGATTTATGCCTCACATAGGAGTTATTGAGCCAAAAGAGTTAAGAGAGATGATAAAAACAAATATAGAAGCTTATCTGAAAACTTTTGCTTGACTTAGTTTGGTAAAACATATATGCTATGATTAAGCAAAAGTAAAAATCAGGAGGTACTGTAAGATGCTTGGTGCGATAATAGGTGATATTTGCGGTTCGATTTATGAATTTTCTTCAGTAAAAACTGACTCTTTTAATTTGATGGCAGAAGGTGTTGATTTTACCGATGATACGGTCTTAACGATTGCTATAGCAGATGCCATAATGCATGATTTTGATTTTGCAAGGACTGTCAAAAACTATGCCATGCACTATGAAAACAGAGGCTATGGCGGTAGATTTTATGATTGGATTTACTCTGATTTATATAGGCCCTATCTTAGTTATGGAAACGGTAGTGCCATGAGGGTGTCATCTGTCGGATTTTACTATGATACGGTTGATGATGTGCTAGAAAAGGCAAAGCAGAGTGCGCAAATCACTCATAACCATATAGAGGGCATAAAAGGTGCTCAAGCTGTCGCATTATCAATATTTTTGGCGAGAAAAGGTCATACTAAAGAGCAGATTAGATATGAAATTGAAAAAAGATTTGATTATGATTTGAGTCGAACTCTCAAAGAGTGTGCACAGGGCTATACTTTTGATGTTACTTGTCAAGGCAGTGTGCCAGAAGCCATCATCGCTTTTTTGGATTCGACCGATTTTGAAAGCGCGATTAAAAATGCTATTTTGCTAAAAGGCGATGCAGATACTCAAGCTTGCATAGCAGGAGGGATTGCAGAAGCTTACTATAAAAAGATACCTACACGACTTCATCGTAAAGCTTATGAGCTGCTGCCCAAAGAGTTTGTGGCTATCATCAAACAATTTTATCAATCTCAAAAAAGTGAAAAACAAGAAGTTTTTAACAAAGATTTTCAGTTTCTCTATTCTTACGCAACGATGGATATATCTTCACAACAAATTCTTTTTTCAAAACAACAATATGAAAAAATACAAGATGGTTTTACGGCTAAGCAAATGGAAGATAAGTGGAATATAAAATTTACTAACGATAAACTCTATTTTAGCAGAAGTTGGACGGGCAATGTAACATATATTGCCTATTTTAAAGAAAGCGGAGCAATTTTTTTCAAAGACAGTAAATACAAACTATGCAGGCTTGATATAAATAGAAATGATAGTGAATATAATGAGACTGATGATGTATATGATTTGAGTATATGTGTATATCTGATCAGGAGATTGTTGTTAAACCAACAAGTTGCATATCCATTCCGCGATGATGCAAAACACCCTGAATTGGAAGCATGGTCAAATGCAGGAAGAACAGCATTTGAAAAGCCTAAAGAAAATAGTGATATTTCCTTTATGGTTAAGAAAGGAAATCTTACACTAGAAGATGCTGATTTTATCGTGAACGCAGCTAATACGAGACTAATACTCGGTAGTGGTGTATCTCATGCTTTTAGACAACATTGTGGAGGAGAAAAATTCCAAAATTATCTTTATGGGCTGATTGCAAATAAAACAGTTGTCAGGGGAGATGTTATCATTTCTGATAGTGGGGATGCGAAAAATTTTAGATACTCTTTGCATGTTGCCGTGATGAACTACAGCGATAAAAAACAAGATATGTATCCAACTTATAAACATATTGAAAAAGCTCTGTATAACATAATGCAAATAGTCGAAGATATGTCCTTAAAAGATAATATATCAAACCCAAAAATAGTAATACCGCTTTTAGGGTGTGGCGTAGGAAAATTGGATAAACTGAAAGTTTTTCATTTGATAAAGCAAGTATTTTCACAATCAAAGATAGATTTAAATATTGTTGTATATGCTTATAGTGAGGAAGATTTTGTATTATTGAAAGATAGGAGTAAAGATTTTGTTAATAATGTATTCTAAAAAATCATTTACTTTTTATATCTTATAAGGTATAATTACACTATGAAATGGAAAATCAATTTAGCAAAAAAAGTATGAAAGAAGTAAAAAATGGATGATTTCAACAAGCTGTTAAACGAAGAGCTAAAAAACCCTGAATTTAAGCAAGAATGGGAAAAATTAGAATTAAGATATATTATTGTTAAGCAACTTATAAAACTAAGAAATAGTTATAACCTTTCACAATCAGAATTAGCAAAAAAAATCGGCACTACCCAAGCAGTTATTAGCCGAATTGAAAATGGAAGCGTCAATGTTGGCATAGATATGATTGAGCGCATTGCCAAATCTTTTAATAAACAAATAAAGATTACCTTTTCCTAGATTGAGCTAGCAATCGACTGGCTAGCTAATAGAGTGAACAACCAAACTTAGTAAAATACATATATTACAATGATGAAAATATTTGAAAAATAAAATATGAATAGAAGGAGGTTCTTATGAGTGCCTATAGCAATATATTTGAAATAAAATCAAAATTTGATCATTTTTATAATAGTGATAGGAAAAACAAAGTTGTAGAAATTTCAAACAACAACGGTGTTGTAGTATTTGAAAAATATGATAATAGAGGGGCCTTAATGCTCCGAGGAGAAGCGTTTAATGGGAAAATTCATGGCAGAGGCATTGTATTTTACAAAAATGGAAATGTACACTGCGTAATGAATTATAGAGATGGAGAGTTGGATGGTGTTGCTCATGGATACTATATCAATGGTTCTCTAGCTTTGGAAATATTTTTTAAAACGGGTAAAGCAATTTCTGGATTTTATTATAAAAAGAGTGGCAGAAAAGCTTCAATGACACCATCTCAGTTAGATAGAAAAACAAAAGATGCTTTATGATAATTTACTTTTTAAAAATTGGTATGTATAGTGGTTTTTCCTATTGATTTGAAATTAAAGATTATGATCAATTGCAATTATTATACACTTAGCTTTTAAAGAAGCGTAGCAAGCATTTTAAAATATTAAAAATATTTTAAAATAAAATGGTAAAATTATAGTATGTTATTCTTTACAAAGAGAAATGGTCGATGATAGATTTTTTAAAAATTTTATAAGATGAAAAGTTATGAGGTTATTTGATAAAAATATTTATAAAAGAGTGGCTATTGTTGTTAAGTAAGATAAACGCCATTGTTAAAAATTTATAAATATTAAGTAAAAGAGAGAATTCTTAATGGACTACAAAAAATATTTTAAAAGATTAATAGATGAAAATGAAAGCAAGAAGGGCTTATTTCCAAAGCAAAAAATTTTTAAGCATAAATTAAAACATAACTATACTGAACATCTTACAATTAAAACATTTCAATATAGTTTTGTAGTTAGACAAAAAGAGAGCTGTCTTGTAGTTGAATTATTATGTGAAAAAAAATCTGATTATTTTAGAACAGGATTTCAACAATTATTAGAATTTAAAGATGAAATTTCCAATCAGCTTGAAGATGATAATATCAAACTTATTTGGCAACCAAAAGAAGAATCTCAAAAAGGAACTAGATGGAGAATACTTTCAAAATTTGAAGTTGATCATTTAGACGATGAAACTAAATGGAACGAATATATTAATTGGCATGTTAATACAATGATTAAATTTTTAGAGGTATTGCCACAATATACAGAAAAGTTAAAAAAAGACGAGGAGAAATCAATGCAATATGTTGAAGATGTATTAGGGCAGATAAGTGCTGATGATATAATTAAGGTTATTAGAGAATATGAAGATAGTGATTTTACTAGCGATGGCACAAAAAACAGATATTTTAAATTTGACAAGAGTGATTATATTTTACCATCCAAATACATTGTAAAAACAGCTTTGAAACAAAATGAACTGGATCATTTTATTGAACAATTAACTTCAAATTATGCTGATATCATCCTTGGTAAAATATTTCAAGATGATAATTTTCAATCTATAGATTCAAACAAAGAAAATGCGGCATTAGACTTGTATCAAGAGATAGCATTGCAATTGTTAAACTATAAGCAAGATAGATTGGCATTAATAGATATTATAAAAGATATGCAAGATAAAGACTTAAATACTATTTCTATAAAAGATATTAGCAAAAATGGAGAAGGGATAGAATTACGAGATATCGATCCTTTTACTTTTTATGCTAATTTCAATCGTCGCATAACTCCTAAAAAGAGAGCTAACCTTTTAAAGTAT
Organism: Campylobacteraceae bacterium; assembly: GCA_027050775.1. Taxonomy (GTDB): domain Bacteria; phylum Campylobacterota; class Campylobacteria; order Campylobacterales; family Sulfurospirillaceae; genus JAADIZ01. Next base: position 90,230 of record JALUBH010000007.1, on the reverse strand, counting down.
TTAAAAGATAATTGGGAACTAAAATCAAAAATACCAACTTTTGATCCACATATTCCTTGGATGTTAAGTTTATCTGCATGGTTTTTTCGATATGAAAAAGAAAGAAAAGCAGGTGATATAGAATTACTATGGAAATTATTTGCTGAAATTCTGAGTGATAAAATAACAGCCCAAACATTTAATAGATGTTTGGAAATAGGAAAAGTGAGAAATAATTTATCTTTTGGCTTGTTTTGGCTTGATTCAGACAAGTATATATCAATTGATAGCTCTACGAAAGCATTTATCGCAGAACATTTAGATTGGTACAAAGAGGAAAATCTTGATCAATTGAAATATGAAGGATATTTTAGAATACTTCATGATTTAAAATTAAAATTTCCGAATAAAAGTTTTTATGAGATTGTTGCTCAAAAAATAGAAATACCAAAACCTACTAAACCAATAGATGCTCAACAACCTAAATATTTAAAAGAATTTGAAAAATATCTTATGAATACGCCGAGTAGTCAAGGGCCTATTCTTGATAATAATCAAATTCAATATATGATTAAAGATTTAGATATTAATATACCAATAATGCTACAAAAACCAAATGATTCATTATTGAGCATAGATGATATTAATTATTTAAAAAATATAAAAAATCGTATGTGGGGAGGCAATGATTTACACAATGTACAATATGCAATTGGGAATGGTAGACCGTCGCGTGCATTATTTCAATATATTAATTTTCATGAATCTGAAATTATTGATCCATATCCACCAATAAATTCAATAAACAAAATCCTCTACGGACCTCCAGGAACAGGAAAAACATACAAATTACAGCAGCTTCAAAAACAATATGAAGATGGCAAATATACAACAATAACTTTTCATCAAAGTTATGGATATGAAGATTTTGTAGAAGGTCTAAAAGCAAAAATTAATGATAATGGCGATGTCCATTATGAAGTAGAAAATGGTATCTTTAAAGATATTTGTGAAAAAGCAGAAAAAGACCCAAAAAATAATTATGCAATTTTTATAGATGAGATTAACAGGGGAAATATATCTAAGATTTTTGGCGAACTTATTACATTGATTGAAGTATCTAAAAGAGGCATGGAGCTTCAGTTGCCATACAGCAAAGAACCATTTAGCGTGCCAGAAAATCTCTCAATTATCGGAACGATGAACACAGCAGACAGAAGTATTGCTGTTTTAGATACTGCACTTAGAAGAAGATTTGTTTTTGAAGAGATGATGCCAAAATATAGTGATTTAAAAACAGATATAGAGGGGATAAATCTTCAGAAGTTATTAAAAACTATAAATGAGAGAATAGAGTTTTTGTATGATAGAGATCACACCATCGGACATGCCTATTTTATAGATTGTAAGAGTTTTGAAGAGTTGTATGATTTATTTAAAAACAAGATAATTCCTCTGCTTCAAGAGTATTTTTATGATGATTGGAAAAAGATAAATATAGTTTTTAATGATAACGGTTTTATAAAAAGCAAACCTGTTAAAACCAAGGAGCTTTTTAGTAATTGTAAAGATTTTGAAGAGATTGATGAGGATAAAGATATCTATTATTTGGATGAGGATGCTCTAATGGCAAAAGAGGAATATGTTAAAATATATAAAACAGAGAATTTAACTCAAGGAGATGATGCATGAGAGTATTAAATTTACAAATCGAAGATAGTTTTTTCCCACATTTTAAAGCCATGCTTGATAGTTTCATAAAAGATAAAAAAGTTACTATCTTAGAAGAGGATTTTGGAGACGATTATCCGCAAAGTGTTGTGCTTGGCTCTGTTGAGGAGATTAGAAAAAGAGCCTATAATGCAGAAAATAGAATCAAAAATGGTGAAGGAATCTATCAAGAAGAGTATGATGAAACGATGAATAAATTTTTTAAAGAAGAGATTGGCATCGATAGATGACAATCATAAAAGATAAAGAATATTTATCTCAACTGTTAAATATTTTGAGATTTATCAAAAAAGACAAGCCGTCAGCATCTAAAAAATTTGAAAAAGAGTTAGAAAATAAAATCCAAAATTTATCAGATTCTCCATATAAATTTAGGGCATCGGTGTATTTTAATGATGAAGTTTACAGGGATTTGATATTTAGGGGTTATACGGTTATCTATAAAGTTGAAACAAACAAAATACTTATCTTGGAAATTTTTAGATGGCAAAATCGTTAATTTTCAAAGAGTACGATTTAATCAAAAAAGACGATATTTCAAACAAAGCTTTTGATGACTTAAAAAGCTTCGCATCCCGTGAGGAGAACTATAAATACCTTGATATTGCTCATGGCGGTAATGCTTTGAGATTAAAAAACTATGTTGGAACTATTACCACAAAAGACGGCACTACTATAGAGATACTGCCCAAGATATATGGCAATAAAGATGAGGTAGGTTTAGTAGAGACCAAACAGGTTCTACTTAAAATGCTAAAAACTCTAAAAAATTCCCCATTTAAAAACATAAACAAAGCATCCTTTCAAACAGCCAATTTTAATCTATTTGAGATATTTATAACTATGTTTTTAGAGGAGTTGACGAGACTTGTGAAAATTGGTATAAAATCAAACTATGTCTCCAAAGAGGAAAATCTGTATTTTTTAAAAGGAAAAATCAAACTAAACTCTCATTTCAATCAAAACTTACTGCATAAAGAGAGATTTTTTGTAGAGTTTGACGAATATACCAAGAACAGAGCCGAAAACAGACTCATAAAAACAACACTTCAAAAACTATATAAAATATCAAATTCCACGAAAAACAGACAAAGACTAAGAGAATCTCTATTTATCTTTGATGATGTTAAGACCTCAAAAAATATCAATAGTGATTTCAAAAAATGCAAAACAGATAGATTTATGAAACACTATCAAGAGATACTAAAATGGTGCGAGATATTTTTAAATGACCAAACTTTTTCACCCTATAAAGGCAAAGATATAGCTTATGCGCTTTTGTTTGATATGAATTTGCTCTTCGAGTCTTATGTGGCTTATTTTTTCAAAAAACGATTTAAAGATAGAATTAAAATACAAGACAAAAAGCATAAACTCATAGAGTCGCACAGACTTTTTCAACTAAGACCGGATATCGTCATAGATGATGATATTGTGCTAGATACCAAATGGAAACTGATAAATCAAGAGAGTAAGAATTATGACCTTTCCCAATCTGATTTGTATCAAATGTATGCTTATGGTAAAAAGTATGGCTCAAATAATGTCTATCTCATATACCCAAAATCAAAAGATTTTCAATCTTCACTAGATGTTGCATTTGGGTATGATGAAAGTTTGAGGGTTCATATATTGTGCTTCGACTGCATGGATGTGTCTAGTAATGATTTTTTATCTGGTTTTGCCCTCTACGATAGGCACAAAAAGGCAATTATCTAGCTCTTGCTTGTGGATTTTCTCTTTTGTTTTTGTGTATTTTGTGATGATTTGTTTGCCATCTTTTTCTATGGGTGCTACCAAGATGCCACCGATTTTGAGTTGTTCAAAAAGTTTGGCAGGTATCTCTTTTGCTGCAGCGGAGAAGAGTATTCTGTCGTATGGTGCGAAATCTTTCCAGCCGTTTTGCCCGTCATCATACCTGACATTTATATTGTGCATTCCTAACTGTTTAAATCTCTCTTTTGCCTCTTTTGCTAGTCTTTCTACTCTTTCTATGCTAAAGACTCTTCTTATGAGTTTGCTTAGTACTAGGGCTTGGTAACCACTACCGCACCCGATTTCCAGAACATTGTCAGCACCTCTACATGTAAGGGCTTCAGTCATCTTTGCAACCGTCAGGGGGGAGCTTATCCATTGGTTTCCTGCTAGTGGGAGAGCGTCTAGTTTGTATGCATGTTTTCCGAAACCTTTGGGTACAAAGAGTTCTCTTTCGCTGTTTGCCAGGGCAGTATAGACGCTTTTGTCTATTTGGCATATTTTTATTATTTCATCTGCCATCTTTTTTGATTTTTCTAATCTAATTTTTAAGGCAAAGTTGTCTATTTTCGTCATCTATTTTATTCCTATATCCAGATATCTTCTCATCTTTTTTATCAATCTTTCATCATATTTTGCGCTTAAAAATCTCAAATTATCATCTTCGACAATCTCCCCGAAAGGGTCAATCACACAGCTTCCTGATGCCATATCTGTATCACTGCTGTTTGATACTATCACAAAGCATTGATTTGCTATTGCCAAGGCGATGCTAAGGGCTCTGAGATGAGATTTTCTAGGTTTCCCCCAATATGATGGTACCAAGATAATATCAGCGCCTTTGAGCCTTTCCCATAGCTCTACAAATCTCAGTTCAAAGCATACAAGAAGAGCAATTTTTATTCCGCAGTTTTCTACTATCTGTATATCTTCTGTTTTTCCGCTTTGAAAGTAATTTTGCTCACTACCCAATGAAAATAGTTTTGCTTTTGAGCGAGAATATATCTCTTGTGAGTCGCAGAAAATTTTGGCATTATTGTAAAATTTTCCATCTATTTTCTGTGTTAAAGTCAGAGAAAGGATTTTATCTTTTGAGAGAGCTTTTATGTTTGGCAAGATTTTTTGAGAAAATTTTGCGCTCTCTTCCAGATTTTCATAGCTGTATGCACTCAAGCAAAGTTCCGGTGCTAAAACCAAAGAGTTTTTTTCACTCATTCTCACAAGAGTTCTAAGAGTTTCAAAATTCTCTTCAAAACTCTTGGTTGCATAGTCAAACTGAAGTGAAACTAGATTAGAAATCGTCAAAAGATAGACTTCCTTTGCTATAATTTGCTACATTTCCTTCGAAAAAGTTTGTTTTTTGGTCATTAAATTTTGAAAAATCATCTACCCATTTTATAGGATGATTTGCATTGTACATTTTTTTAAATCCAACAGCAGTCAGTCTGTCGTCTATAAGATAATGGATGTACTCTTCGATAATCTCATCAGTAAAGCCCATTATTTGATTTTGCGTGATGTATTTTCCCCACTCGATTTCGAGTTCACCTGCTTTTTCAAACATATCAAAAACTTTCTTTTCAAGCTCCGGTGTGAATAGGTCAGGCCTCTCTTTTCTTGTAGAGTTTATCATGTTTTGAAATAGCAAAAGATGTGTTATTTCGTCTCTTTGGATAAATCTTATCATTTGAGCACTTCCAAGCATCCTTCCTGCGCGAGCCAAGGCATAGATTGCGGTAAATCCTGCATAAAAGTACAAACCTTCTAGGATTTGATTTGCGAACATGGCAAGTACGATTTTTTCATCCGTGACATCACCTGCTAGCTCTTCGTAAACGCTTGAGATGTAGTCGTTTTTGCGTCTTAGCATCTCATCATGCTTTTCCATCTCGTATATCAAGTCTGTATTGTCGCAAATAGCTTCAACCATAACCGCATAAGATTTTGAGTGATTTGCCTCTTCATATGCTTGACGAACCAAGATGGCATTTATCTCCGGAGCCGTAATATAGGGATTTATGTTGTCTGCCAAGTTGTTTGTTTGAAAGCTGTCCATGCTGATTAGCTGTGACCAGACCAAATCATACATCCTTTTTTCTGGGTCAGTTAGATTTCTATTGTAATCAATCACATCTTTTGTGGTATCTACCTCTTTTGGAAACCAAGTGTTTGCTTCCATCATATCCCACAATTTCAAAGCCCATTGGTATTTGGCCTGAGTAAAGTTTAAAATTCCGTGAGGATTTCCACCAAATATTCTTCGCTCATTTAAGCTTTCATTTGAGTCCGGATTGTATATATGCTTTCTGTTCATTTAATATCCTAAGTTTTTCTTTTGTTTTCTGACCTTACGCACTATAATGAGCAAAGCTCGCTATAGTGGCAGGGACTAAAGTCCCTACAACCCCCTAAAGCTACGAAAAGTAGGGCTTTTCGAGAAAAAGCGTGTAAGGTTTGTTATTTTATCTAAAAGATTCTAAAATTCTCGAAAACTTGTCGTGATTTTTTGATTTATCTTTTTAGTGTCTATAGGTTTGTTTTGAGCTTCTATTTTGCCTATGGTGTCCTCTACATGTAGATAGTTTTGCAAATAGTATGTCCGGGTGTAGTCCCGTTTGTATAAATCATCAATAATAATATTTATATCATCAATGTCCAGCAGATTCGAGTGTACGGTGGTTCTTGCCTCGAAAGAAAAATCTATTTGAATAAGAAAGTTAAGTGTCGTTTCAAAGCTATCAAAATTTTTGTTTTTTGTTATCTCTTCAAACTTCTCTTTAGGCGCTTTATAATCAAGCGCTATATAATCCACAAGTTGATTTTCTACCAAATCTTTTATAAGAGTTGGATTTGTTCCGTTTGTATCTATTTTTATCTTAAAACCTAAGTTTTTTATCTCATAGCAGAGTTTTTCCAAATGAGGATAGAGTGTACATTCTCCACCGCTTAATACAACTCCCGTGAGTCTATTCTGCCTTGTTTCTAAGAAGTTTAGTGCATCTTGGATAGTTATTGAGCCTTCGCCAAAAACTATAGGGGTATTGTAGCAGTAGGGACATCTCATGTTGCATTTACAAAACCAAAGTATTGACGCCAGATTTTCTGGAAAATCCAGCGTCGTAAATCTTGTGATGTCGTAAAGTGGACTATCTGCGAGAAAGTCTCTCGACAAATTGAACCCTCTCTTTATGTTCTCCTGTTTTGCCAACATTAAAGCTCTCTACAGGTCTATGGTAGCCCATAACTCTAGTATAAACGATACATTTGGTTCGTTCACCTTCTAACTTCTTAAGCAGTTCGTTTTTGCTCATCTAGTTCTCCTTCGTATTTTTCTATCAATTCTTTATCACAATATGGACAATATTCATGCTCCCCACTGATATATCCGTGCTTTTCGCACACGGAAAAGACGGGTGTTATAGTCAGATACGGCATCCTATAGTTTGATATGACATTTTTTATCATTTGCCTACAAGCTTCCGTCGAGCTTATTCGCTCTTTCATATACAAGTGAAGTACAGTTCCGCCTGTATATTCGCACTGTAAATCATCTTGTAAATCAAGTGCTTCAAAAGGATCATCAGTAAAGTCAGCAGGCAGTTGTGAAGAGTTTGTATAGTATATATTTTCATCCATGCCCGCTTGTATGATGTCCGGATACCTCTTTTTGTCCTCTTTGGCAAATCTGTATGTTGTGCCCTCTGCTGGAGTTGCTTCGAGGTTGTAGAGATTGCCTGTCTCCTCCTGATATCCAACCATCTTTTGACGCATAAAATCTAACAATTCTCTAGCAAATTTCGTTCCGAATTCATCAGATATATCGTGCTCATCACCTGTAAAGTTTCGTATCATCTCATTTACACCATTTACACCAATAGTAGAGAAATGGTTATTAAATCCGGGGAGATACCTTGCAGTGTACGGATATAGTCCTCTGTCGTACATCTCTTGCACAAAGACTCTCTTCTTTTCAAGCGTAGATTTTGCTAAATCCATGAGATGTTCGACTTCTTTGAATATGCTTTTTTTGTTTCCCTTGTTTAGGTATCCGAGTCTTGCCATGTTTATAGTCACTACGCCGATACTTCCTGTCATCTCAGCACTTCCAAACAGCCCTCCTCCTCTTTTAAGAAGCTCTCTAAGGTCTAATTGTAATCTGCAACACATGCTTCTTACATTGCCTGGCTTGTACGCTTTTGGATTTTCTACAAGGTTGCCGTTTTCATCTCGCATATACTGGCTTCCGATAAAGTTTTGAAAATATGATGAGCCAATTTTAGCTGTATTTTCAAAAAGAACATCAGTATTTTCTCCATACCAATCAAAATCTTCTGTTATATTTACCGTTGGAATCGGAAATGTGAAAGGCTGTCCAGTTTTGTCGCCTTCTGTCATCACTTCATAATACGCTTTATTGATTAGGTTCATCTCTTTTTGAAAATTTTTATATGTCAAATCCTCTAATTTGCCAACGCCCCGTTTTTTAGCCTCCTCTTCTAGTCCTCTGTCCTTTAAACCTTTGAAAAGATGAATATCTCTACATGTGGGCGTTTGATCTGCCAAATCACTTGGTACTGTCCAGTCTATCGTGATATTTGTAAATGGACTTTGACCCCAGCGAGCCGGAACATTTAGATTATATACGAAGCTTACTATCGCTTTTTTTATCTCATCGTAGGGCAGTCTGTCTTTGAAGACATAAGGTGCTAAATATGTGTCAAATGAGCTAAAAGCCTGTGCTCCAGCCCATTCGCTTTGTAAAATTCCAAGAAAGTTTGCCATCTGACCCAATGCTTCTCTAAAATGTTTTGGTGGACGAGATTCTACTCTTCCTCTTACTCCGTTGAAGCCTTCATTTAACAGAGATCTCAAACTCCATCCGGCACAATAAGCCGTCAAACAATCTAAGTCATGTATATGATAATCACCGTTCCTATGTGCAAAACCCTCTTCTTTAGAGTAGATTTTATCAAGCCAATAGTTTGCTATGATTTTGCCTGCTGTATTGTTTACAAGTCCGGCATTTGAGTAGCCCGTGTTTGAGTTTGCTTTGATTCGCCAGTCGCTTTTGTTTATATACTCTTCTATGGTTTGTGTTGAGTTTACAAATGTGGTATCTTCGTTTAATCCTGCGACATGCTCTCTTTGCATTTTATGTGTATGACGATAGATCATAAACGAGCGCATGACATCAAAATATCTGGCTTTATATAGCTCCATCTCTATCATGTCTTGTATGTCTTCTACGGCAGCAACCCTCTTCTTTTCCATTTTTGAGACAATTGAGTTGAAAACACTTTCATCGTAAGTTACACCTTCACTTTTAAATGCTTTTTTTATAGCATCTTGAATTTTAAAGGCTTGAAAATCTTCTGTTGTGCCGTCGCGTTTTAAGACTTTTTCTAGCATAGCAATCCCATGTAATAATTTGTTTGGATTATATAGTATTGATATTTAGTTAAAACTTAAAAATTATAGTGTTATTATTTTGTCACATTGGAAGAATGTTATATTTAGGGGTATAAAACTGAATCAGTCATATCCCTAAATATAACAATATAAGTATAATAATAAATATTAAACTTAAGTATATATATTAGATATTATATTTAAGTTTATCCTATTGGCAGCCTTCACATTCCATGCTTCTATCTGCGACATCCAGTTTATTTTCTGGGGATTGACTTCTTAGATAATAAGTTGATTTTACACCTAATTTCCAGGCCAACATATAGATATCATTTAAGTATTTCCCACTTGCTTTATCAAGTGTTAAAAAGATATTTAAACTCTGTCCTTGATCAATCCACTTTTGCCTGATAGCTCCGGCTTTTATGAGTAGTTTTTGATCTAAGTCATATGCCGGCGTATAGTAGTTCCATGTGTCAGGACTTAGTTTTGGCACAACCACAGGAATCATTCCCGAGAGATTTTCTTCAAACCATTTTCTTTTATATACAGGTTCTATGGTTTGAGTTGTTCCTACGAGGATAGATATGGAGCTTGTTGGCGCAATCGCCATGAGATAGCCATTTCTCATACCATTTTTCTTGACTTTGTCCCGCAATTTTTCCCAGTCATAGGATTGTCCAAACAGACCTCCTCTATCAACAAGTTTTTTAGCTTCATCACTTGCAGAGTCTATAGGAAAAATACCCTTACTCCATTTTGATCCTTCAAAATCAGGATAAACACCTTTTTCTATGGCTAGATTTGAAGAAGATTTTATGACATTGTAGCTCACAGCTTCCATAATTTCGTCTATCTTACTAAAATGCTCATAACTACCCCACTCTATCGCATTTTCCGCCAACATTTGTGCTTCTCCCATAACACCAAGGCCAATTGATCTTGATTTGAGGTTTGTATGTTTGACTTTGGAGTGTGGATAAAAATTGAGATCTATGACATTGTCTAGCATCCTGATTGCTGTTGGAACAACTCTTTCTATATCTTCTTTGGTATTTATTTTTGATAGATTTATACTTGCTAGGTTGCATACGGCGGTTTTTCCTTCAATCATCTCTTTTTCAACGATAAATACTTTCTTATCTTTGAGTGTGTCAAGAGCGGTTATCTTTTTGGCATCTTTTTCTATATTGCCATTTACTATGACTTTTTCATGCTCATCAAATGACTCAAAAGTCCCATCTTCATATATGACTTTTGTCTTATAGTAGTTCGGCTCAGTATTTTGGAAAATCTCTGTACATAAGTTTGAACTTCTTATAATACCGCTATGACTATTTGGATTTACTCTGTTTGCATTGTCTTTAAAACATAAAAAGGGGCTTCCGCTTTCAAAATAGCTAAGTAGTATCTTCTTCCAAAGCTCTTTGGCTTTTATGTGTTCTTTTGAGATATTTTCATCTTTTTCATATTGGAGATACTTTTCTTTAAACTCTTTGCCGTATAAATTTGGTAGATCAGTTACTTCTGCAGGATCAAACAGAGTCCAAATGCCATCTTCTTCCACTCTTTTCATGAATATATCGTTTATCCAAAGTGCAGGGAAAAGGTCATGTGCACGACGACGCTCTTCTCCTGAGTTTTTTTTCAAATCCAAAAAGTCGGATATATCCATATGCCATGGCTCAAGGTAAACAGCAATCGCTCCTTTTCTGGTTCCTAGTTGGTCAACTGCTATGGCTATATCGTTTGTGATTTTCAAAAATGGTATGATTCCTCCGGCTGCATTTTTATGTCCGTCTATCATGCCACCCATGGATCGTACGAGATTCCAATCCCAACCAATCCCTCCACCGAACTTGCTAAGTAGTGCCATCTCTTTGTAGGAATCAAAGATACCTTCTATATTATCAGGTGTACTTCCGATGTAGCAAGAGCTTAGCTGATGTCTTGGCGTTCTTGCGTTTGAAAGAGTTGGAGTTGCTAGCATCACTTCAAATTGAGAAATTAAGTCATAAAACTTTTTTGCCCAATCTTGAGAATTTAACTCGTTTTGAGCCAAAAACATTGCTATCGCCATAAACATATGTTGAGGAAGTTCTATCGGCACACCTTGTGCATTTTTGATAAGGTATCTATCGTGCAGTGTTTTTATGCCAAGATATGTAAATTGCAGGTCTCTTTCGGGTTTTATATATGCATTTAAATCATTTAAATCATATTTCTCTTTTAGTCCTAAAAGAATCCTGCCTTTTTTTTCACCTCTTTGAAAATACTCTTCTAGATGGCAGTAGCCGGTAAATTTGTTAACCTTGTGGTATAAGTCATACAGAAATAATCTAGCCGCAACAAATGTCCAGTTCGGTTTATCTATGTCTATCTTGTCAACAGCTGTTTTTATGAGTGTTTTTTGTATCTCTTCTGTTGTTATCTTGTCTCGAAATTGTATTTTTGCATCGACTTCAAGTTCGCTTTGACTGACATTTTCAAGCCCCTCTATGGCGGAACTTGTATATTTTTGAATTTTTGATATATCCAATGGCTCGATTCGACCATTTCTTTTCTGAACTGTTAACATATGCTTTCCACCACCCTTTTTTACTTAAATACTCTAGCGAATATATTGTCTACATTTTTTGTATAATAATTATAATCAAAACAGCCTCTTATCTCGTCTTCATTCAGCTTTTCTCTCAAATCTTTATCTTTTAAGAGATTTTCTAAAAATAGACTCTCTCCTTTCTCGTTTAGAGCAGCCTTTCCAATCTGTAAGTCTTTCCATACTTTCATGGCATTTCTTTGGACTATCTTGTAGGCATCTTCTCTACTGACTCCTTTTGCAGGTAGTTCAAGTAGCACCCTTTGAGAAAAGACTAAACCTCCGGTTATATTTAGGTTTTTTATCATATTTTGAGGATATACTAGAAGTTTTTCTATGATGCCACTTAGCCTATGGAGCATAAAATCTGTAGTGATAAATGAATCAGGCAGTGTAAATCTCTCTACCGAGCTGTGACTTATGTCTCTTTCGTGCCAAAGTGCAACATTTTCCATAGATGGTTGAGCATAGCTTCTTATCATCCTACAAAGACCGGTCACATTTTCACTTAGTACAGGATTTCTTTTGTGTGGCATGGCTGAACTGCCCTTTTGACCCTCACTAAAATATTCCTCTGCTTCATAAACTTCAGTTCTTTGATAATGCCTTATAGCGACTGCAATCTTTTCACAGCTTGAAGCAAGAAGTGCAAGAGCATTCATAAGGTTTGCGTACCTGTCTCTTTGTATTACTTGATTTGATACGGGAGCAGGTTTAAGCCCTAACTCTTCACATACAAACTCTTCAAGTTCAATTGGAGAATGAGCCATATTGCCCATAGCGCCACTTATCTGTCCCACACTTATCACTTCTAGAGATTGTTCTAGATTTATCACATTTCTTTTGATTTCGTCATACCAGATAGCAAGGACTAATCCAAATGTGATAGGCTCACCATGTATACCATGGCTTCTACCGACCATAAGTGTTTTTTTATGTTCTAGCGCTCTTTTCTTTATAGCTTCCATGAGAGTTTTTGCGCCACTTATGATTAGGTTTAATGAGTCTTTCATCTGTAGTGCAACAGCCGTATCTATGCAGTCTGAGCTTGTCATGCCATAGTGAACCCACCTGCTCTCTTCTCCTAAGCTTTCAGATATACTTGTCAAAAATGCTATCACATCATGTTTGGTTTTTCTCTCTATCTCGTCTATTCTGTTTATATCAAATTTGGCATTTTTAAGTATATTTTGACAATCACTGTTTGGTACAAGTCCAAGTTTATTCCAGCCTTTTACCGCTGCTTTTTCTACTTCAAGCCAAGCATCATACTTTGCTTGGATAGTCCATTTGCTTTTCATCTCATCTCTGGCATATCTTTCAACCATAATTTTGAGTCCTTGTGTTATTATATTGTTTGCAATAATATATTTATTTTATCTAAAAGAGGGTTAAAAAAGGTTAAAACACGATGGGATATGTGAGAAAAAAGTTTCTGCTTCAGGAAAATATAAAAGCCTTCAAATTTCTAATGGAAAATTTCAATTGTAGTATGAGAGAGGCTCAAAAGTGGATAGATAGGAAAAGAGTTTTTCATAATGGTGAGATACTAACTATAAAAAACATAAATCTCAAAGGTGAAGTTGAAGTAATACACTTCAAACCAAAACCAAGAGGTCTTCTACCAATATTTAAAAGCGATGATTTTGTTGTATATGATAAGCCAAGTGGAGTTTTGGTTCACCCTAACAAACTTTGTGACGAATATAGTTTGAATGATGAGATTAAGTCACTCTTTGGCAAAGATGCAAATGCAGTGCATAGGATAGACAAAGAGACAAGCGGATTGTTGTTGGTATCAAAAGAAAAAAGATTTGAAATAGAATTGAAAAAGTTATTCGAAAACAGGGAAGTTCTGAAAGAGTATAAAGCTTTGGTTGAAGGCAAAGTAGATAGAGCCTTCGTTGTAGATGCAAATTTAAAATCAAATGTTTTGACATCAAAAATACGAATAAAATCTCATGTCTGCGTCGATGGACAAACCGCTATAACACATATAACCCCTATTCTGTATCTAAAAGATTTGGATTCTACTATCGTAACAGCATCACCTCTTACAGGTAGGACGCATCAGATAAGAGCACATTTGTTTCATGTGAAACATCGTATAGTTGGAGATCCAATTTATGGTCTAAATGAAGATGATGTAGATAAATTTTTAAACTCAAATATGGAACAGAGTGAAAGAGTAAAGCTAGCGGGAGCTTCTAGATTGATGTTGCATGCAAGTTCTTTAAGTTTTTCATACAGAGGTGTAGAGTACAATATCAAAAGTAAAATAGATTTTGAAAGGCTAGTAAATGAATACTGTATTGGTAGAGAAAGAGGTGGTTACACCTAGTAAAATTGTATGTGTAGGTAGAAATTATGTTGAGCACATAAAAGAACTAAACAATGAAATTCCTACTTCGATGGTGCTTTTTATGAAGCCAAATAGCGCTATAAGTAGCGAGCTTTCCACTCTTGGTAGAGAGTTGCATTACGAGGGCGAAATATCTTTTTTGATTAGTAACTCTAGGATAAGTGCTGTAGGCTTTGGACTTGATTTAACGGATAGAGCTTTGCAGGGAGAACTTAAAAAAAGAGGTCTTCCATGGGAGAGAGCAAAAGCATTTGATGGTGCCGGAGTTTTTAGCGAATTTGTGCGTATCTGTGAGAATGATATAAGAAGTCTGAGCTTAAAACTCTATATAAATGATAATTTGACCCAAATTGGCGGTGTAGAGTTGATGATTTATCCACCTTCAATAATCTTGGGGGAGATTTCCACTTTTAGCACTTTAGAGGATGGAGATATAGTGATGAGTGGCACGCCAAAAGGTGTTGGTACTTTTAAAGTCGGAGATAAATTTAGAGGCGAGATTTATATAGCTAATAAATTAATACTAAGCAAAACTTGGATTGCTATATGATGGCTATGCTCTTGGCCAAATCCACTTTTGTATGAATTTGGTCTAGGGCAGTATCTATCTATTTATCAAAAAATAGAACCTTTACCATACCAAATATGGCACCAGAAACTATGACAGCCAAAGCAACTGCTTCTCCTATGTCAATTATGTTCATTTTTCTCCTTTCTATCTTTTAACTGTCCGCAAGCAGCACTGATATCCAAACCTTTTGATTCTCTAATAGTACATAGTACCCCGTGTTTTAGAAGATAATCTTGAAAAGCCAAAACATCTTTGGTCTCAGGTCTTTGATAGTCACTACCAATATGAGGATTAAAAAATATAAGATTTACTTTTGCTTTTATACCATTTAAAAGTTTAACAAGTTTTTTTGCACTCTTTAAATCATCATTCAAATCTTTTATGACAAGATATTCAAACATGACTCTTTTTCTAGCATCTATTGGAAACTCTTTTACTGCGTTTATTATTGATTCGATGTTGTATGCCTTGTTTATTGGCATTAATTCTTCTCTAAGAACATCATCAACTGCATGTAAGGAGATGGCCAATAAAACGCCCAAATCCATCTTTGCGAGTTTTTTGATTTGTGAACTAAGTCCACTAGTAGATATCGTTTGACGCCTTGGTCCTATGGCAAGACCTGATGGGTCTGAAAAGATTTTTACGGCTTTTTGAACATTTTCTAAGTTGTCTAAAGGCTCACCCATCCCCATAAATACAATATTAACTCTTCGGTTTTGAGCTATGCCATTGTCTTTTTTTATCATTAATACTTGTGATGTTATCTCTGAGGTAGTTAAATTTCTAAAGAAGCCACTTTTCCCCGTAAGGCAAAACGAACAACCTATCTTGCAGCCTACTTGAGAAGATATGCAAATAGTATATCTTGTGTGGTGCTTTAGATTGCCTTCTTTGTCATGCTGCTCTTTTTTCATGGGTAGCAACACAGACTCCATTGTCAAACCATCATCTAAAACAAAAAGATACTTTTTACTCCCGTCCCTACTCTCTTCTACTGTGGCAATTTTGAGAGGCATTAAGTTGTATTTTTCATTTAGTTCCTTCTTTAAATCTTTGGGTATATTTTTCATTTCGTCGAAAGAATTTACATATTGTTTATATATCCACTCGTAAATTTGTTTGGCTCTAAAAGATGGTTTTATTTTTTGTGAAAGCTCATCTTTTGTATAATCAAGTATATTTATTTTGCTCATATTTCACTCACTTGTTTTCTAATGTATTGTGTTAGTTTAACTTTTGCTCTACCATGGTTTTTTAAAAAATCATTATGGGCAGAGTTATTACAATAGTTAGTAATTATAAAAATACCGGTTGTAGGTATACTGAATTTATTAGCTACTGTTAGCACTGAGAAAAACTCCATATTTTCGGCCTTAATCCCATTTTCTAAAAATTTGTTAGATATTTCTTTGTTAGTTGTAATATAGTTACTGGAATTTACTAATATATCCTTTTTATTAGTTGTTTCACATGAAACATTATATGCTTTAGAGATAACTTTGTTATCTAGCGGCGTATAACAGTTGTCATAAAAGTAACCCGTTTCTATGTTAGTAGAAGATTGAGAATGAAATATATCAAATAGCTTTAAATCTCCATAGCTACCAGCTGTTCCTATGAAGAGTATTGATTTTGGTCTGTTTTTGAGTATGTATTTTGTAAGATTTATGGAGCTGCTTATAAGCCCTATTCCTATCGGTTTTGCAAAATCAAATATCTCATTATTTCCCGCACATAAAATAGTCATATTCTTACGGGAATTCCCTCGTTTTTGAGATAGTGTTTGAGATCCATTATGTCTATCTCTCTGTAGTGAAATATAGAAGCTGCAAGTGCAGCATCTGCACCGTTTAAAAACGCGTCTTTTATATGAGTCATATTTCCGGCACCACCACTTGCAATTATCGGAATATCCAATAGTTCACTCATTTTTTTGGTCAACTCTATATCATAGCCATTTTTTACACCGTCACAATCCATAGATGTCAAAAGTATCTCGCCTGCCCCTCTTTTACCAACTTCTTTTGACCACTCTAAAACATCAAGTCCTGTGTCGATTCTCCCTCCATTGATAAATACATGCCAACTGTCTCCACTTTTTTTCGCATCTATTGCCACAACGATGCACTGAGAACCAAATCTCTTTGAAGCTTCATTTATAAAATCAGGATGTTTTATGGCGTATGAATTGATACTAATCTTGTCGCAGCCTACTTGAAGAAGATTGTAAATGTCATCAAGTGTTCTTATGCCGCCTCCGACCGTAAGTGGTATAAAAACTTCTTGTGCCACTTTTTCAACTATCTCTACAATAGTGTCTCTTTTTTCATTTGTAGCTGTAATATCTAGAAATGTGATCTCATCAGCACCTTCGTCATTGTATCTTTTAGCAACTTCTACAGGATCTCCTGCATCTTGTAGCCCGACAAAGTTAACACCTTTGACTACTCTGCCATCTTTGACATCCAAGCAAGGTATGATTCTTTTTGCAAAATATTCCATAAATTCTCCTGGTATGAGTAAAACATTTTATCTAAAATAAGACAAAAATTGGCTGAATTAGTTAGTACTTTCTAATTTGAGGAGATATTTTTTGATCTTAATTCCACTAGCATAGCCGGTAAGTTTGCCGGATTTTCCTATGACTCTGTGGCATGGTATGATTATAGCTATGGGGTTTGCTCCATTTGCGCCACCTATTGCTCTTATAGCATTTTGACGCCCTGCCCTCTTTGCTTGCTCTTTGTAGCATATAGTCTCTCCATAAGGAATGTCCAGTAAAGTTTTCCAGGCTAATTGTTGAAATTCGCTCCCCTCTGGAGACAATGGTAAATCAAAAATCTTTCTTTTTTTTGCAAAGTATTCATTTAGCTGAATAGTTGTATTTTCTAAAATATCGTTTATCGTATTTTTTAGATTTGGAAATTTCTTTATATATTTGTGCCAATTTATTTCGGGCACAAGAGCAAGCAAATTTGTCTCATCTGTAACAATATTTATATATCCAACCGGTGAATCTATCTTTTGGTGATATAACATAACTTTTCCTTATTATTTTATCTATCATATAATGTGATATAAACTACCCTCTGCTTTCATGTTAATTGGAGAACTATTAACGGTTCTTTGGAGATATTGAAAGCAGGATTGTTGTTAAGTTTGGTATTATATCAAAACAAAATGAAAGGATTATGAAAAAGAAAGCTATAAGTAAACTAAAGGTATAATCAATTCAAATTTAAAGGGTGGGTATATATGCCACAAATTGAGGCCAAAAAGAGATTTGGTCAGAACTTCTTGCAAGATACAACAGTTTTAAACAAAATCATCCAATCGATGTCCATCAATAAAAGAAAATTAGTTGAGATTGGACCTGGCTTAGGTGATTTGACGCAAATGCTTCTAAGGGTAAAGCCTGTAAAAGCTTATGAGGTCGATAGAGACTTATGCGTTCATTTGAGAGAAAAATTTCGCAAAGAGATAGAAGAGGAAAGGTTAAAACTAGAACAAATCGATGTTCTAGAGTGTTTTGAAAAAGGATCACTTGAAAATGATTCTTATGATTTGGTGGCAAATTTACCATACTACATAGCAACAAAAATCATACTCAAAGCACTAGAAGATGAAAAATGCGATTCTATGATTGTAATGATTCAAAAAGAGGTTGCACAGAAATTTTCTGCCCCATTTAAGACTAAAGAGTTCAGTTCTTTAGCGATCCTTTCTCAAAGTATTGCAGATGTAAAATTACTTTTTGATGTTAGCTCAGACTCGTTTGAGCCAGCCCCAAAAGTGACTTCGTCTATTTTGAAAATTGTAAAAAAAAGAGAATTTATACATGGCGTAAACCCCTTGTTTAAAAGTGCTCAGGATTTTATCGGGTTTAAAAAATATCTAAAAATATCTTTTTCTAGCCCTAGAAAAACCTGGGTTAAAAATATATCCTCAATTTACAATAAAGAGTTTGCAAAAAAACTATTAAACTCGATGGGGATAATAGTTTCAGCAAGACCTCACGAATTAAGCGTCGAAAATCATCTTAATTTATATGAAAAAATTTTAAAAAAGTAGTTTTTTCAAGATTAAGGTAAAAAAATGCAACAAAACAGAACAGATGATGCCGGCAAAAAGCCGACAAACAAAACAGTGCAAAACAGTACTGCAAATACGGTAAATCCGCAAAGACAAACAAAGAAGCCAAACCCAAACAGGCAAAATAGAAAACGCAAAAGTGCGAAAAACCAACCAAGTGTCTTAGAAGGTAATGAGAAGTGGCAAAAAGATATGCAAATAGCCATAGATGCAAATCACAAGATACATAAAGAGAGGCTCGAAAAATTTAACAATATCAATCAAAATACGACAGCTAAAGTGAAGATTACACCACTTGGTGGATTGGGTGAGATTGGCGGAAATATAACAGTTATAGAGACAGATACAAGTGCCATAGTGGTAGATGTCGGTATGAGCTTTCCAACTGATGATATGCATGGAGTTGATATACTTATCCCTGATTTTACATATCTTAGACAGATAAAAAAGAAGATAAAAGCCATCGTGATTACTCACGCACATGAAGATCATATAGGAGCAGTAGCATATCTATTTAAAGAGATGCAATTTCCTATATATGCGACTCCTTTGCCTTTGGGTATGCTATCAAATAAATTTGAAGAGCATGGGATTAAACAGTTTAGAAAGCTTTTTAGACCGGTACAAAAGAGAAAAATTTATAAGATAGGAGATATAAAAGTCGAATGGATGCATATAACACACTCCATCATAGACGCTTCATCTCTTGCAATTACAACAGAAGCCGGAACGATCATACATACGGGAGATTTTAAGATAGACCATACACCGATAGATGGTTATGTGACTGATTTGAATCGATTTGCCGAGTATGGAGAAAAAGGTGTGCTATGTCTTTTGAGTGATAGTACTAATTCGCACAAAGAGGGTATAACAAGAAGTGAAAGTACGGTTGGAAAGACTTTTGATTATATATTTGCAAAGTCAAAGGGCAGGGTGATAATGTCAACTTTTTCTTCAAATATACACAGAGTTTACCAGGCTATCAGCTATGGATTAAAATACAATAGAAAAGTTTGTGTTATAGGAAGATCCATGGAGCGAAACCTCTTTACCGCTATAGATTTAGGATACATCGACCTAGACAAAAGCATATTTATAGATCCGCATGAAGTTAACAAACATAACGACAAAGAGGTGCTTATAGTTACTACAGGAAGTCAGGGTGAGACTATGGCAGCACTTTACAGAATGGCTACTGATGAACATAGGCACATAAAGATAAAAACAAGTGATCAAATCATAATATCTGCAAAAGCTATACCGGGCAATGAGGGAAGCGTTTCAAAGGTTCTGAACTTTTTGATTAAGAGTGGCGCAAGCGTGGCATATCAGGATTTTAGCGAGATACATGTGAGCGGACACGCAGCCCAAGAAGAGCAAAAACTGATACTCAGACTCGTAAAACCGAAATTTTTCTTGCCGGTTCATGGGGAGTTTAACCATACTTCCAGGCACAAAGAGACTGCCATGAAATGTGGAATTCCACCGAGAAATATACTGCTTATGAGTGATGGCGACCAGATAGAGGTTTGTCCAAAATATATAAAAAAGGTCAAATCTGTAAAAACAGGAAAAGTTTTTGTTGATAACCAAGCAAATGAGAAGATAGCAAATGATGTCGTCATAGACAGACAAAAGATGGCAGATTCAGGTCTTGTTATGGTTGTAGCCCAGGTTAATATAAATGAGCAAAAACTAGCTAGCAGACCAAGGGTTGTAAGCTATGGTTTAGTATCTGACAAAGATGATCGAAAGTTTTCACAAGAGATGGAAGGCGTGATAGATCAATTTACAGTCAATGCAAAAAAAGAGCTTTTTCAAAACAAAAAAGCGCTCGAAAACGAGTTGAGACAAGTTCTTAGAAAACATATATATAGGAAAATGAAAAAATATCCAACCATAGTTCCTACGATATTTATGATGTAAGGCAGTTAAATGGTAGATTTTAAAGATACAGCTAAAGATGTGTTGAGATTAGAGGCAAAAGAGCTACTTGATGCAGTGCAAAAGATAGACGAAGAGATGAATAGGGCAGTCGAGTTGATAGCCTCCATAAAAGGGAAGCTCATCATAACAGGTGTTGGGAAAAGCGGGCTTATAGGAGCAAAGATAGCTGCTACAATGGCTAGCACGGGAACTAGCAGCTTTTTTATACACCCTACAGAAGCCTTGCATGGTGACTTGGGTATGATAGGAAAAGATGATGCAGTACTAGCTATCAGCTTCAGCGGTGAGAGTGAAGAGCTCATAAAGATACTTCCTCATATAAAAAGGTTTGATATACCGCTTATAGCTATGGCGAGAAGCAAGGAGTCATCACTCGGCAGATATGGAGATATATTTTTATCTATAGATGTCGAAAAAGAGGCCTGCCCACTAGATGCTGCACCTACAACATCTACGACTTTAACTCTTGCTATGGGAGATGCACTCTCGGTTTGCTTGATGAAAAAGAAAGATTTCAAAAAAGAGGATTTTGCTTCATTTCATCCAGGAGGAAGTTTAGGCAAGAGACTCTTCGTAAAAGTGAAAGATTTGATGCATGTCAGCAAGCTTCCTGTTGTAAATAAAAACAGTAGTCTAAAAGAGGCTATAGTTGTTATGAGCGAAGGAAGGCTGGGAAATGTACTTATAGAAGATGAAGACCGTAAGCTTTTAGCGATACTCAGCGATGGAGACTTAAGAAGAGCTATTATGAAAGAGAATTTTTCAATAGATGCAAAAGCTATCGAGTTTGCAACAAAAAATCCAAAAGTTTTGCAAGGTGATAACCTGCTTGCTAGTGATGCACTGGCTTTCGTAGAGAAATATAAGATACAACTGATTGCTATAGTAGATGAGAGCGAAAGAGTCGCAGGTGTTCTTCATATACATGACCTCATAGAAGCGGGGATAAAGTAGTGGAGCCAATCCGATTAAATAAGATGATTTCTCATAATACTAGACACTCAAGAAGAGAGGC
This sequence comes from Campylobacteraceae bacterium, assembly GCA_027050775.1. GTDB lineage: Bacteria > Campylobacterota > Campylobacteria > Campylobacterales > Sulfurospirillaceae > JAADIZ01. Next base: position 68,764 of record JALUBH010000007.1, on the reverse strand, counting down.
TGATAAGCTCATACAAGATGGCTTGGTTAGTGTTGATGGTGAAGTTGTAACAGACCTTTCTACTAAAGTAAATTTTGAAAATAAAATACGAATTAAAGGCAGAAGCCTATATAAAAAAACAAAATACACTGTTATTGTTTATCATAAACAAAAAGGTGAGTTAGTTAGTAAAAAAGATGATAGAGGCAGAAAAACCATCTACGATACGCTTCCTTCAAAATTTTCTCATTTTATGAGTATAGGAAGATTGGATTTTACTAGCGAAGGACTTCTTTTGCTGAGTGATGCCCCAGATATCGTCTCGGCTTTGATGCATGGAGATTTGGAAAGAGTTTACTATGTTAAGATTAAAGGCGAAGTAACCAAGCATATGGAAGTTGCTATGCAAGAGGGTCTTTTTCTCGCAGATGCGAGTAAAGGTGGACACGAACAAAGCAAAGTGAGATCCATGGAGTTTGCTCCATTTTTGGATTATCGCATCATCAAAAGCAGACCCACCTACTCCACTATAAAAGTGACTATAAATGAGGGTAAAAATAGAGAGTTAAGGAGATTTTTCGGGTATTTTGATGCCGATGTTGTCGGTCTTAAAAGAGTAAGTTACGGAAAGATCGATTTAGATATGCTAAAGCCCGGAAAACATAGATTCTTAACAACCACAGAATATGATGCATTGCGAGATTATTTGTCTTATAGCAAAAAAGAGAAAGCAAAACTTGTTGATAGAGAACCTAGCACTAAAGTTTAGACCAAAAAGCATAGATGAGATATGCGGTCAGAAACACCTATGCGCAAAAAAAGCACCATTTAGAGAGCTTTTGGAAAAAAGAAGTATATCTCACAGTATATTTTTTGGACCTGCGGGGGTTGGAAAGACGACACTTGCCAAAGTTATCTCAACTCAGATGGAGTTGCCATTTTACGAGATGGATGCAACAAATATAAAAGTTGAAGAGATAAGGAAGATACTAAAAAATCACCAAAATTCACTTCAAAAGCCATTGATATTTATAGATGAGGTGCATAGACTCTCTAAAACTCAGCAAGAGGTACTATTGGTGCCGATGGAAAGAAGAGAAGCTATAATCATAGGTGCAAGTACGGAAAATCCCTATTTTTCTCTCACCAATGGCATAAGGTCTCGCTCAATGCTGTTCGAGTTTTTTCAACTGAGTGATGAAGATATGCAAGATGTTTTAAAAAGAGTAGAGCAAGAGATATCTTTTGATATAGATTTAGATGCGCAAGAGTATCTTATAAGCTCTTCGAGCGGAGATGTGAGGTCTATGCTAAACCTTTTAGAGTTTGCATTAAAGATAGCTCTACATGTAGAGCTAAAAACTCTAAAATCTTTGAGACCAAATGCACTAAAAGAGGGTGTTAGTTCAGATTCTGTGCATTATGATTTGATTAGTGCGATGATAAAGAGTATAAGAGGCAGTGATGTAGATGCGGGATTGTATTATCTCGCTAGACTTATAGATGCCGGAGAGAGTGCAGATTTTATAGCTCGTCGCCTAGTGATACTCTCAAGTGAAGACATAGGCAATGCTAACCCAAACGCTCTAAATCTTGCAAACAGCTGTCTGCAAAGTGTTAGTAAGATTGGTTTTCCTGAGGCTAGAATTATACTCGCTCAAACACTGGTTTACCTAGCATCAAGCCCAAAATCAAATAGTGCGTATAAGGCGATAAATGAAGCACAAAATTATATACAAGAGAAGAGGGCAATAGAAATACCAAAGCATTTGACCAAATTAGGAGCAAAAGAGTATAGGTATCCGCACGATTTTGGCGGATGGGTCAGGCAGGATTATTTAGGTATTGATCTGAAGTTTTATAAAAGCTCGCAAATAGGCTTCGAGAAGACTTTAGATGAGTGGCTAGAAAAGATAAAAAAGGGATAACCGGATGAAAATTGCTATCATAGGTGGTGGAATTAGTGGTTTGACTACCGCATTTTATATCAAAAAATATAGACCCGAAGCAGAAATCACACTTTTTGAAAAAGAGAGTTCGCTTGGCGGTAAAATGATGACAAAAAATATAGATGGATTTTTATTTGAAGAGGGAAGCAATGGCTTTTTGTCAAATAAACCAGATACTCTTGAACTTGTAAAAGAGAGCGGAGCAGAAGATTTGCTAATGCGCAGCAGCGATAACGCAAGAGTGAGATTTATATATAAAGATGCACTACATCAGTTGCCAGAGTCTCCTTTGGCCTTTTTGAAAACACCTCTGCTTTCAACGCTTGGAAAATTAAGAGTAGCAGGAGAGATTTTTGTCCCCGCCAAAAAAGATGATTATGATGAAACACTTCAATCTTTCGGATATAGAAGAGTAGGTAAAGAGATGACGGATGCCTTTTTGGACCCTATGGTTGCAGGTATTTTTGCATCTTCTCCGGATAAGATATCTGTAAATTCTGCATTTCCCGCAGTGGTTAAGCTCGAAAAAGAGTATGGCGGATTATTTAAAGGAATGCTAAAGAAAAAGAAAAAAGATGCTGGACCGGGCGGAGTTCTGATGAGTTTTAAGGGCGGAGTTAGTAGTTTTATAGATTTGCTCACAAATTCATTAAAAATAGAGATAAAAACAGATGTATCTATAGAAAACCTTAGTAAAATCAACCAAAAATACCTCCTACATGTAGAGGGCAAAACAGAAGAATTTGACACAGTAGTGCTTTCAACGCCGGCCTATGAGAGTAAAGAGATAGTCAAACAAATAGACCCACAACTCTCTGAAATGTTAGATGATATAGAGTATTCGCCTATAAGCGTTGTCGGCTTGGGCTACAATGAGCTTTCTCATAAACTTCAGGGTTTTGGTCTGCTAACAACAAGTTCAGCAAAAAAAGATGTTCTAGGTGTGCTATGGGACAGCTCTATATTTACAGATCGTGCTCCAAAAAACAAAAAAGCACTCAGAGTGATGATAGGAGGGCAAAGAAGTCCATCCTTGGCGCTTAAAAGCGAAAAAGAGCTAAAAGAGATAGCCATAAAAGGAGCAAAAGAGACTATGGGCATAGATGAACTGCCCGATGTGAGCTATGTAAAAAAATGGGAGAGAGGAATTCCAAACTATAGAGTAGGGCACTTGGAGAAAATGGATAAATTGTTCAAGAGATTAGGAGAACACAAAGGCTTATATCTAAGTTCAAATGCATACTTCGGAGTAGGATTAAATGATTGTGTCGGTAACTCTAAAAAAGTGGCAAAAAAGATCGTAAACGATATGTTCTAGGTGTATAGTTTAGTGCTTAATGCTTTTGCCAAGCGTTCTCTCTATAGAAGCTATTTTTCCTTCAAGTCTGCCAGTTTTGCCTTTTCTTATGTCAAAATTCATAGAGGAGTATATGCGAGAGCAGTCCTTCTCTAGGCATTCGTAAGATTTTTTTATGATTTCTAATGCTTCATCCATTTTTTCGCACTCTATAACCGTTCCCATAGGTGTTAGTTTGTATGAAACTCCGCTTTTATCTATCATCTCTATGATTTTGCTTACATAAGAGCTAACACTCTCGCCCTTGTCCGTTGGAAACATTGCAAATTCTAACATTATACTCATATTGTCTCTCCATTGTATTTATTTTGTATTATATCTTAAATTTCACAACCATTTTTTATTATATCTATGCCATATTTTTCTCTTAGTTTTTGGATAGAGTCTCCCATCTTTTTAAACTTTATATCTTTTTCAAAGGTTAAAAGGTTGAAAGGTTTTTGTTTGTATTCCATGAAGTTTGAGGCACTTATGCCTATATATTTTACTTTTTGGGCTTTGTAAATATCTGTTTCGTTAAAAATTTCAAGCATTAAAAACTTGAAGAATTTTTCATTAAAAAATCTGTCTATAGTTATTCTATGTTTTGATTTTAAAAAATTTTCATATTTTATGCTCAAATAGTAAGAAGTTGGATTTAGATTAAGTTTTATGATTGTGTATGCTAGGTTTCTAGCCAAGATAGAGACTCTTCTTCTTATTTCGCATCTCTGTTTTATGGGATCAAATGTTCTGCTTATGCCAATGGATTTTCTAGGTGTTTCTTGGATGATTGGCTCATTATCTACACCTAAAACTCTTCTGTAGAGTTGAATCCCCGGTTTTTTCCATGAGTAGAAGAGGTTTTTAGCATTTTTGATTTCCCCTAGAGTTCTGATGCCCCTGCTTTCTAATCTGCGTTTATATCCTTTGGCGATTCCCGGAAATTTTTGAATCGGCATATTTTTTATAAAGTTACTCCACTCGTCCTCTTTTACTTCTCTTACGCCAAAAGGTTTAGCACTGCTTGTTACTAATTTCGCCGCCCATTTTGATTTTGCTATGCCTATGGTTATGGGTAATTTAAACTTCTTAAGTATATCTTGCTGTAAATTTATACAAAAATCAAGTAGATCTTCATCTTTGACCCATCCTCTAAGATCAGCAAAAAATTCATCTACGCTATACTGTTCTACAAGTGGAATTTTCAGTTTCAAAAATACAAATAGTTTGTGAGAAAATTCATGGTATAAAAGGTGATTTGGTGGTAAAACCAGCAGGCGAGGGCAAAGTAGTAGAGATTCTCTAATGGTCATACCGGTTTTTAGGCCGTAAGCTCTTGCCTCGTAGGATGCAGTAGTTATGATGCCTCTTATTTTTGTTTTGTCTCCTCGCTTGTCTATAAAAAAGTTTTCAAAAGCTTTGTCTTTGTCTCCTTTTGTGGGGTAAAAGATATTTGGAACAAAAGCTCCCCTGTTTTTGTTATATAGTTGTCTTGCGGTGAAGTTTTTCTCAAATATCTTTGTATCACTTCGTCCGCCTACTGCTATAGGTTTGTTGCGTAGTCTTGGGTTTATTGCTCTTTCGCAACTTGCAAAAAAACAATCCATATCTAAGTGAATTTTCACATACCCTCCTTTACCCGTCTTTTTAGAGTAGTAATTATCTAATATTTTTGATATAATAGTCATATAAATTGATGTATTTATCAACTTTTGGAGGATATTTTGGATTTTAATAGTGTTATAGAAAAGATAAGAGTATATATGCAACAATCTAAAAAGAAGAAAATTTTTGATAGCGATATAGCAAGAGAGTTAGGTATCACAAAGGAGCATTTTTCAAGGTCGAAAAAGAGTGGAAATCCTCCATTAAGACCAATTGTAGAGTTTTGTGCTAAAGAAAATATAGTCATAAATTATATATTATTTGATCAATCTCCCGAATCTTTAATGCAACCAACCGACAAGCTTATAACTCTAAAATATTTCAAACAGATAAACACTTCAGCCGGTGGAGGAGCTATAAACGATAATGAAGATTATGAGAGTATAAGAGTTGATGAAGAGTTGGCTATGGTGCTTGGCGGGAGGTATAAGCTTAAAAACATAGAAGCTATAAATGTTACGGGAGATTCTATGGAGCCCGTTATAAAAGACGGTTCTGTTATTTTTGTAGATAGAAGTCAAATAGTGCCTCTTAAAGATAAAAAAGAGATATATGTTTTGCAGACTCCAGGTGGAACACTCGTAAAAAGGTTAGATATAACTGCTGATGGCAAGTTAAAGCTTATATCTCAAAATCCTGAGTATGATATAGAAACTATAGCTTTCGAGGATGTCTTGATAACAGGAAAAGTTTTGGGTGTTATTCAGAGACTCACTAGAGGTATTATGTGATAAGTCTAATATATTTTGTGTTATACTCTACCTTATGAAAAATAAAACTATAAAACCGTATTATGATGTTATTATTGTTGGATCCGGTCCTGCCGGGCTTGGAGCTGCTTTTAAGATAGCTCAAAATTCTAAGAGTTCAATTTTATTGCTTGAAAAGAAAAAGATCAGTTCAGGAGGACTTCGCAATGACTGCAAGCAAAACTATACTTTTCCTGTTGGTTTTCCTCTTGAGCATTGGAATAAAGAAGAAGCCCAAAAGTTGCTTAAAGAGGTGGGAATGCACCTAAACCCGAAGATACAAAAGAGATTTAATATAGAAAAATATACAAAAAGAGCCAGTAAGATTGGTGTAGAGATTCTCTCTATAGATCAAGCACATGTCGGTACAGATAAATCTTCACAACTCATATCTTCACTAATCCAAAAATTGGTAGCTCTACATGTAGAGATCGCTTTGCAAACAGAAGTAAAAAGTATCCAAAAGGAGAAAAAAGAGATAATCTTGTCTGATGGATCTACCGTATCATTTAAGAATTTGATTTTAGCCGTGGGCAGAGCCGATTATGACTGGCTTCAAAAACAGATGGATATATTGGGCGTTGCGTATAATGACAATATAGTCGACATTGGTATCAGAGTGGAGACTAAAGAGGAACACTATCCGATAGTGAAAGACTATTATGATCCAAAAATCCTCTTTCCAAATAAGGTTAGAACTTTTTGCACAAATTCCGGATGTGCACATGTCGTAAGGGAGAAATATAAGGGGTATTACTCCGTAAACGGACACTCCCTTTCAAAGGAAAATGAGCCAAACGGTTTGGTAAACTTTGCACTCTTGAAAACTATACGGCTGACAGAGCCTGTTGTGAGTGGTCAACAGTTTGGAAAAATTTTAGGTCAGATGGTTATGCAACTAAGCGGAGGTTCGGTGATAATGCAAAGAGTTGGTGACTTTAGACTTGGTTCAAGAAGTAAAGAAGAGACATTTAATAGTGATTTATATGATTTTAAGCCCACTCTTAAAAGTGCCGTAGCGGCTGATTTGTCTCTAAGTATGCCATCGAAAATACTAAGAGATATATGGAAATCGCTAAAAATGCTAGATACTATCATTCCGGGGGTTTTGCATCCATCAACCATACTGTACTACCCTGAAATCAAAACATACTCAAACAAACCAAAGTTTTTAGATAATCATTTTGCAGTAAAGAAAGGTTATTATATCATAGGCGATGCTGCAGGAACAAGCAGAGGCATAACTGCTGCCTGGGCTTCAGGTATAAGAGCGGCTAAAGGGATACTCTAATATCCCAATTCATGTAGTTTATCATACTTCTTGCACGCTGGAGCATAACCTATATTACAAGCTTTTTTGTAAAGTTTATTAGCTAAAGAGATGTGCTTTTTGTCCATATTTTCATATATGTATCCAAGTTGCATACAGCTTCTTAAGTTTTTCATTTCGCATGCTTTCCCGAGTGCATCAAAAGCTTTATTAGCTAATTTTGGAAATTTCTTAATTCCGCCATTTTTTTGAACATAATTCCAATAAGCTTCACCTAAATTATCACATCCGGCAGACGAGCCGATTTTACAAGCCTTTTTGAAATAGTTCACACCCACATCACGCCTCTTTCTGTGCTCTTTTATATCTTTTGGTGTGGGAGTTTTATTTTTTTGAAAGTTATACCAGAGATTGCTCTCTTCTTGTATGATTGAATTTCCTAGAAGTATGCAACCCTTGCTGTTGTTGGCATCACAAGCCTTTTTAAGCAAGGAGTAGCCCTTGACAAAATTTTGTTTTACAGATAGGCTGAATACATATATATAACCTAAATTTACACAGGCATTCAATTCGCCACCATCACAAGATTTAGATAGTAGCTTAATTGCTTTATTTATATTGCCCCTTTGATACTCGGCCATAGCTTTTTTTGTAGTATTTATATTTGCATAAATATTTACACTCATTAACACAAGAATTCCCAAAATAATTTTCATAATAATCCTCTTTTTATAGATAATAATTTGTTTTTTGACTTAAGAAAGAGTGGTGCGGATGAGAAGACTCGAACTTCCACGCCGTGAAGCACCAGATCCTAAGTCTGGCGTGTCTACCAATTTCACCACATCCGCACAACAATAATAAGATAAAATCTCGACTTTAAGTCGAAGCTTTAGTGACTGAAAATCTGATGAACTTTGTTCATTAGATTTGAGACAGTTAAGTGGTACGCCCTGCACGATTCGAACGTGCGACCTACGCCTTAGAAGGGCGTTGCTCTATCCAGCTGAGCTAAGAGCGCATCTAGTTTCGGTTTTAGGTGGTGCGCCCGACAGGAGTCGAACCTACAACCTACGGATCCGAAGTCCGTTGCTCTATCCAATTGAGCTACGAGCGCAAAACTCGGTTAAACAATGGGGTGAATGATGGGAATCGAACCCACGACCCTCGGAACCACAACCCGATGCTCTAACCAACTGAGCTACACTCACCAGATTTCAAAATATAAATGGTCGGGGCGAAAGGATTCGAACCTTCGGCCCTCTGGTCCCAAACCAGATGCGCTAACCAGACTGCGCTACGCCCCGACACAATAAAATATCATAACTAAACTGGTATTTTAAGGGTGAAATTCTACACAAATTTTGCTTATTTGTCAAGGAAATGTTGGCTTTTAGGATTATTTATTTGGTCAATAGACTGATAACTACTTCGGGGAGTAGCTCATACTCTAGTTTATGTATATTTTTTTCATATTTTTTCATGCTCATATTATCTGTTTTTTCAAAACATTTTTGAGCGATTATTGTGCCTCCATCAAGCTCTTCATTGACATAGTGAACTGTTATACCGCCTACTTTCATATTTGATTTAAAGCTATCCTCTATCGCATGTCCACCTTTAAAAAGTGGTAAAAGTGATGGGTGAAGGTTGATAGCTTTAATATTTTTTGTAAAAACAGGCGTAAGAAACCTCATAAAACCTGCCAAAACTGTCAGTTCGGCTCCACTTTTTCTAATTTCATCGAGCAGTTTTGCATCAAATTCTTCTCTTGTTTTGTACTCTTTATGATCGATTATGGTGGGCTCTATGCCGTATTTTTGTGATCTTTGTATGCCTTTTGCATTTGGGTTGTTGCATATAGTGGCGCTTACTTCTATCTTTATTTTGCCAAACTCTTTTAGATGTAGTTTTTCGAGTAAATTTTCCAAATTTGTTCCACTACCGCTGAAGAGTATAGCTATTTTTTTTACAGACATTTTATCTCCTTACAGATATCTAGAGGATTTAGTGCATAGTTATTTATTTTAAGTTTTTTTGTAGCAATCGAGTGGGCTAAAACAGCTGTGATAGCTGCATCTTTTACGCTATACCCTTGCGCTAAAAGAGAACCAAGCAATCCACTAAGTACATCACCACTTCCTCCTTTTGAGAGGGTATTTGTTCCAAGAGTGTTTATGTAGATTTGCTTATTTGTTGTGATTATAGTATTTGCGCCTTTTAGTATGAGCGTTACATTTGGAAATCTGTGTGCAAATTTTTTGACATAATTAAATCTATCTTTTTGAATCTCTTTGGCATCGGTTTTTGCTATGTCACAAATTTCAAGTAGTGAGGCAAACTCTTTTGGATGTGGTGTTAGTATTATGTTTTTTTTAATTTCTAATAGTTGAGTTATGCTTCTTTTGTAAAACATATCTGCATCTATGACGATTGGAAAATCACTTTTAAGCAGAATATCTAATTCAAATTCCCTGTTTCCAAGTCCCATTCCAATTACAAGCGAAGTGGTATTTTCTGGAATATTGCTTGAACTCATAAGATAAGGAGGTATTGTATCGTTAGTGCCGTTAGTCATAACTGTTATCAAACCAGAACCGAAGTTTAGTGCAGCGGTTGCCGCTAGTATAGCTGCACCTTTTCTTTCACCTTGAACTAGACAGGTGTGTCCAAAAGAGCCTTTGTTGCTATTTTTATTTTCTCTAAGAGGGAGTTTCATATCTTGTGTTTCCAACAAGAAAACATCACTATCATTTTCATAAACTTCCCTAGCCACTCCTAAATCCGCTACTTTGATATCACCTACATAATTTTTTGCAAAATCCTCAAATAAAGGAAGCTTTAAAGCACCCATACTTATGCTAATATCAGCAATAAATACTTCATCTGATATAAAACCGACTCCTATTCCGCTAGGTATGTCGCAAGAGATTTTATGTGCTTTTTTGCTATTTATCCAATTTATAATTTCACAAGATTTTTTATCTAGTTTTTTTCTGAGACCTGAGCCAAATAGGGCATCTATATAGGCGCTTGCCTCTTGTGTGCCATCGACAACTCTTCCACCTAGTAGCTCATATCTTTTTAACTGCAGTCTTGCCATTTTAGATTTAGCACCATAAGGTAAATAGATACAAACATCATATTCATCGTGTAAGATTCTTGCACTTGCTATGCCATCTCCGCCATTATTTCCCGGACCGCACAAAAAGAAGATTTTATTTTTTGGCTCAACTTTTTCTCTTATAGCCTCGCAAATTTTCATGGAAGCATGTTCCATGAGTATATCTTCACTTAATGCAAACTCTTCATAGCACCTCTTATCCAATGTTAAAACTTCATCAAATATCTTTTGCATCATCTCTTCCTATAGTTTAAAGCTTCTAGCAGATGCTCTTTTTGTATAGTTTCACTTTGGTCTATATCTGCTATCGTTCTTGAAATTTTGAGTATCTTGCTTACGCTTCTTTGGTTTAATCCATATCTACTTATAGCCTTATCGAGCATATATTTTGCATCTTCTTGGAGTATGCAAAACTTATTTATATCTTTTTCACTTAAATTTGCATTTAGCTCATCTTGCCCTCTACTTTTTTGAAAAATAAAAGCTTTTAGGATATCCTCAAACATCTCTTTAGAGCTTGCTGTGTTTTCTTTGGAAAAGTCTTCATCAACTAAAATATATAAATCTATTCTATCCAATATAGGGTCAGAAATCCTCGATTTATATCTAGCTATCTCCAAATCAGAACATCTGCATTCTCTTACTTTGCTAAATAGATTTCCACAAGGGCAAGGGTTTTGTGCCGCAGCAAATAGAAATTTTGTGTCATATTCTATCTTAGTGTTTACTCTTGAAATCAATACCTTGTGATTTTCCAAAGGCTCTCTTAAGCTCTCTAAAATCTGCTTTGAGAAATGAGGAAGTTCATCAAAAAAAAGTATGCCATTGTGCGCCAAGGCTGCTTCTCCTGCCATCGCTCTTGAGCTCCCACCGCCAAAGATACTAGGTCTGCTTGAGCTGTGATGTGGTGCGCGAAAAGCTCTTTTAGCGCTCAGGTTTTCATCTTCTTGGTTGATAGATTTGTATGCTTGAGACTCTAGAACTTCCTCTATGCTTACGGGAGGGAGTATGTATCTTAGTCTTTTGATACTCATACTCTTGCCACATCCGGGACTCCCCTCAAGCAGGAGATTGTGCATGCCGGCCGCACTTATACATAGGGCTCTTTTTAAAAACTTATGACCTTTGACATCTTTAAAATCGAGTGAAAAATCCACATCATAAAAATACTCTTTTTTGTTTATTTCAATTTTTTTATCAAAAAACTCTTTTGTCTCTATCTGTTTATATGGTAACTCATATCTTTTTTCTTGGAAAAACTCCATGGCTTCAAAGAGTGTTGCAACACCATAAATTTTAATACCTTTTATTTGAGAAGCTTTTTCTAACATATCATTTGGTAATAAAACACTTATGTTTTTATACTTTCTAGCCAAAGAGAGAAGTATAGGAAATATAGCTGATGTGCTTTTGACTTTGCCGTCAAGCCCTAGTTCACCAAAAATATAGAAATCTCTACATGTAGAGCTTGTTTTTTGAAATGCAATCAAAAGGGCAATGACAAGGTCAAAGTGACCGCCCTCTTTTTTTATATCACTTGGTGATAGATTTATAGTGATCTTTTGTGAGGGAAATTTAAAACCTATGCCTAAAAGAGCTGATTTTATCCGATCTCTTGATTCTTGTATGCTTTGATTTGCCATTCCTACTATCGAGAACCCTGGCAGAGCCCTTATAAAAGTTGATTCTACGAAGATTTTTTTAGCAATATTAAAATCAAGTGTGGCACAAAATGCTTTTTTGACTTTACTTTCAGGCACTACTATTTGCCTGCTTTGAGTCTCTTTTTCCACTCTTTTTCAAATTTTTTGCGTTTAAGATAGGAGAGTTTCTCGATAAAAAGATGGCCTTTTAAATGGTCTATCTCATGTTGCATGGCTATTGCAAGTAAGCCTTCTAAATTTCTCACTATTTTAGTACCGTATCTATCAAAATACTCAACTGTTATATTTTGGGCTCTTTGCACATCTTCGTAGTATCCAGGTACACTAAGACAGCCTTCTTGGTATGTTTCGTTTCCCTCAAGATGTGTAATTTTTGGATTTATGGCTTCAAGAAGATCTTCTTTTTCTTGTTTGCCATCTTCGTCTGCAAGATTTATGAGAAGAATATTTTTTTCAATCCCAATTTGTATGGCCGCAAGTCCAATTCCCTCTTTTGCTATCATGGTTTCATACATATCATTTAAAAGTGTGTGTAGCTTTTCATCAAATTCGGTTATATCTTTAGAGACTTTTCTGAGCCTCTTGTCCGGGTATATGACTATATCTCTTATCATGGTTACTTTCCTATTTTCCGTTAAATTGTCCAACAAGATACATCTGCGTATTTTTCCCTGTTTGCGGGAGTACATCTAGAGCAGCTATGATTGACTCTTCTATATCATAATGGGGGTCTATAGGCATAATTCCTAGTTCTATATCTATCTCTATCTCTGTCTCATCGATAAAAAAGCTAGTGCCATATATAAGTTCACCAATTCTTTCACAAGCTTTTTCCGCACTGTTTATATCAGTATGTTTCATTAAGATTGCAAAGATTCCTCCTCCATAGTGAGCAACCACATCACTTCTTCTTGAGGTTTTCATCAAGAGTTTGGCGATGTTTCTTGTCAGTATCTCTCTCTCTTTGGCTGTGACTATTTTATCTAGTACTTCATGCTTTATTTTTATCATGACGATTGAACTTTTATGGTTGTACTGCCTGATTGTGTCTAACTCTTTTTGAAGTGAGACGAGAAGGTGTTTTTTGTTATAAACTCCATATTTTGAATCAAATATCGCTTTATTTTCAACATCTTTGAGAATTTCGATTGTTTTGACATAGTGCTCTTTTAATGTTTCCATCTGTTTTGTTGTTAAGGCCGTTAGTTTTTCTATATCATCATTAAGTTTTGAAAGAGTGCTGTCTATAGAGAGCTGACTAGCATTGATTTTTATCTCATCTAGCCTTTTTTTGACAATCTGTCTCATAATATTTAGGTTTTTATAGATGGTAGATACAACCTTTACTATGCCTTTGATTTGCGTAAAACCTTCTTTTATCTCTCTCTCCATTTTTGCTCTGTATTCATCTGCATCTATATCGTCATTGTCTTGGTACTCTTTCATTCTTTTTTTGAATGCCATCGGTTTGTTTTCTAGTAGTTTTTCAAAATATATCTGAAAATTACCAGGAGTTGGGGGAACATTATCATCGATAATAGATCTTAATACAAAGAGAGAGAATTTTTCCAATTCGCTATTTGCATTTTGAACACTTGCTGTTTCGATATTGTGTGCTTTTTTTACAGGAGGTATAAAATCCCCTTGTAGTTTATCTTTATCTAAACGAACCATCCAAGTTCCCCCTATATTTTATTTGAAACTCTTTTCTAAAACTTTGTCTATCAAACCATATTCGACAGACTCTTTTGCGCTCATAAAAAAGTCTCTCTCCGTATCTTCTACAATTTTTTGCATTTTTTGATTACAATTTTTTGCTAATATACTGTTTAAGACCTCTTTTAGTCGTAAAATTTCACGAGCTTGTATCTCTATATCTGTCGCTTGTCCTTGAGCTCCACCTAGTGGTTGGTGTATCATGATTCTAGAGTTTGGCAGAGCATATCTTTTGCCTTTTGTACCACAGCTTAGCAGAAATGCTCCCATTGATGCGGCTTGTCCTATACATATAGTGCAAATATCCGGTCTTATGTAGTTCATTGTGTCATAAATACTAAAACCACTTGTAATTACACCACCCGGAGAGTTTAAATACAAATATATGTCTTTTTCCGGGTCTTCTGCCTCTAAAAATAGAAGTTGAGCGACGATAGAAGATGCAACTGCATCATTTATCTCTCCGCTTAACATTATAATTCTATCTTTTAGCAGTCTTGAGTATATATCGTAACTTCTCTCGCCTCTTCCTGTTTTTTCAACTACTATAGGAACATAGCTCATTATTTTTCTTTTACCTCTTTTTCTTTTACCTCTTTTTCTTTTACCTCTTTTTTTGTAAAGAGTTTTGTAAAGAGTCTGTCTTCAACGATAGACATTTTGATAGCAGGAAGCAATCCTTGCTTTTCATAATATTCAAAATACTGTTTTGGATCTTGACCTTGTTGCATCGCTTCAAAATATATCATTTGCATAACTTCTTGGTCATCTACCTTGATATCCTCGACTTTTGCCAACTCATCTACTAAAAAGGTGAGTTTTACGCTATTTCTAGCCTCATCTGCAAATTTTGCTCTCTCTTCTTCAACTTTTTCAGGATGCTCGGAATACTCTTTGATCTCATCTTCGCTCAATTTTGCAAATATATTTCTTACTTGCAAATCAATCTCTTGCTCTATGATGTTTTCCGGTAGAGCAAACTCTATCTTTTCTAGTATCAAATCTACAAATTTTGGTTTTACTTCATCATTAAAAAGTTTTGCTAGCTTTTCATTTTTTAACTGTTCTTTGACTTGTTCCTCGAGTTTTTCGACAGTTGGATTCTCAACTCCCGGAAGTAGTTTTTTGAGTGCCTCTTCATCTGGTTTGGCATCTATATCTTTGGCTTGTATTTCAAGTAGCTTTACCTTGAAAAGCGCCTCTTTGCCCGCTAGTTCTTTGCTATTATACTCTTTTGGAAATGTAACGGTTACATCCCTACTTTCGTCAGATTTTAGTCCTATTAAGCCTGCTTCAAAACCCGGTATAAATGATCCGCTTCCTATTTCAAGTTGATACTTTTTGGCTTTACCGCCCTCAAAAGCAGTTCCGTCTACAAAACCTTCAAAGTCGATTTGAGCAAAATCACCATTTTGTAATCCTCTGTCCTCTTCTACTTTTTTCATTGGAGCTACTGCTTTTAGCATTTCGGAAACTCTTGCTTCTACATCTTTTTTCATAACTCTTGGTGTTTTATACTCAGGAATCAAATCTTTGTAGCCATCTATGTTTACAGTCGGTTTAAAAGAGACTTTTATCTCGACTTCTATACCATTATCGTTTTTATCAAACTTGGTTATAGCCGGTTCTCCAACCATCATATCCGCTTTAACATCCAATTCCAACAAAGAAGCATCAAAAAGCTCTTTTAGTGCCTCTTGTTCCGCATCTTGTTTTATCTTCTCACCGTGTCTTGCTTTTACTACATGTAGTGGTACTTTACCTTTTCTAAAGCCATCTACTTGCATATTCTTAGCAGCAGCGGCTGCGATTTTATCCTCTTTTTTGTTTAGCAATGCTGTAGATATTTGCGCTTCTACAACTGCATTTGCATCATCAACTTTTTTAGCATTAATCTGCATATATTCCCTTTTCAAATAAAAATTTTCTTAATATATCGAATTTTTGCTTTATAGTCCATTTAATCCACACGCTTTTAACTATCAAAAAGCAAAAAAGATGTATAATAAGTCTAATTTATATGAGGATTTTTTATGCAAAAAGAGGAAGAATTTGAAAATTTAGTGAAAAGAATGCTGGAAATTCTAGGGGAAAATCCAAACAGAGAAGGGCTTTTAAAAACACCAAAACGAGTTTTTAAATCTTTTGAATTTATGACACAAGGGTATCACCAAGATCCAAAAAAAGTATTGAACGAAGCTCTTTTTAGTAGTGATAACAGTCAAATGGTACTCATAAAAGACATAGAATTTTACTCTATGTGTGAGCATCATCTACTTCCGATTATCGGCAGGGCACATGTGGCATATATACCTGATGGTAAAGTTGTAGGGCTCTCAAAAATACCAAGAATGGTAGATATGTTCGCAAGAAGACTGCAAATACAAGAACAACTCACCGAACAGATAGCACATGCAATCGATGAAGTTATAGCCCCTAAAGGCGTTGGTGTAGTTGTTCAAGCAAGGCACATGTGTATGGAGATGAGAGGTGTTGAAAAAACACATTCAAATAC
The DNA here is from genome assembly GCA_027050775.1 of Campylobacteraceae bacterium. GTDB lineage: Bacteria > Campylobacterota > Campylobacteria > Campylobacterales > Sulfurospirillaceae > JAADIZ01. The sequence goes on along the minus strand of JALUBH010000007.1, from coordinate 52,794 downwards.
CACAACATCATCACTCAGAGGACTCTTTTTGAAATCAGATACAAGGAAAGAGTTTTTCGATATCATAAATGCTCCGCAAACTGCTAGATTTTAATGCCTATAAATAGACTTCGGGCTAAACTCGCTAAAGAGAAGTTGTCTCCTCTTTTTGGAACTATCAAGAAGATTAGTGCTACAAAAATTGAAGCGATAGGATTAAATCCGAGTATTGGGGATATAGTTAAGATGGTCTCTAATGGTGACGATAAAAGTGAGCTTGGAATGGTCACAGAGATAGATCAATACTCCTTTTTTATCTCCCCGTTTGGTTTTGTTGAGGGTTTCAAAATAGGAGACAGGGTTTTTATCAATGACCAGGGGATGATGATCCCTGTTGGAGACAGTCTGCTTGGAAGAGTTGTAGATCCTTTTATGAGGCCAAAAGATGGAAAGGATGAGATAATAGCTGATGTTTGTACTCCTATCATGAAGCCCCCGCTTGATGCCATGAAAAGAGGTCTCATAGACGAGCCTTTTTCGGTGGGGGTCAAGACCATAGATGCTCTTCTGACTTGTGGAAAAGGTCAAAAACTGGGTATATTTGCAGGAAGTGGCGTCGGTAAATCGACCTTGATGGGTATGATTGTAAAAGGTTCGTCAGCAAGGATAAAAGTAGTAGCACTCATAGGTGAAAGAGGAAGAGAAGTTCCTGAATTTATACAAAAAAACTTGGGCGGTGATTTGAGCAACACTGTAATTATCGTCGCTACAAGTGATGACTCTCCGCTTATGAGAAAATATGGTGCATTTTGCGCCATGAGTGTGGCCGAATACTTTAAAAGCAGGGGCAATGATGTGCTTTTTATCATGGATTCTATAACAAGATTTGCGATGGCTCAAAGAGAGATAGGTTTAGCTTTGGGAGAGCCACCTACATCTAAGGGGTATCCACCTTCTGTTCTTACTCTTTTACCGCAACTGATGGAGAGAGCAGGAAAAGAAGAGGGCAAGGGCTCTATCACAGCATTCTTTACTGTGCTTGTTGAGGGGGATGATTTAAGCGATCCTATTGCCGATCAGTCTAGGAGCATATTGGACGGACATATTGTTTTAAGTAGAGAATTGACCGATTTTGGTGTGTACCCGCCTATAAGCATACAAAATAGTGCTTCAAGAGTGATGGGTGATGTGATTGATGATGAACATAAGAAACTGGCTATAAAATTTAAAAGATTAAATTCTCTTTTGAAAGAGAATGAAATATTGATAAGAATTGGAGCTTATGAAAAAGGAAATGACAAAGAGTTGGACTTAGCTATATCTAAAAAAGATATGATGAATGAATTTTTACAGCAGAGTCCTGACGAAATAATTGGTCTAGATGACACCAAAGAGAGATTGAGAAAAGTGCTTTCTTGAGAGATTAACTTTACACACTATAATAAGTAAAGATATGTAAGGATGGTGGGGTAAAATTGCTACGATTCTCTGAAGAGATAAAAATAGGACTTTTAGAAAAAAGTGTATAAGGTCAATTATTTAATCAAATTTTAATGTTTAAAATATTAGTATGCGCGAACAGAAACAATTAGGACCTATATTGTCCTATTTAAAAAATGGAGAAAAAATGAGAGTTTATTTGGATAACAATGCAACGACAATCGTGGACCCATTCGTATATAAGGAGATGGTACCGTATTTTTGTGAAAAATATGGCAATCCAAACTCATTGCACGAATTTGGAAGCGAAACTCACCCGGCACTTAGATGTGCTATGGATAGATTATATGCAGGTATAAATGCAGCTGACAACGATGATATAGTTGTAACTTCTTGTGCAACCGAAAGTATCAACTGGGTTATAAAAGGTATATATTTTGATCGTATTTTTAATGGCGATAAAAATCATATAGTAACGAGTGAAGTAGAGCATCCAGCAGTCATACAGGCATGTAGATTTTTAGAGAAGCTAGGTGTAAAAGTGACATATCTGCCGGTAAACAGTGATGGTGTTATAGAGATTGATACACTAGAAGAGAGTATTAGCGATGAAACTGCACTTGTGAGCATCATGTGGGCAAACAATGAAACAGGTATGGTTTTTCCTATCGAAGAGATAAGCAGAGTTTGCAAAAAACATGATGTTCCTTTTCATACGGATGCAACGCAAGCTATAGGAAAAGTTCCTGTTGATGTTGTTAAGGCCGGAGTTGATTATCTTAGTTTTTCTGCTCATAAATTTCATGGTCCAAAAGGTATAGGCGGACTATATATAAAAGAGGGAAGGGTAATATCAAGCCTTCTTTCAGGTGGGGAACAGATGGATGGTTTAAGAAGTGGCACTCTTAATGTTCCTGGCATTGTCGGCATGGGAAAAGCTATGGAGTTAGCAGTTGAAAATCTTGATTTTGAAAAAAATGATGTTAAAAAACTAAGAGATAGGCTAGAAGATGAGCTTTTGAAGATCCCAGATACCTTTGTAGTCGGAACTAAAGAGCAAAGAACGCCAAATACCATACTCATCAGTATAAAAGGTATAGAGGGCGAAGCCATGCTTTGGGATTTGAATAAAGCTGGAATCGCAGCTAGCACGGGAAGTGCATGTGCTAGTGAAGCACTAGAGTCAAACCCTGTTATGGAAGCAATCGGTGCTGAGGCTGATCTCGCTCATACTGCTTTGAGACTATCGCTTTCAAGGTTTACAACAAAAGAAGAGATTGACTATACGATAGATATTATATATAAAGCCGTAGAGAGATTAAGAACAATCTCTAGTACATTTTCTTATGCACCTGATTGGCATGAGAGTAAATTATAACTGAACTTATAAAGGATAAATTATGGGAAAAAATAGCTTAATAGGCGGATCAATTTGGGAAGAATATAGCCAAAAAGTACAAGATTTGATGAATAACCCAAAGAATATGGGAGAGATAACAGAAGAGCAGGCCAAGGAGATGGGAGCAAAACTGATAGTTGCTGACTTTGGTGCTGAAAGCTGTGGCGATGCGGTGAGATTGTACTGGGCGGTAGATGAAAAAACAGATACGATTTTAGATGCAAAATTTAAGAGTTTTGGCTGTGGAACAGCAATCGCAAGTAGTGATACGATGGCGGAGTTATGCAAAGGCAAAACAGTAGACGAAGCTATAAAGATTACAAATATAGATGTAGAAAAAGCTATGCGCGATACTACTGATACTCCTGCAGTTCCTCCACAAAAGATGCACTGTTCTGTTATGGCGTATGATGTCATAAAAGAAGCGGCCGCCTCATATAAAGGAGTTGACGCTGCAAGTTTTGAAGATCAGATCATAGTGTGTGAGTGTGCAAGAGTAAGCCTCGGCACTATAAAAGAGGTCATAATCTTAAATGATTTGAAAACTGTAGAGCAAATCACAGACTACACAAAAGCCGGAGCATTTTGTAAGTCTTGTATAAAACCGGGCGGACACGAAGAGAGAGAGTATTATCTTGTTGATATTCTAAAAGATACGAGAGAAGAGATGGAAAAGAAAAAAATGGGTGAGCTTGCAGACGCCAAGACCAGTGAAAATGGTGAGTTTGCTTTTGAAGATATGACAATGGTGCAAAAACTTAAGAAAGTAGAAAAAGTTATAGACGACAATATCCGAGAGATGCTCATGATGGATGGCGGAAACCTTGAAATTGTGGATATAAGAGATACGGATGACGGCTTTACAGACATATATATCAGATATCTAGGAGCTTGCAGCGGATGTGCAAGTAGTAGCTCAGGAACGCTCTATGCCATAGAAGCAGTTCTAAAAGAGCATTTAAGCGATAAAATAAGAGTTTTGCCTATCTAAAAATGAATTATAAGGCGATTTTCTAAATCGTCTTATATCCCTAAAATCAAAAAGTTCAACAAATATATTAATTTAATAATATGGCAGAAAAAACTAATTATTTTCTATAATTATTCTAATAACGCTTGCGTCCCTCACCTACACCTAGACAGAGAACTTTTGAGCCATTTTTAATAAACTTATAATTTTCTTTAATGAAATTATTCGCTTCAGTCCCATAAAGAAAACCATCTTTGCTAAGTTTCTCATTCCACATTTTACGCATATGTTTCACCTCTATTTTAATAATTTTATCAAAACAGATTAAATATTGAGGTAAACTATGTATAATATTGTAAAATCTGTCTTAGGGTATCACAGGGGAGAATGATTATGAACAAATTATCTAGGAAATTTGTATTTTTAGGTGCAATTTTCATGACAAGTGCCGTCGCTTTCGGTGCATTTGGCGCACATGGCCTAAAACATGTACTTTCAAAAGAGATGCTGGCTGTATATCATACCGGTGTCGAGTATAATTTTTATCACGCTTTGGGCCTTTTTGCCGTAGCATTTGTTGCAAATTTCAATGAAAGCAAAAAAGTGAAATTGGCAGGTTATTTTATGATGTCAGGTATCATACTATTTTCATATAGTTTATATATACTTAGCATAACAAAAATAACATGGATAGGAGTTATAACTCCTATAGGAGGAAGTTGTTTTATAGTTGCCTGGATTCTTTTGGCCTTAGCAGTAAGAGAAAAATCTCTTACTTGAAAAATACGATTCGGATTATCGGTATTTAAAATTATTTTAAAAGGGAGCAGATATGAATGCATATGAATACGCGATGCAGATGGAAGAAGAGGGAGAGAAGTTTTATAGAGAATTAGCTGACAAATCAACTGATGAAGGAATAAAAAATATATTTCTAAATTTGGCAAATGAAGAAGTAAAGCACTATGAATTATTTAAAAACATAGCTGAATCAGAAGATCATGTTGAGATTCCGAAAATGGATGTCATGCAAGATGCAAAAGAAATATTTGCCGAGATGAAATCATCAGGACGAGAGATAGATTTTGGTGAAGATCAGATAGCGCTATACAAAAAGGCTTTAGAGTCTGAAGATAAAGCATACAATCTATACATTGACAAGGCAAACGAAGTCACTAATCCTGAACACAAAGAGATATTTTTAAAGATTGCAGCTGAAGAAAAAAAGCATCTTGAACTTTTGGAAAACTTGGTAGATTTCGTAGAAAGCCCTAAAAACTGGCTTGAAAGCGCAGAATTTTAAGATACACAAATATCAGGGTGGAAACAAGGATTGTGCTTTGCACTTTTTGCTCCGCCCTCATCATATTTTTAAGCACTATGTCAAATAAAATAAATTTCTGATACAGTCTTAATGCCTACAAACAGATATTTTTACCTATAAACCATCTAGCTACACCCATATTATTATATGACATCTCCCTTTGTGCGGAGGGTATGGACGAGAGTCTTAGTTTTGAGATTATTATACCCATACCCAATGTAAAAAAAAGAAAAAAAGCAAAACCGATTAAAAAAGTGTAATAGTACCAAATAAACAGAGCTAAAATCAAAGGAGTATATGTTATAAAAAAATATAAACAAAATAGCAAAAATTTGCATTTTTTGCCTTTGATTATAGGGGCTAACTCTATAAATTCCGGTACAATTTCTTCCACAATCTACTTCATATTTGCAAAATTAAGCGGTATATCCATATCTCTTTTTTTTATGGCAGTTATGGCAGTTTGCAGGTCATCTATGGATTTTCCGACCACCCTGACTTCATCTCCTCTTATGCTTGCTTGAACCTTTAGTTTTAAATCCTTGATTTCTTTAACAATCTTTCTAGCATCGTCTTTTGAGATGGTGTCGTTAATACTAACAGTTAATTTTGTATTTCCACCTCCGACACTCTCTCTTTTTGCCTCTTTTAATGCCTTTGAAGATATGCCCCTTTTTATAGCTTTTGAAATTAGTATGTCAAACATCGCATCTGCTTTATTGTCGCTAGTTGTCACTAAGAGTATAATTTTTGCATTTTCATTATAATTGACATCGGCTTTCAAACCTCGAAAGTCATATCTATTTGTTATCTCTTTTCTTGCTTGCTCAATCGCATTTTTCAACTCTTGCTTATCTATTTCGGCGGTTATGTCGAAACTATGCTCTTTAGCCATCATTTCTCCTTATTTTGTATAAAATTTTCTATGTTTTTTGCTATCTGTCCTACTAGAGTTTTTCTTGCTTCCTTGCTCGCCCAAGCGGTATGAGGTGAAAACATAATATTGTCTCTGGTCTCTACATGTAGAAGCGGATTATCAATCCTGATCGGCTCATATTTAGATACATCTAAGCCGGCTTTTATCCCAAAATGGTCCACCGCATAAGCTAGGTCTTCTTCATTTATGATGCCGCCTCTTCCCATATTTAGGATGAGGGCGCCTTTTTTCATCTGCGAAAGCTCATCTTTTTTTATAAGATTATCTGTTTTTTCATTTAAAGATGCGTGGATGGTGATAATATCTGAATTTTTAAGAAGGTCTTGTAAGCTATTTCTCTGAAAGTTATTGTCTCTATTTACTCCTGAAGTAGAATAGTAAACAACATTCGCGCCAAAAGCCGATGCGATGGTTGCAACCGCTTTTCCTATGTTGCCTAATCCGATGATACCCCAGGTCTTATCTTTTATTTCAAAAAATTCACGATCAAGATTTGTAAAAATCGGACTTTTTGACCATAACCCCGATTTTACATATTTGTCATAGTAGCAACTGTTACTTATTAGATTGAAAAGGAGCGCAAAAGTGCTTTGTACTACAGAAAAAGTTGAGTAACCGGCAACATTTTTCACCTCTATATTTTGTTGTTTTGCAAAATCCAAATCTACATTATTCATGCCTGTTGCTGCTATGCAAATCAACTCTAGATTTTTGCATTTCATCATAATATCTTTATCTATGACAACTTTGTTTGTGATGATGATATTTGCATCTTTAACCCTTTTTAGGGTATCATGTTTTTCAGTTTTATCGTAATAAATAAACTCTCCATATATTTCAATCACACTAAGATCAACACTTCCGAGCGTCTCTTTATCAAGTAGGACTATCTTCATCTATATCTCCATTAGGGTGTCATCTATTTCACCCTTCTTAAATTTTTGTTTAATTATTTTTTTCTGTTTTTTAGAGTAGCCTTTTTGTTTGAGGTAATCTCTTAAATCTTTCCAATCACTATATGATTCTAGAGGCTCTTTTGTAGACACGGCACTCTCATTGACATCTATATCTGCATCTATTGCATCATTCTTTTTGTTATATTCATCTATGATGATGTCACTGTCTTGTGCTGTTTTATTTTCAAGTATATTTTTTGTTGCAAGAGATAAAATTGCCTTTAGTTGCTCATCCTTTTGTTTATATATTTGTTCTATTTTTTCTTTGGATTCAATCAAAAGTTTCTCTTTTTCTTTTACGAGTCTATCTTTATCTGCTTCAAGAGTCTTGTTTCTCTCTTTGAGATCCCTCATCTCATCTCTTAAGAGTTGAATATATGCATCATTTGCTACGGATTGAAGTTTTTTTACTCGTGAGCTTTTTTTGACCTCATCTGTTAGTACAACATATTTTATACCATTTTCAATAACAGTCTGCAAAGATCCTCGTCTTATACGGTTATAAATGGCTTCTTTACTAACACCGAGTAGTTCAGCTGTTTCTATAACAGTTAGTTTTTTTTCCATAGCAACTCCTAAAATACATGATAGTGTATTATACGAAGTTTTGCTAAATGTTAGTTAAAGTTAAAGAAAAAGTTAAGATATTGTTGTGAATGTGGTAAAAAAGGCCAAACATGGTCTGACCTTTATGTGTTTTAGAGTCTTGATTCGTATCTACGAAGCATATATAGTCTCTTAAGCATCTTTTTGCGAGCACTAATTTTTTGTTTTTTACGCTTTTCGGTTGCAGTTTCAAAAAATCTTCTAGCTCTCGCTTCTGTAACTATTAGGTTACGGTCAATCTGCTTTTTAAACTTTCTATAGGCTTCTTCAAAAGAATCATTAGGGTGTACTTTAATCCCTGGCATACTCTATCACCACCTTTCTGAAAAATTTTAGGGGGAATTATACCATAATATAATCATAAGTCATAATATCCATAATTTGTGACGATAAATAGAGAATACTATTGACTTTTTTCGCCAATAGTTATATACTTTCGAGTAACAAAAAGGTGACATTGTGAATATAATTTTATTGAAAGCAAAAGATTCAAAGACAAATGTGATTGGACAGCAAAAGCATATATTTAGGTATGCAAATCAAAACTCTATAGATATAGATTCTACGGAGATTGATAATTCTGCCGAAAATGAGAGACTGGAGTCTAGGAATGAATTAAAAGGCTTCTTAAGGTCTTTAGACTATAATGACACGGTTTTGATATATAGCCTATCGACATTTTCAAACAGTCTTGATGAGCAGATGAAGATATTTAACTGCCTGTTTGAAAGATCCATATCGGTTTATATAACAAATATAAATTTGAAAGTTACCAAAGATATTAGAGCTTTCGAGATATTTTCTATATTTTTAAAAGAGAATGATAATCTCTTTGATGTCAAAAAAACAACTATTCAAGGAAGACCAAAGGGTAGAATGTCTAAATCAAAATTTGATGTATATAGACTTGAAATCATAGGTTATCTTGAAAAGAAATATTCAGTTCTTGAAATATCAAGAATACTCAATGTGAGTAGAAGCTCTTTGAAAGACTATATAAACTCTAGAGGTTTAAAAGATTTGGTTGAAACTAGAAAAAAACTTTTGCAAAAAAAAGATTTCAAAGGCGAAGCAAATAGTGCTGTCACACAGTGTAATATAACAAAAAAGGATGGAAACAAACATGGCGTGCAACATAGATATTGATTCAAAAAAACATATAAAGAAAAGGTATATTACCTTTGGTATTATTACCGTAATCGCTTTGGTATTGCCTTTTATTAGAGTAAATGGTAACCACTTTTTTCTATTTAACTTTGGTCAAAAACAATTAAACCTACTCTTCACATCGTTTGATATGCAAGAGTTGTATTTGATGCCTTTTATACTTATCTTATTGTTCTTAGGTGTGTTTTTTATGACTACACTAGGCGGTAGAGTTTGGTGTGGATGGGCATGTCCTCAGACTATATTTAGAGTTATTTATAGAGATTTGTTACAGACTAAACTTTTGAGTCTTAGAAAAAGTACAAAAAATAAACAAAACGGCACAAAAAAAGGCATGTACCTACAAAAAACCATCGCAATTCTTTTGTGGGCTATTTTAGCATTTATAGCAGCATCTGATTTTATTTGGTATTTTGTTCCACCAGAGACATACATTAAGTTTCTACAAGATCCTGCAAACCATACGGTGTTTCTCGGCTTTCTACTCGGCATTACTCTGTTTTTGATATATGATGTAATTATGCTAAAAGAGAATTTTTGTGTCTATATCTGCCCATATGCGAGAGTTCAATCGGTTATGTTCGATGAAAATACTATTATGCCAATATATAGTGAAAAAAAGGGTGGTAAGATATATGATGAGCATGGTAAAAAACTATGGAGCAAACCTCCCGGAGAAGATGATGACTGTACGGGATGTGAAGCTTGTGTAAGGGTTTGTCCAACTCATATAGATATAAGAAAAGGGATGCAGTTAGAGTGTATCAACTGTCTTGAATGTGCTGATGCTTGCGTTCCTGTTATGGCAAAATTTGGCAAAGAGTCACTCATTCAGTGGTCAAGTGAAAATGCAGAAGAAAATGATACAAAAACACAGTATGTAAGATTTAGAACGGTAGCTTACGGCGTTGCGCTTACTCTTGCCTTTATCGGGCTTATGTACATGGGGAGCACAAAAGAGCATATGTTGTTAAACATAAACAGAACAAGCGAACTATATAAGATTAAAGACAATGGTAAAACAGTTTTAAATGTATATACTTTCTTGTTTCATAATACGGACACGAAAAATCATAGATACTATTTTGAAGTTAACAATAAAGATATAACTATCGTTAGACCTAAAAAGCCATTTGAATTAAGAGCTAGGAAAAAAGAGAAAAAAGTTGTGATATTGAAAACAACAAAAACTCTCGTGGATACTGACAAAAAAGATACGCCGGTACCAATCACTATAAAAGCCTATGCAACAGATGCAAGTAAGAAGATTGTTGTGTTTAGGCACACTGTGTTTTTCTATCCAAGTGAAATGGTTCTAAAGAAGTACAGAAAATAGTCTACTTGGATAATTTTGATTTTATAGCGACACTCTGCACAAATCTCTCCTTGTGTAAAGTGTCGCTGTAAGTTTGGCTATAGAAAATCTTTGACTAATTCCCATTCATAAATCAAGCACTATAAGCTCTACATGTAGAGGGTACTATTATACTATAAAGTTATTTTGTGATTAGATGATATATTTATTTTATATTTAAAAATCTTATATACAATTATCCTGAAAGGATTTTAAATGAAAAAAATAGGCATAGGTATATTGTCTGCTTCCATCATTGCTTTATCAATGTTTGCGGGCACAAAGGATGAGTTGAAGCAAGATATTAGTAAGATATTTACAAATGGAAAACTCAAAAAGAGCTCCATTAGCATTATAGCACAGGGTTCAGCAAAGGATCTGAAGAATTTACATGTTCTAATAGGTACCATAAAAGGAAATCCAAAACCATTTTTGCTGCTATATAATAAAGACACAATGATAGTAGGAAGCATCAAAAATAGAAAAAATGGTAAAAGTATTTTTATAGATTTTATAAATAAAAATAAAGACAAGATCCAAAAAGCACTTTCAAAAATCCAGAAAAAAGAGACAGGTAAAGAGATTAAAAATAATAAAAAATTGATCTCACTTTTTAATGGCAAGTACAAAGACTCTATGTTTAGGATAAGAGGTGGCAATCCAAATGGCAAGATCATCTATTTAATAACAGATCCAAATTGTCCATATTGCAAACAGTATGAAGAAAATGAGTTACCAAAAGCGATAAAAAATTTAAAAGAGGTAAGAGTGATACCTTTGTTTCTCAATATACCGGGACACGAGACCTCACCTATGAGATCAAGTTGGCTTTTAGAGAGAGCAAAAAATGATAAAAATCCGAATATGCTATCATTGATGCATAAAGCATCTAATGAAAAAGATGACACCTATAAGGAAGTTGACAGTAAATTTGCAAAAAAAGCCATAGCAAGGATGAAAGGGATACTCGCAACGGGTCTGATAAAAGGCACACCCACCATGTTTGATGCAAGTGGAAATCCAACAAGATAAGTTAGTCGGCTATACCAAATCTGGTATAGCCATGGTCTCTACATTTTATTTCTTTCTTTCCATGAATTATATATTTGGTCATTCCAAAAAGATTGAAAATAACTAATAACATCCTTTTTCTCCTCATCATTTAGAGTGCCCCTAAAAGCAGGCATTTTCCCACCATATTTTTCTCCCCCATCATTTATTCGTGTCATTAATTGCGCAAGAGTATGGTGCCAAGCATGGGCTGTGCCATTGAGTGCAGGGGGCGGATATGAGCCATCAGGAAGTTTTTTTCTCCAATTTACTGTTTTCTCAGCGTTTAAGCCATGACAACTTGCACAATTTGCAGCAAAAAGTTTTTTGCCTTTGACGACTTGTGCCTGTGTGTACCATCTGCCATTTTTATTATCTTGTGCACTAGTAAAATAGTATGCTAACGCAACTAACACCAAAACCGAAACTAAGATTAGTTTTTTCATATATACTCCTACTAATAAATTTCTAGATTATATCAGAGCAATATGTAGTAAGTGTGGAAAATTTGTTGTATATTTAAGGGGGATTTTTCTGAGAATAAAGAGGTGTTTTTACACCTCTTTATAATTTAAAGTGCGGCTTTTGCTTGTTTTACTACGGCTGCAAAGGCTTCAGGGTCATTCATAGCCATATCAGCTAGAATTTTTCTGTCCAATTGTATATTTGCTTTATTTAAAGCGTTTATAAAGCGAGAATAGCTTATATCGTTCAATCTACAAGCAGCGTTGATTCTTACAATCCAAAGTCTTCTAAAATCTCTTTTTTTAGTTCTTCTGTCTCTATAAGCATAGACTAGACTTCTTTCTAACTGCTCTTTCGCTTTTCTAAAATGTTTTCTTCTACCGCTGTAGAAACCTTTTGCTAACTTAAGTACTTTCTTGTGTCTTCTTCTTCTGACAACACCAGTTTTTACTCTTGCCATTTATGTCTCCTTGACCTTAATTGGTGTCCCTGTTTAGGGAACTTGCCCTCTAATACGAAGTTTCATCATAAACTTCTCGAGGGGAAAATCGCAATGATTTTTTATTAACTTTTGTTAAAACTCTCTACTTCTTGCCTAGCATCAATTTTACAGATGCTACATCACGGCTATCAACGCTATGTGATTCTTTAAGTCCACGCATTCTCTTTGTAGGCTTTTTAGTAAGAATATGACTTCTGTAGGCTGAGCCTCTTTTGATCCTATTTTTACTAGCTTTAAATCTCTTAGCTGCACCGCGTACCGTTTTCATTTTCGGCATGCATTCTCCTCATAATTTTATAAGCTGATAATTTTAGCTTAATATCACTTAAAATAATATAATTTTTTGCTATTTTTTTGGAACAGCGAGCATATTTACATAACGACCCTCAAGCATAGGTGGTTTATCTCTATCGGCTAAATCTTCAACCATAGGCCATACTCTCTCAAGTACCGCTTTTCCAGCATCTGGATTTGACATCTCTCTACCTCTTAGAAATACTCTAAATTTTACATGTTTTCCCTCTTCTAGGAATTGCCTTGCATGTTTTATCTTGTAGTTTATGTCGTTTTGAGCGATTTTTACTGAGAGTTTTATCTCTTTTACCTCTATAGTCTTTTGCTTTTTCTTTGCCTCTTTTTGCTTTTTGACTTGTTGATACTTAAACTTTCCATAGTCCATAATCTTACAAACCGGTGGTTTTGCATCAGGGGCTATAAGAACTAAATCCAACCCCAAGCCTTCAGCGATAGATAGGGCTTTGTTTCTGGAAATCACGCCATATTGCGTACCATCGTCACCTAAACACCTAACCTCACTTGCTCTAATGTCGTCATTGAGCAGTACTTCTTTGCTTTTACTCAAAAGTGTACCTCACTAAGTTTCTCCTTCATTTTTGTTATTAATTCCTCTACGCTTAGATTATACTGTTTTCTTTCTCTTCTATCTCTTAAAGCAACACTTTGGTTTTGAACTTCTTCATCACCAACTACTAAAATCATCGGAACTCTCATTTTTTCAGCATTTCTAATTCGTTTATTTAAACTCTCATTTTTAGCGGAAATCTCCGCGTCTATACCTTCATCTAAAAGTCTTTTAAATAGTGTTTGGGCATATGCGTGATGAGCTTCAGATATAGGTACGATTATAGCTTGTGTAGGAGCTATAAAAAATGGTAACTCTCCAGCAGTATGCTCTATAAGTATGCCTATAAATCTCTCAAAAGAACCCAAAATCGCACGATGAAGCATGACTGGTCTAGTGTGTTCATTGTTAGCATCTACATAGGCCAAGTCAAATCTTTCAGGTAGATTAAAATCGACCTGTATGGTACCACATTGCCATTTTCGCTTTAACGCATCTGTTATCTTTATATCAATTTTTGGACCGTAAAATGCTCCGCCACCCTCGTCTATACCGTACTTTATGCCATTTCCATCGAGTGCATCCATCAAGCCTTTTGTGGCAGCTTCCCAGTAGGCATCTTCGCCTATGGCTTTTTGCGGTTTTGTGGATATTTCCATCTCATAATTAAAATCAAAAGCTTTCATAAGAGTATCGACAAAATCTAAAATCTCTAAAACATTCTCTTTTATCTGATCAGGCGTACAAAATATATGTGCATCATCTTGAGTAAATTCGCGAACCCTAAAAAGCCCGTGAAGTACTCCACTCATTTCGTGTCTATGTACAACTCCATACTCAAAAAATTTCAAAGGAAGGTCTCTGTAACTTCTGACTTCATTTTGAAAAACTTTGATATGTCCTAGGCAGTTCATGGGCTTTATACCATACTCTGTATCGTCTATGGTTGTAAAGTACATGTTTTCACCATAGTTATCGTAGTGCCCGCTTACTCTCCATGCATCGCTTTTGAGTATCTCGGGACCACGAACGGGCTGATATCCTCTTAGGCGGTGTGCTCTAAAAAGCAAATGTTCAAGTCTGCTTCTCATTCTTGCACCATTTGGAAGCCAGATAGGAAGACCTGCTCCTACCTCTTCGTCAAAAGTAAATAGTTTTAGTTCAGTTCCTAATTTTCTATGGTCTCTCTTTTTTGCCTCTTCTATCATAGTGACATAATCTCTTAGGCTCTGCTTGTCTGCAAAAGCTGTGCCGTAGATACGAGTAAGCATCTCTCGTTTTTCATCGCCACCCAGATATGCGCCGGCCACTCTTGTGAGTTTAAAAAATCTTAGATATCTTGTGTTTGGCACATGAGGACCACGACAAAGATCTTCAAAATCTCCCTGTTTATATGTAGATACTTCACCCTCGGGGATACGCAATAGTACCTCTTGCTTTAGGTCATCATCGCTAAAGTGTTCTACAGCCTCTTGTCTCGTGCCACTACTTTTTTCTATAGGTAGTTTTCTCTTTGCAATCTCTTGCATCTTTTTTTCTATCGCTTTTAAATCACTATCGCTAATCTTCTCACTTACGCGAAAATCGTAGTAAAAACCATCTTCTATGACAGGTCCCACAAAAAACTTGGCATCAGGATACAACTCTTTTATAGCTTGAGCCATCATATGAGCAGTTGAGTGCCTTATGACCTCTAGCGCATCGTCTGAATTGTTAAATAAAACTTTTTTGAAATTAGTTGAATCTTGTGAAGCAGCAGTTTGTGTGTCAAGAAGTGTTTCGCCATCTCTATAGGCTATAACTTCATTTTGCATTTTAATCCTTTTGAACTCTCAAACTCCGAGAGAACAGTAATATGGTGGCCACGATTGGACTTGAACCAACGACCACTACCATGTCAAGGTAGTGCTCTACCAACTGAGCTACGCGACCACGATGATATTTGAAACAAGATGATACTTAAAAATGGCATAAAAAACGCTTAAGAATCAGTAAACAGTTCTCCTAGATAGCTCTTCGTAGGCAATTTTCATGTTTTTGACATCTAATCCCAATCTTTCACCCTCTTTTACGATATATCCACTCAAAGATTCTAGTTCAGTTTGCCTAGAGTTTTCAAAATCGATCTGCATAGAGGTTTTTGAGTCATAAGGGATATTTTGTACCTGTTTTATGGTCTTTTGTATCTCTTTTTCACTGAGCTCTACATGTAGAGCATTTGCAACAGACTTTATCTCCTGTAGTATCTCTTTAAGCAGGGGCATCTTTTTTTCAATTATGTAACCCATAGGCTTATCAAAATAGCTTGTTAGGGTAGCAAAAGAAGAGATTAAAAGATACTTGTTCCAGCAATCAAACTCTATATTTTGACTTAATTTTGTTTTTAAGTCACTTTCGTTTAGTAGTTCTGACAAAAGTTGAAGTTTTCCTTGAAATCTATTTTGCGCATCTCCAAATATAAGATAAAAAGTCAAGGCTTTTTTCTCTATAAGCCCGGGTGCTTTTATATTTGAGAGTACATATACACAGCCATCAAGGACGATGCCCTTTTGGAGATACGAGTTTATCTCAATCTTGTGATTTACACCATTTGAGAGAGGAATTATAAGGGTGTCTTTGTCGCAGTGTCTGTTTAGGATTTCTGTTATATCTTTAAAACTATAGCTTTTTACGGCTATGAAAATTATATCAAAAATTTTATGGCTATTGTCATTTTGGCTGTCTATTAAGTCTGGGCTTTTTATGGTAAATGTATCTTTTACATCTTTTATCTTTAGTCCGTTTGTCTTTATGGCCTTGAAGTGTTTGCCTCTTGCAAAAAGTGTTGTTTCGCAAAGATTTTTTTGAATCAGCTTTGCACCTATATATCCACCAACTCCTCCAAGCCCTATTATTCCTATTTTAAACATCTTTTTTCCTTATGTAAGAAGCAATTATAATCCACGCAACTCCCAAGTCAATCATCACATCGGCAAAATTAAATACAGCAAAATCAAACCACTTATGCCAATATATGTAATCCACCACGCCACCATAAGCAAATCTATCATGAATGTTTCCTATGCCGGCTCCATAGAGTATGCCAAGCGGAAGAGGGTATCTCATAAAAAAAGTTTTTTCATATATAAGATAGATGCTAATAGCTACAAATATGGCAATCTGTATATATTTTAGGTACTCTTGCAAAAATGCAAACATTGAAAATGCCACACCTTTGTTTAAGACTAATACCAAAGATATAAACTCTCCATTCCATCTCAGACCATTTAAAAAGAGAGATTTTAGATTTTGGTCTATAAGAAATATGCCGATAGCGATTAGTAAAAAAACTGAAAAGTTTTTAGTCATTTAGAGTTTTCTTTAAGAAACTGTAAATTTCACTCATATGTTTTTCTAATATTTTTTCATCTTTCCCCTCAAGTAAAATTCTTAGTAAATTTTCTGTACCTGAGTACCTGATGAGTACCCTTATGCCATCTTTTTCTATCTTTTTCACAAACTCTTCATAGCCGCTTATGTTATTTAGTGGAATCTTGTTTATGACTGAAAGATTTTTTTGAAGTTGAGGATATAGTTCAAATGGATTAAAAAGTTTACTTATGGGTTCATTGCTTCTTAAAAAACATGCCATAACGGCGAGTGAAGATATGAGTGCATCACCTGTTTTTACATAATCTGAAAGTATGATGTGACCACTCTGTTCTCCGCCAAAGTTTAAGCCTTTTTTAGAGAGAATTTCAAGCACATATTTGTCTCCTACATTTGATCTGAGCAAGGAAACTTCGTTTTCACCAAGATAGTCCTCAAGTGCTTTGTTGCTCATCACAGTAGCACACATCGCACAACCTTTTAGGCGATTTTGTGTGTTGAGGTAAGTGGCTAGTTTGCCTAGAAGCTTATCTCCATCTATGACATTTCCGTGCTCATCTACTACAACCAACCTGTCTGCATCACCATCAAATGCAAATCCAACATCGGCTCTTAGTTTTCTAACCTCTTCACCTAAAATCTCGGGGTGCATGGCTCCACAGTTTAGGTTTATATTGCTTCCATTTGGTTTGTCATTTATAACAACTACATCAGCTCCCAATTCGGTAAAAATCGTAGGAGCGACTTTATATGCAGCGCCATTTGCAGTATCTAGCACAACTCTTTTGCCTTTTAGAGTGAGATTTTTTGGAAACGAATTCTTGATGTGCACTATGTATCTTCCTATGACATCATCTACTCTTTTTGATCTGCCTATGCTGAATTCTATCTTTTGATTTTCTTCTATCAGCTCTTCATTATGGTATATCTCTTCAATTTTGGCTTCAGCACTTTCATCTAGCTTATTTCCAAATGAGTCAAAAAATTTAATACCATTGTCAAAATACGGGTTGTGTGAAGCACTTATCATTATGCCGGCATCACACCTCATGTCTTCAGTCAAAAATGAGATGGCAGGAGTCGGCATAGGACCGATTTGTCTGACATCATATCCAACAGCAGTTAATCCTGAAACTATGGCATTTTCTATCATGTAGCCACTTCTTCTTGTATCTTTTCCTATGAGAAATTTATTTGTAATAGAATTTTTTCTAAAGTATATACCAGCCGCCATCGCTAGACGCATAGCTGTTACGGCATTTAATTTTTTGCCGGCTCTTCCTCTGACGCCATCTGTTCCAAAGAGTTTTTGCATTTTTATTTCTCCTTTTTTAGGGGTAAAACCCCTGAAAGATTCCTCTCACTAAAGCTTCGCCTTTGGCGAGAAGTGTTATATTTTTATTTATCAAGCTAAGATTATACCTTATTTTATGTTATAATCTTATTTTTGTAATGCAAAAACTATTTCTAAAAAAAATCTTAAAATAAGTTTAGTTTAATCTTTCTTTGTGTATAATCCGTTCCTATAAATTTAAAATAAAAGGCTACAAAATGGCAGATCATAAATCAGCAGAGAAGAGAATCAGACAGACAAAAAAGAGAACTGAGAGAAATAGATTTTATAAAACTAGAATTAAAAATCTTACAAGAGCTCTAAGAGAATCAGTCGATGCAGGCGATAAAGAGGCAGCCCTTAAAGCTCTCAAAGATGTAAATAAGAACTTTCACTCTTATGTTTCAAAAGGTATTTTAAAGTCAAATACAGCAGCAAGAAGAGTAAGTAGGCTAGCTCAACTTGTAAACAAATTAAACAGTGATGCTTAAGCAATAAAACTACAAATAAGTATAAAATTTTGCTCAAAAACAAACTCCAGCCATTTCTAGACAGATACGATGAGATAAGCAGGCTTTTAAGTAAGCCTGATGTCTCAAGTGATATAAAAAAGATGACAGAACTCTCAAAAGAGCAGTCGCGCTTGCAAGATATAAAAGATAAAGCAGATGAGTATATCCAAACTTTAGAATCCATAGAAGAGAATAAAACTCTACTTGAAGACAGTGAATTGGGTGAATTGGCAAAAGAAGAGTTAAAAGAGCTAGAGCCACTAAAAGAGAAGCTCGAAGAGGATATAAAAGTTATACTTCTTCCAACTGATCCAAATGATGATAAAAATATATTTTTAGAGATTCGGGCAGGAACGGGTGGTGATGAAGCAGCTCTCTTTGTGTCTGATCTTTTTAAGTCTTACCTAAGATATGCAGAAAATAAAGGCTGGAAAGTAGAAGTTGTCAGCCTTAGTGAAGGTGTGCTTGATGGATATAAAGAAGTTGTAGCTCTTGTTAAAGGCGAGAGTGTATACTCTAAGTTGAAGTTTGAGGGTGGAGTACACAGAGTTCAGCGAGTACCAAAAACTGAATCACAAGGAAGAGTTCATACATCGGCAGTTACAGTGGCGGTTATGCCAGAGGTTGATGATGTGGAGATAGATATAAATCCAAATGACTTAAAGATAGATGTTATGCGCTCAAGCGGAAATGGCGGACAGTCGGTTAACACAACTGATAGTGCCGTGCGAATCACCCACTTGCCAAGTGGTTTAGTTGTGACAAATCAAGACGGAAAATCTCAGCATAAAAACAAAGCAAGTGCTATGAAAATCCTAAAGGCAAGACTCTACGATTTGCAAATGCAGGAGCAAAACAGCGCAGAGAGTGAAAAAAGAAAATTACAAGTTGGCTCAGGTGACAGAAGTGCGAGGATACGAACCTACAACTATCCACAAAATCGTATAACAGACCATAGAATCGGATTAACTCTCTATAGATTGGATGCTATCATGGAGGGTGGCTTGTATGATGAGATTATAGATCAGCTGATAGCACACTACCAAGCAGAAGCCATAAAAGATGCCGGACTATAGGCGTAATCATAGTAGAGTAGGTTATTGCTAGTAATTATGGTATCTAAAAGTTTTATATATTTTCCTCTTCTTTGAGAGTAGTTTATCATCGCTTTTGATGCCATGAGACCATTAAAAATCATCTTGTTTTTATGTGCATTTTCTCTAAGTTTTCTGAACATTTTATAAGCTGGATTTCTATTCAAATTTAGCACATAAGCATTTACAGAGCTTTGAAGAGTGCTAAAAATCTTCAATGTATGTGTTTTCCCCTCGTCTCTGTTGATAGGAACAAGTCCTTTGCCTGAATATGTCCATTGACCAAAGATATTATTGGCTTCGATTATAAACCTACTCTTTCCCCACGCGCTCTCAGCTGCGGCTTGTGCTATAGCCAAAGACGCAGGAACAATATCTATCTTTCTTAGATATGCATCTTCATCAAATAGATTCTTGATTTTATATTTTTTAAAGAGATGGATTAGTTTGGCAAGAGATATTTCATCGAGTTCTCTAAAGCTGTTTTTGCCAGCATTTTCAAAAAAATACTTGATAAAATCCCTCTCTTTTTTGACATTTTTATTGGCTTTTTTTACCAAGGGCAACAAAATTTTAATAAACTCTTTTTTTTGCCTATGTGTGTTTTTGATATTGTAGTAATAATATGGAAAACCGTCTCCAAAAGAGTTGATGGCAAAAATTAAAATAACAAAAAATTTAAACAAACTCAATATTAGTATCGAAAACTTTCGACACTCTTCCTTTAAAATAGAGCTTCTCCTCTTTTAAACACAACTCTAACTCTTCGTTACTAGCAGGATATACTTTTGAAAAATTTCCTATTTTGTTACATTTATTTGCACTATAAAAACAGGCTGCCATACCTGTTCCGCAAGCTAGAGTTTCAGCTTCAACACCTCTTTCGTAAGTTCTCACAAACATAGCTCCATCTTTTATAGAACAAAAATTTACATTGGCGTTATGTGCGTATCTCAACTTGGCCGCCAACTCTAAATCAAAACTCTTCATATTATCCACAAAAGTGACCAAATGTGGAACTCCTGTATCATAAAAATACCAAAGCATGCCATTTTCTTCAAAAGGCTCACCCAATTTTATAGGATCGGTTAGCATAGTCTCCACTATATCGCCCTCTACGGATGAACTTAAAGCCCCAGCACCTGTTAGAAATACCATACTATCTTGTGCTAAAGCATTTTTAAAAGCATAGTGTGCGCAAGCTCTTGTGCCATTTCCGCACATAGCAGCCTCGCTTCCGTCATTGTTGTAAAATTGCCACTCAAAGTCGAATTTGTTATTTGGGAGAAGTACGATTAATCCGTCTGCTCCTATCCCCTCTTGTCTATCACATAGTTTTATGGCAAGCTTGCTTCTGTCAATTTTTTTAAAAGTGTGAAATATCACAAAATCATTCCCGCTTGCGTTATATTTTGAAATTTGCATCCAAATACCTTATTAATTTTTTGGTTTGTCCTAAAAGATACTCTTCGTTTTTTGAGTTATCTATCACATAATCGGCTTTTTTTCTTTTTTCTTCTATATCCATCTGAGACTCTATCCGTTTTAGTGCATCTTCTTTGCCTAGATTCTCTCTTAACATTAATCTTTGTATCTGTTTATCTTTTGGACAATACACAACACAAACCAGACAAGAATCGTAGTGTTCACTCTCAAAATAGAGTGGAATATCGACTATATACCTTGAATTTTTCTTCTTTAGAGCTTTAACTCTAGTATATATCTCTTTTCTGATTAGCGGATGGATATACTCATTTAATTTTTTCCTCTCTAAGGCATTGTTGAAAATCAAATCACCAAGGGCTATTCTGTTTATATCGCCATCTTTTACGAAGTCATTTCCAAAAAGTTTCTCTACCATTTTGGCGTCTATCAACTCTTTTGCAAGCATGTCAGCATCAACTATTTCATAACCGCTATCAGAAAGAAGTCTGCTTACGGTACTCTTTCCTGTTGCAATCGAGCCTGTTAATACTATCATTTTTTCGCCTTTATATCAATTTTAACATATATTTTGCTAAAATCCCATAAAAATCACTCAAAAGGAAAGAAATGCCAAGTGTAAGCTACAAAGATGCAGGAGTTGATATAGATGCCGGTGCACAATTTGTTGAAAATATAAAGCCTATGGTTAAATCAACATTTGATTCAAATGTTCTAGGAGGAATAGGCTCATTTGCAGGTGCATACGAATTGCCATCGGGCTATAAAA
This sequence comes from Campylobacteraceae bacterium, assembly GCA_027050775.1. Classification (GTDB taxonomy): domain Bacteria; phylum Campylobacterota; class Campylobacteria; order Campylobacterales; family Sulfurospirillaceae; genus JAADIZ01. The sequence goes on along the minus strand of JALUBH010000007.1, from coordinate 31,263 downwards.
AACCTGTAATGCTTGGTGCAACTGATGGAGTAGGTACAAAATTAAAACTCGCCATAGACAGTGGAAGATTTGATACTGTTGGGATAGATTTGGTCGCTATGTGTGTAAATGATTTGATATGTAACTTCGGGGTTCCTCTGTTTTTTTTGGATTATTATGCAACAAGCAAACTAGAGATAAGTGAGTCAACCGCTGTTGTTAGCGGAATCGCAGAGGGTTGTCGAGAGTCGGAATGCTCTTTGATAGGTGGTGAGACTGCCGAAATGCCAGGTATGTATGCACCGAAAGATTTCGATTTAGCAGGATTTGCAGTCGGAATTGCTGAAAAAGATGAAATGAACAGACTGCTACATGTAAAGGCAGGGGATATACTTTTGGCACTTCCAAGTTCCGGCATACACTCAAACGGTTACTCACTTGTTAGAAAACTATTTTTTGAAAAGTTAGACTATAAATTTGATACTTTAGTTGATGGAAAACCGCTCATAGATATACTCCTAGAGCCTACAAAGATATATGTAAAAACATTTAAAAAACTAAAAGAGAAGATAAATGCACTTGCTCACATAACAGGAGGAGGCATCATAGAAAACCTTCCTCGTGTTTTACCGGAAAATCTTCAGGCGATTGTAAAAAAAGAGAGTATTAAAACACTTCCCATATATGAGCTTATGAAATCTCATATAGAAGAGATGGAGATGTACAGAACTTTCAATATGGGTGTTGGTATGGTTTTGGTAGTGAGCCCCCAAAATCTTGATTTTGTACTTCAAAATAGTGATGCTTATGTGATAGGTGAACTAAAAAAAGGCGAAAAAAAGGCGATAATGGTATAAAATGAGTATAGTCTATATAGTATCCAAGCTGTTTACCTATCTCATTTTGCCACCGGGTGTATTTGTATTGCTATTTTTCTTAGCAGCATTTCATGCAAAAAAGTTCAAAGAGTTTTTTCTTTTTTGTGCTTTTTGTTTTTACCTTTTGAGCAATACTATTGTTGCAAATTTTTTGCTCCGGCCGTTGGAAAAGCCATATGAAAAAGATTTTTCAAGAAATTTGCAAGCGAATGCTGTTGTGGTTTTGGGTGGAGGAAATATCATAGGCAGTAAAAATCTTTCTTTAACAAGTGATACTTACAAAAGAGTGATGTATGGTCTTATGATAGCTAAATCACAAAATTTACCGCTTGTATTTAGCGGAGGTGGTTTGGGAAATCAAGAGAGTGAGTCCGCCTCATTTTTGCGGTGTTTAAGAGAGATGAAGAAAAATCTTGCATTTGATTTTACATTTTCCAAAAAGATAGAAAAAAGGAAATTTAGCATTCTTACTGAGGATAAGAGTATAGATTCGTTTCAAAATGCTAAATTTACAAAAGCAAAATTTAGCAAAATGGGTATAAAAAAACCTATTGTATATTTGGTCACTTCCGCCTATCATATGAGGCGGGCAGTAGAGTTATACAGACATTTTGGTTTTAAGGTCATACCAAGTGCTACTGATTTTAAAATAAGCAAAAAAGAGACTATTTTCTGGGACTATTTCCCGCAAATGGATGCATTTTATCATAGTTATGAGGCACTACATGAATATGCCGGATTGCTAAGTTTAAAACTAAGAGATTTATAGAGGTGGAAAGCAGATGATCATAAAAGAGTTTCAAGAATTTGAAGAATCTAGAGCACGGGCAAGAGCGTATTTTTGTTATCTTTTCAATAGAAATATTCCTGAAAAATTACCAAATCCTGACATAGAGCAGATAGAGAAGGCACTAAGCAAAATTATAAATGAGATAGATGATTTTGAAGCACTTTATATACTTGATCAAAATGGAGTACAGGCATCTGAAAATATCACAAATAAAGATGAGTTAAAGGGATGTAAGGGTAAAAATAGAAGTGCTCGAGCATACTTTTACAGAGCAGTTCAGGAGAAAAGATGCGTTCTTACAGACCCTTACCCATCTTCATTGACAAATAAGCTGACTGTTACGGCAGCATATCCTGTTTATGATGAAAATGATGATTTGAGATTCGTAGTTTGTTTAGATATTTACCTTGGGGATTTGTTAAAAATCACCAAACCCACAAGTATGCAGTCAACTTTTGGAAGTTTTACAAAGGTTGCATATACTATGTTTTCTGTTGCACTTTTGTCTATAGCATTTTTACTTTTTTACAACAGTGTAGAAAATCTTTTAAAAAATGGGATACTGCAAGCTTTGCAAAATATAGACATGATGTTTAAATCAACCATCCTTCTAACTCTCTCCCTGGCTATATTTGATCTTGTCAAGACGATATTTGAAGAGGAGGTGCTAGGTAGAAACGAAACCAACGAAGCTCATGATATACATAAAACCATGGTTAGATTTTTAGGCTCAATCGTGATAGCTTTGGCAATAGAAGCGTTGATGTTGGTCTTTAAGTTTGCCATAACAGACCCTAAAAATATTATTTCTGCTATTTATCTCATAGGAGGAGTCTCAATACTCTTAATTTCTCTTGCATTTTATGTTAAAATGGTATCTGTAAAAAAATAAGAAGTCTAATAATTTGGAGGTAATATATGAGTGAAATTAAAAAACAAAAAAGAGTAGTTCTGTTTACATCTCCGGGATGTCACTGGTGTACAACTGCTAAAACCTATCTTAAAAGTAACGGGATAAAGTTCAAAGTTATAGATATCAGTAAAGATGAAAGTGCTGCAAAAGACTGCCAAAAGCATGGTTGCAGAGGAGTACCCGCTCTTTTGATAGGAAGTAGATGGATATGTGGTTTCGATAAAGTGAAAATCAACAAAGAGTTGGGCATATAGCTCAACTCTTTGGATTTTATTGTTGTTACATCTCTAAAGCGGAAAGTTCTTTATCGTACTCGTTTATAATCTCATCAAATTTACCCTGTACACTTTCTAATTTTTCAAAGTTTTTTTCTATCTCATCTTCTTGTTTTGAGATTACTTTATAGAGTTCTATGATTTTTGAACTTTCTTTTTTGTTGGAGAGTTTTATAAGCTCTTCTTGATCAATTTCAAGAGATTTTTCTGTTTCTATGATAAGTTTTTCTAGTTTTTCTATCTCTTTTTTAAGCTCTTTTGTTTTGAAGTTTCTCTCATGTATCAAAGCAGCTCTTCTTTTTTTGATTTCGTACTGATTTGATTTTGGCTCTTTTTTTACCTTTTGCACAATCTCTTCTTCTTCCCATCCCATCTTTTCTAAAAATAGATCATATCCACCATCAAAAACTTCTGCCCCATCTTTGGTAAAAACGATAAGTCTCTCAGCTACGCTTCTTAGTAGCTCTTCAGAGTGGGTGACTATAATAACAGAGCCTTTAAAACTCTTAATAGCCGTTGTTAAAGAATCTATAGATTCCATATCAAGATGATTTGTCGGTTCATCTAAAAATAGCAGATTTACTTCACTCGCTAGTATCTTGCCTAGCATTACACGACTTTTCTCTCCGCCGGAAAGAAGTTTTATCTTCTTTTCACTGTTTTCACCACCAAACATTATAGCACCACAAATACTTTTGGCTATAGATGTTGAGAGTTTTGTATTTGAGCTGTATATCTCCTCAAAAACAGTGTTGCTTAAATTTAGATGATTTATATTTGTTTGTCCAAAGTGTGCAAAAGATGTAGATGGGTGCATTGTGATTTCGTTGCAGTTTGGTTTTAATTGCCCCGCTAATACATTTAAAAAAGTTGACTTTCCTTTACCATTTTTTCCTATAATTCCTAGGCATTCACCCTTTTTTAAAACAAAAGATATATCATCAAAAAGTTTTTTATCAGGAGAAAAACCAAAGCCCAAATTTTTAACTTCCATCAAAATCTTTGCGGGCGTATCTTTATAGTTAAAATCAAAATCAAAGCTTGTATCCGCATTAAACTCATCCAGTCTCTTTATCTTCTCAAGCTGTTTTATCTTTGATTGGGCTAGGGCGGCCGTGGAAGCTCTGACTCTGTTTTTGGCTATAAACTCCTCTAGCTCTTTTATCTTTTTTTCTTGTGAAAATTTCTCTTTTATATATAGCTCGTCATTTAGTTTTAGTTGTTCATAAAATTTATGGGTATCTCCTGCTACCATGCTGACTCTTTTCCTTACTATTCCCATAGTGTGAGTTGTGATTTTGTCCATAAAATTACGATTATGTGTGATAAGCATAACCTCACCGTCAAAAGTTTTTAAAAATGATTCTAGCCAGCGAAGAGAGACTATATCTAGATAGTTTGTAGGCTCATCCAACAGAAGCATATTTGGTTCAGCTACCAACAGTTTGGCTAAGTTTATGCGTATTTGAAAGCCACCCGAAAAGGAGCGTGGCTCACTATCTAAGTCATTTTGTGTAAAACCAAGACCAAAGAGTATCTTTTCTACTCTGAATGTTTCGTATTTTGACTCTTCATCGAGTGCAAGTGAAACCTCTTCTCTTATCGTTTTTTTACTAAATGTGAGATGTTGATTTAATGCACCTATCTTGTAGTTTTTAGGTATCAGGATTTTTCCGCTTGTTGGTTCACTCTCTCCTAGTATCAGCTTAAAAAGAGTCGATTTTCCACTACCATTTTTGCCGACCAGTCCGACTCGATTTTTTGAATTTACTCTAAATTTTATGTTTGCAAAAAGCTCTTTTGCGGCAAAACTCTTTGAGATATTGACAAATTGAATCATTTCAAAAATCTATCTATAATCTCTTTATATTTGTTTTCGATAATATGCCTCTTTTTTTTCATAGTATTTGTTAACTCATCTCCCACTTTGAATTCCTCATTTAATAAATGTATATTTTGTAATTTTTCAAACGGTTTAAAGCCGTTTTTGCTGTTTAGCAGTTTATTCATGTCAATTTTTATCTCATTTGAGATTTTTTTATCCTCGAGGAGGCTTTGAACATCATTTATGACTTTATTAAATTTTTTAGAGACATATTCGCCTAGCTCCTCGATATTTGGTACAACAAGCATACCCAAACCTTTTTTATCCTGTCCTACAAGTATAGCATCTGTGATGAAAGGAAGTTTTGATATGGCTGATTCTATCCGGCTAGGATCGATATTTTCACCATTTGCAAGTACAATTATCTCTTTTGTTCTGCCCGTGATGATAAGCTCACCTCTTAGCGTTAGTTTACCTAAATCTCCCGTTTTAAAGTAACCTTCATCCGTGAAAGATTTTTCGTTTTCTTCATCATTATTATAATAACCTGGAGTTACCTGCTCTCCTTTAATGATGATTTCTCCCACTTTTCCATTTTTAAGCTCATTGCCTTCTTTATCTATGATTTTCAAATCAGTGTGTTTTATAGGAAGTCCTAGAGTAGAAAATGTATTGCAATTTAGTCCCCGTCCAGCGATGGCAGGAGCACATTCAGTCATGCCATAGGCATTTACGATTCTTATACCGACAGCATCAATCCAACTGTCTATAAAATCAGGAAGGGAGCCGCCGCCACTGATGGCAAGCTTAAGTCTTCCCCCAAATTTTTCCTTTATCACTCGAAGTTTTTTCTTTGCAAAAAGATTTGGAAGATAAAGAAAAAAAAGCTTTATATAAGCTAAAGATTTGGCTATACATCTAGAAAAGAAGCTCACTTTGTTAAATACGGGCAACTCATCTTTGATTACTCTAAGGTTGTGATTGTAAGCTGCTGATATATCTATAAGTTTACTAAATATTTTTGCTTTTTTTGGATTCTCTTTTTTGAGCTTAGAGTTGATCTTTATATACATGGATTCCCAAAGTCTAGGGACTGTTGCTACGAGAGTCGGTTTGTATTGTTCTAAGTCATTTGCAAAAGTTTTGATGCTTGAGTAGACGGTGCGACAACCCTGCGATATAGATAGATACTCTACCGCTCTTTCAAATATATGCCAAGATGGCAAGATGGAAACCCAAATATCATCAACATTTAAAGCTATGGCTTCAGGCAATTCTCTGACATTGTACATGATATTTTTATGGGTTAAAATGACGCCTTTTGGTATACCGGTTGTGCCGGAAGTATAGATGAGTGTAAATGTATCGTTTTCATCCAGATTATTTCTTAAATCCTTGAACTCTTTTATGTCGTTTGTATATATCTTCTTGTCTTTTAAGAGATCATTATAAGAGTAGATATTGCCAAAAAATGTATGTATATTTTCTGCTTCTAAGATAAAGACGGATTTTAGATCAAGCTTTTTTGTCATCTCTTCATGCAACTTGTATATAGGTTCGTTTTCTATGATTAAAAATTCACATTTTGAATGACGCATGATGTATTCTAACTCTACAGTAGGTGTATCGCTACCGCGTGGGATGCTGATTGCGCCTAGAGAAATTATAGCAAGGTCCGTGACTATCCATTCGTATCTGTTATCACAAACAAACATCACTTTTGAATTTTTTTGAATTTTTTTGAATTTTAATTCATGGCTGAGCAGAAGTACATCATCGAAAAACTTTTGGTATGATACTTCGAACTCTTGCTCGTTTACTTTGTAGATAAAGGCCGTTTTATTTTTATATCTTTCGCACGAATTTACAAACATGTGAAAAAGTGTATTGTTCTCTCTTCTCAAGTAAAAACCCTAATTTTTTAGAGAATTATACCTCTATTGTAGAATTTTAGCAAAAAAACCTCTCTTTTGCGGCGGTGCTTCAACCTTTTTTCTCTCATCTACAAAATCCGGATTAGGTTTTAGAAGCTCCTCATTAAAAGGGGTTGAAGTTTTTTTAGTTCGATTTCGATTTCTATTTGATACATTGATGGTTTTTCGATTTATCGGAGCATGCATAATACACATAACATATCCTTTGTTTTTTTTATTATATCATAGCTTGCGTGTAGCTTCTGTTTAGTTTGGGTGGAAAGAAAAGGTGGCAATTCCCCTCCCCTTTTTTTCTTAGATTCTGTACTAGATGTCGTTCTTTTTTTGTTCATTATAATACCCCCCAATTAATCTTATATGATTTTACCATTTAGGAATATAGATATTTTTGAAATTGATTATTTTTTTGAGACATTATTGACTTATATCAAGGTTAATCTATTCAAATTATATTATTATGTAATTTAAATTTTAAAATTAGATATAAATATAAAAGGAGCGTATGTGAAAGAAAAAAAAACGGGTTCTAAGTTTGCTATTATAATTATATTGATAATTATAGGTATAGTGATAGGGCTTTTGATTGCTTTTGCCAGTGCAGTTATGATTCGCAAAACAAGTGGCGAAAAGTTTTGTACAAAATGTCATACTATGAAACCGATGGCTGAAGCATATAATCATAGTGTTCACGGTGGAGCAAATAGCAAAGGAGTAGTAGTAAAATGCGTTGAATGTCATTTGCCACATGACTCAACAATGGATTATTTGATTACTAAAGCAAAAACAGGCTCCCATGATGTTTATGCAGAAACTTTTTATAACTTAAAAAAAGAGGATTGGGAGGGTAAAAGAAAAGAGAGAGAACATTTTGTATATGATAGTGCTTGTCTTGAATGTCATTCAGATTTAAAAAATGCAACTGTGTCAAATATGAAAGCATTTCTTGGTCATAAAGCATATTTTTCAGGCAAAACAAATAAAACTTGCGTAAGTTGTCATCCTCATGTTGGACACAAAGATTTGGGTGATTATTTAAAAAATAATAAATAAACTTTATAAAGGAGAGTAAATGTTAAAGAAGATAATGTTGTCGACATTAACAGCGTCAAGTTTATTGCTTGCTGCTAATGTTGGTGGTTTAAGTAGTGTGAAAACACTAAAAGTCAATAGAGGTTTAACGAAACTTGCTGCAAGTTGTGTTGAATGTCATGCCAAAAAGACGCCTGGTATCGTTAATGACTGGAGAGAAAGCCGACACGGACATGCCGGTGTTAGTTGTTTAGATTGTCATGGCGTTCAAAAAGATAATCCAATGGCGGGTCAAAATTGTCCCGGCGTAAAAGGAACAAATGTATATATTTCAATTTTAGTTAGCCCTAAAACTTGTGAAAGATGTCATCCGCAAGAGGTTACAGAGTTTGAACACAGTGGACACGCAAGAGCTGCTCTACAAATTAAATCTAAGAAATCTATGCAAAGCCTTATTCATCATTATGAGGGAAGAGATTGTCCCGGACTTAGTGAGGCTCCGCAATCCACAGGATGTGCTCAATGTCATGGTGATATAATTAAAGTCAATAAAGGCGGAGAACCAACTCCTCAAACTTGGCCTAATAACGGCATAGGTGATGTATATCCTGATGGTAGTGTAGGAAATTGTACTTCTTGTCACTCTGCCCATAAATTTTCAATTGAAGAAGCTAGAAAACCGGCTGCTTGTGCATCATGTCACTTAGGACCTGATCATCCGGATATTGAAATTTATAACAATTCTATGCATGGACATATATTTAATAGCGAAGGCAGCAAATGGAATTACAGTTCCGCTCCTGATGCATGGGAACCAGGCGATTATAGAGCTCCTACATGTGCAACTTGTCATATGAGTGGCATAGGTAATCTTAAATCAACACATAATGTAGATTTAAGACTTAAATGGAATCTTTGGGCTCCAATTTCAAAACTTAGAAATGGTGGTTATGAAACTGCTGCATCTACTTATATGAAAACAGGTAAAGTTACAAAAGGAAATCCATTGGCGGGAAATCCTAAAGGTAGCACTTATGCTCGTTCACAAATGAAACAGGTGTGTAGTTCTTGCCATTCAACAACTTTTACCAATAATTTTTTTATAATGGCTGATAAACAAGTTGAGTTATACAATGTTTATGGAAAAGATGCTAAAGCTATGATAACAACATTGAAGAAAAAAGGTTTGATGAAAAAAGATGTATGGGCTGATGCAGCTTTTAGAATTTATTTTCACTTGTGGCATCATGAAGGTAGAAGGATGAGACAAGGTGCTGAAATGGGTGGTGCTGATTATTCACATTGGCATGGCGTATTTGTAGTTCAGCAGGATATTAGAAAATTGAAATCAATTTATGACAGAAGAATGAAAACAGGCAAAATAGGATATTAATTATTCTTCTTAACGAAATGACAAAGAGATATTTTTTCTCTTTGTCATTTTTTATATTTTAAATGATAATTAAAAGGAAAAAAATGATAAAAAGTTTATTAAAAATTGGTGTAGCACTTTCTTTAATGATTGGTATAGCATCTGCTTCTGAGACTTTGGCTATAGTCAATGGCCATAAAGTAACAACTGAAGTTGCACCAAGAAATTTTGCAAAATTAAACAAAAAAATACAGAAAAAGATTATCAACAGGCTTGTTGAAGAACGATTGGCTTGTGATTATGCTCTTTCTAGCAATATAGTAAAATCAAAGAAATTTTTGAAAATATTAAAACATATTAAAGCAATACCAAGAGGAAAATGGACAAAGGAACAGCTTTATAACAAAAAAGGCTTATTGGCTTTTGGTTATTTGATCAAGGAAAAATTTGCAAAGTTAAAATTTACCGATAAAGAATTGAAAAAATATTATAAAATTCATAAATATAAATATGACACTATTGCTTATAAAGATTTAGCTATAATTGTAGTTAATACAAAAAAAGAAGCTAATAAAATTATATCTAAGCTTCAAAAATCAAAAAATATTGAAGAAGATTTTATGCATATGGCTAAAAAATATTCTTTAGCACCATCTGCAAAAAACAATGGATACTTTGGCAAAATAGCTACAATGGATTTGAATCCTCAATTAAAACCTATACTAAAAAATATGAAAAGAGGAACTTTTACTACAAAACCAATAAAAACAGATTTTGGATATGAGATATACTATGTAGTAAATGATATTCCCGTTTTTAATAGTAAATTTAATTTAGTTAAAGACCAGGTTAAACAAGATTTAAAAAAACAAACAATTAAAAGTTGGGCAAGAAACACTATAAAAAAATTAAAAAGTAAAGCCAAGATTACAATTATTCAACAATAAAATAGCAAAAATATTAGGGGTCAGTTGCCACCTTAAACCCCTATTAAAAACTAAGGAAAGTCATAAATAATTCTACTATTTTCAAAAATTAAGCTAAAAACTGTAAAGTCACACTCATAAATCAATAGCTCAAATACCTATTTTCATCATATAATTCACCCCTTTTAAACAAAGAGTGAGCGATAATTACAAGTTTTCCCATAACTGCTATTTGAGCTACTGTGGTATGTTTGCCATTTTCTTTAAGTTTAACATAGAGAGATTTTAATGATTTTATGCTATTTTCGATTTCAATATCCAACTTACCTTTTGGAATATAAACAGCTATATTTGACTTGGAGATATCTAATCCGATAGAATACATTTTGAAAGCCTTAAAAGTAATTTTAAGAGCTTGTTAGCGCAGGAGATAACTCCTGCGTGATTATAGCAATAAACTACACTTTAACTTTGCCTCGTAAAATACGATCTAGTTTAAAACTGATCTTGTTGCCACACAAGCTTTTAATGTAATAATCTAACTGACCCTCAAGCTAGTTATCTTCTTTAAGAAAATAACCGCTTCGGGTTTGGAACCGATTTATCACTACTAAATAAACTCTTATAAAATGATAGCTAAATTGCTATTGGTGTATGATACGAGAGTTTGACTTTAACTAAAAAATATCTACATGTAGAGTCTGTAAAAGAGATGTGGCTACTTTATGGAGTTTGTTTTGTGGACTCTTTATTGGTTATTTTTAGGTAAATCCAGACCACGCGCTTTAGTTACACTTTTTTCTAAGGGCATTTCTTAAAAAGCGAACCTCTGATCCCGATTGATGTTTTAAAATATTTTATAATTTCATCTTTTGAATGATTAAAAAATTGTTCTATCTTTAGTTCTTTTATTGATAACTGTATCATTATGAACTCCTTGATTTAAGTGATACGATAATAGCATATTTTTTGAACATATGAAAATATTGGATATTTTTATTTTATCCAACAACAAAAAAAGATGAAAACCGAGGTAGAATAGTGTTACTGCAAATTTTATGACATAAAAACCGCCGAAAATTAGCAATATAAAATTAAATAGAATGGGCCGTTTTATTCTCTAAACATTTCCACTAGAATTTCTGAAATTTCTTTAGCTTTTTCTTTTTCTACTTTGCCTATCTTTTTAACAATCCTACTTTTATCTACGGCTCTAATTTGGTCTAATAAAACTAATCCCTCTTTTTCTTGAAAGCATATATTTGGTCTGAAAACAAAATCAAATCCTTTGCTTATTAATGGTGCAATTATTGCTGTTTTTAACATATTTATTTCATTTGAAGAAACAACTATGCAAGGTCTGGTTTTTTGTATCTCATGTCCAACCGTAGGATTTAGTTTGACTAAAACAACATCAAATCTTTCTATTTTCAACTACCACTCCCAGCTTTCCAAATCACTATCATCAAGCATAGCATTTAAAATGGCTTCATCTTTTGCTTCTTTTAAAAGAAAATATTTGATATTTTTCTCCCAATTTTTTCTGACAACTTTTCTAACAGGTTTTAATAATAAACCATTTTTAGTAACTTCAAATTCAATCTCACAATTTTGCAGATTTGCTTGTTTTACGATAGGTTTTGGAATCCTGATTCCTTGTGAGTTACCAATTTTAGTAAGCATTGTCATGGTAGACATCTCCTTTTTTTGTAATTATTTTGTAATAACTATAAGATGTCAATTTTTCCTCTTATAAGATATTTTATATTATTATCTACAATAAATCTTAAAGCTCTTATTATTTCATCTTTTGGGTGGTTAGAAATTTTCTAAATCTTAGCTATTATATTTTTCTTGTAAATTTACTGATTTCATTGACTATGTCCTTATTTTTTATTTATACAATATTATTATATCACTTTTAAGTGTGGTTAACAGATATTAATTTTTATCATATCAGCGCATATATGATACGCATAATATATTCTTTGTTTTTAAATATGCTAAAATAGTATCTTTTTATCAAGGCTTAAATTATGAAGTACATTTTAACAGTTCTGCTTTTTGTTGTTTTTATATATACAATATCGACTCATACGGATATACCCAAAAATAGAGTCATACAGATAAAAGTACCCTTGATGGACACACGGTATGAAAAGAAAATGGCATTTGATTACTTAAATACTCTTCGTCAAAATGCAGGTATGCCATACTATTTTACGAGTAAATTGCTTGGAAGTGCAGCACAATCTCATGCAAACTATCTTGTAGCTAATCACTCAATCGGACATAGCGAAGTGCCAGGTAGAAAAGATTTTACCGGCACGAATCCTATGAGCAGAGCATTTAAGGCAAACTACAAAGTCGGCATGATAAGAGAAAATGTTACTAAAAATGTATTTGGATACAAAGCAAGTATATATGGACTATTTAGTGCGATATATCATCGTTTTGGCTTTTTGGATTTCCAAACTGATGAGATTGGCATAGGTGTTGCACAAGATTTAAATGATACCAATCAAAATGCCTATGTTTTTGACATGGGAATATATGAGCTGAATGATCTTTGCACCCAAAAGAGCTATGGTGGTCATGCAAAGTATGTTTATCATGTTTGTAAAGATGCAAATCATCGCATAAAAAAAGAGTTATTTTTTAAGGCACTGAGATTTAAAAAATCACAAATAAAAAAGATAGTCATCTACCCTTATGACGGACAAAAAGATATACCACCGGCATTTTATGAGGAGACGCCGGACCCTCTTCCTGATTATGATGTAAGTGGTTTTCCTGTAAGCATACAATTTAACAACTACTACTTCAAAAGGATTCAACTCATCTCTTTTGAGCTTTTTGACTCAAATGACAAAAAGTTAAAAGCTCGTCTTTTAACTAAACAAAATGATCCAAATCTTAGATTTAAAGAGAACCAATATGCCCTTTTCCCACTCAAAAGGCTCTCGTTTAATGCAAGATATAAAGTGATAGCCAGATATAAATTGGATGGGGAAAAAGGAGAGAGCATATGGAGCTTTTACACTAGAAAGATACCCAAAATGTTTTTTAAGATAAGAGGTGACAAAGGAAGTATCACCATCAAAAATGGCTCTACATGTATAGTCTATTTTGAGCCACAAAACAGGCATGACATACTAAAAACTCTGCATTTTCCAAGTGGAGTTAATGCAGAGTTTTTAGATCAAAATACAATCAAAATCACTCTATATTCAAACCATAAGAGTTCATTTAAAATCACAAGTGCTAAAAAAATATTAAAAGTAAAAGTTACAGACTAACTGCAATCTTTACTATATAAAATCCTCCAAATATCAACCATATAAAAAGAATTGATGCTAGGTAGATCGGCTTCATTCCTGCTTTTTTGAACTTATCTATACTGGTCTCCATACCAAGGGCGCTCATCGCCATTGTTAGCAAAAATGTGTCTATAGAGTTAATGTCGCCCACTACATGTAGAGGTAAAAGGTTAAAAGAGTTAAATCCGGCAACAAGCATAAAAAAGACTGCAAACCAAGGGATAACTATCTTAGCTTTTTGTTTATTTGCTACATCTTTACTTGTTTTTGCAAGCCAGAATCCCAAGACCAATAAAAATGGTGCTATCATCATCACTCTTATCATCTTGACTATGACGGCAGTTTTGGCAGTTTCAGGTCCTATGGCATTGCCGGCTGCTACAACATGAGCTACTTCGTGGATTGTTCCGCCTATGTATATGCCCATCTCTTGAGGGCTTAAAGGAATGTAACCCATCCTGTATAAAAATGGATATAAAAACATAGCAGTCGTTCCAAAGATGATAACAGTTGAAACTGCTATGGCGGTTTTGTATGGCTCACCTTTTACAACAGGCTCTGTTGCCAAAACCGCTGCCGCACCGCATATTGAGCTTCCTGCTGTTACCAAGATAGTAGTATCTCTATCCATCTTTAAAATTTTTGTGCCGACAATATATCCGATGATAAATGTCAAAGTAACTACCGTAACACTTGTAAATATCCCGGCTACTCCTACTGCTTCTATACTTTGAAAAGTCAATCTAAAACCATATAGGATGATTCCGACTCTTAGGAGTGTTTTTGTGGAAAACATGATTCCCGGAACCCACTCTTGCGGAAGCCTGTTTCTGAGCGTATTTGCATACACGATTCCAAGAACGATACCGATGATAAGCGGACTGATAGCCAAATGCTTAAATATAGCAAAATCAGCCAGATAAGTGGCACTCATAGCAAAAAGCGCGACAAAAAGTATCCCGCTTAGTGTATTGCTTCTATTTTCTTTGTTGAACATATATAAACCTTTTTAATTTTTAATGAATTATATAACTAATCCATCTATAAGTAAAATAAATTAATTTTGATATAATGATTGATATATTTTATAAGGAATAGATAATGACACTCAAAGAGTTAAATATTTTCTATCAATTGTGTGAGGATTCTCATATCTCAAACTTAGCTAGAAAACTTGGCCTCACCCAATCTGCCATATCGCTAGCCGTAAAATCACTAGAAAAAAAAGTAGACGAACAGCTTTTTGACAGGCTTGGCAAGAAGTTGGTGTTAAATGAGAGAGGCAGATTTTTTAGACAAAAGACTGAGCCGCACTTCATGGCTCTAAATGATGCTAAAAATTTATTTAAAAATGACAAAATTTCGGGGATTTTAAACATTACCTTGAGTAAAACGATAGGTGATTATATCACGCCTCAAATCATATTTGACTTTTTAAATTCACATTTACATGTAGAGATAAAAAAAGATATCCAAAACTCCAAAAATATCATCAACCAAGTAAAAAATTATGAAATTGATATGGGTTTCATAGAGTCCGTTTGTGATGACCCTGACATCATAAAAAAAGAGATAAAAAAAGATGGATTGGTAATTGTCACAAGCGATAAAAAGCTAAAAAACAAAACTTGCTACATCGATGAGTTGTTAGAAAAAAAATGGCTTTTAAGAGAGAAGGGCTCGGGTACGAGAGATATCTTTTTAGATTCCATCGGAGATACGGCAAAAGAGTTGGTAGTCTTCATGGAATTTAATGAATTTGAAGAGGCAAAAACAATCCTTTTTAGCAATCCTCAAACCATCACATGTCTCTCTAGATTTGTGGTAGAAAAAGAGTTGCAAAGAGAAGATCTTTTTGAAATAAATCTAAAAAATCTTAAAATTGAGCGAAAACTCTACTTGATTTATCATAAAAATAAATATAAAAGTAAGCTATTTATTGAATTTGAAAATAGTTTATTATGAAGAAGTATGGTAAAATTATGCAAGAAGCATAAAAGGATAAAGATGCAGATACTACTAATTATCGGCTTGATATTTGTACTTGGCTCTTTTATGAAAGTGTTTGTGCAAAATCTTGGAATTTTAAATGTTGTTGGATATCTGATACTTGGCGTTATCATCGGTCCAAGCGGCTTCAATCTTGTGCCAAAAGAGTTTATCCAAGGAAGCAGTTTTATAATCGACTTGTCTTTGTCGCTCATTTCTGTTTTGGTTGGGGCGAACTTGAGATATGATATCTTAAAAGATATGCTAAAACAAATCTTTGCAATCTCATTTTTTGAAGCAATCTTTACCTTTTTGTTTATCAGCATCTCTTTTTATACAATGTTTGACTTTTTAAATTTTAGTTTCAATAATGAGTATCGCATAATAGCTTCTATTCTCTTTGGTGGACTTGCAACTGCAACTGCTCCTGCTACGATACTCGCAGTTAGCCACGAGATAAAAGCAAAAGGAAAATTTAACTCATTTTTACTCGGAATTGTGGCGATGGATAACGCTTTTGCACTTATATTTTTTAGCTTTATTGTTATAATTTCTAAAACTTTTATAGACTCAAGTTCTATAGATACTCACCTATTTTTCAATATAATAAAAAATGTGGTACTTTCTGTAATCGTGGGTATCGCAGGAGCTTTTATTTCAGAGATTATCGATAGAGTTTTTAAAAAAAACCAAGGAGTCAAGACGACTTCTACTCTTGGGATGATATTTATAACCTTCAGCGTTAGTCAGTATTTTTCCCTAGAGCCCTTGCTAGCATCACTTGTGATGGGAATTGTGGCTTCTAACCTCTCAAAAAACTTTTTCCTTGTAAAAAAAGAGTTTGACAATCACCTTAAAGACATCATTTTCTTACTCTTTTTTACCGTCTCGGCGATGCATTTAAATATCTCATTTCTAACCCAAATGCCATTGGCGATTATCGTCTATGTACTCTTTAGAATAATTGGTAAAATTGTTGGAGTTTGGATTGGTTCAAAGCTATCAAATGCCGATGACAATATCGGAAAGCATCTTGGTATCGCACTTTTTCCACAAGCCGGCATAGCAATCGGATTGGCTCTATCTTTGCAAGACATGAGCGACTTCGAGACGATTGCGCCGATAATCCTAAACATCATCATAGCAACTACCCTAATTCACGAACTAATAGGTCCATTTTTAACAAAATTAATTTTAATAAAATATGGTAAATATACAAAAAACAAATAATAAAGAAGGAGGTAAAAAGCCTCGCTTCTTGACGAAAAAATTAAAATAGAGTAATATAACATACTTGACAAAATAAAGGGAAAAATATGCAATATGAAGCAGCTAGTATCGTCAGTTTTGCTATAATCATCGCAATCGGGATTATCATCGTAAAAGGTGTGGTTATAGTACCACAAACTCATGCTTATGTAGTAGAGAGACTTGGGAAATTTAATCGTACGCTTGAGGGGGGATTTCATATCATCATACCTATATTGGATTCTATCGCTTCAAAACTCACAAAACAAGAGCAGATTATTGATATTCCTCATCAAAATGTTATCACCAAAGACAATGTAAATATCAGTGTTGACGGCATAGTTTTTATTCAAGTTGAGGATGCCAAAAAAGCAACTTATGGTATTGTTAATTTTAAATCCGCTCTTTCAAATCTTTCTACCACTACGCTTCGTGCCGAGATAGGTCAACTAGCCCTTGATGAGACGCTCTCCTCAAGAGATACACTAAATAGAAAGATACTTCAAGCTATAGATGAAGCCTCTTCTAAATGGGGTGTAAAAACCATGAGAGTTGAACTAAGAGACATATCTGTTCCCATAGAGATAGAAGAAGCCATGAACCTTCAGATGAAGGCTGAGCGAGAAAAAAGAGCGATAGAACTAAATGCGCAAGCAAATAAAGAAGCGGTAATCCAAGAAGCAGAGGGTGCAAAAGAGAAAGCATTTTTGCAAGCAGATGCCATAGAGAGAATGGCGGATGCGAAAAAATACGAACAAGAAAAACTTGCTGAAGGTCAGCAAAATGCGATGCTTATGATAAATACAGCTATGAAAGACAACGCAAAAGCAGCAGAGTTTATGCTAGCAAAAGACAGAGTCAAAGCATTTAACGAATTGGCAAAAAGTCCATCCAAAGATAAAGTAGTAATTCCTTATGAAACAGCAGAACTCATAGGCTCTCTATCGGTTTTCAAAGAATTTCTTTCTTCAAAAAAGGCTTGATTACTCCACCGACTAAATACATCAACTTTTGATGTTTTAGTTTTGTTCATAGACAAGGCAGATTTATGAAGGCTTAGCCAAAGCTAAGTCAAGTAAATCTAACGAAGTATATGGGCAAAACTAAAGCACCCGAAGGGAAAACAGATACTAGGCAATCTGTAAACAGAAAAATTATTGAATTAGCTATGGCTAGTCCCGCAAATTTTTCTGTTCACATCAAACCTGGTCTCTGTTTTTCAAAAATTGGTGTATTTAGTCAGTGGAGTAATAATATGCTAGAAACAATCACGGCGGCTTGGCTTTTGGCTTTGGGTATATTGCTTATAGGACTTGAGGCATTGACATTTTCTTTCGTGCTTTTTTTTGTAGGAATCGGATTTGTGATAGTCTCTGCTATCTCTTACTTTTATATGTTTGACAATGGCATATTGCAAATCGCTGCGGCATTTGTATCGGCTTTAATACTCGCTTTTGCTCTAAGAAAGACTCTCATGAGCAAATTATCCAAGCCAAGCAGTAAAAAAGAAGAGCGAGCACATGTAAGAGGAATCGGCATCATAGAAGACGGGGCAGTAAAATTTGATGGAACTTTTTGGAAAACGCTAGATGATATAAGTGGATATAAAAATGGAGATAAAGTAAAAATCAAGGATGTGGTTGACAATATGGTCGTATTGGAAAAATAATTTTTTTTACAAAGGATCCGAAATGATAAAAGTTTTAAATGTCATAGGCAAAAATGTCATAGGATTTGAATTAAGTGGAAAAGTCAGTGGTGAAGATTACGAAAAAGTACTTATGCCGACACTAAAGTCAGAACTCCACAAAAATGATAAATTGAAAGTTCTCTACCATGTAGGTCAGGATTTTGATAGTTATGATTTTTCAGCTATGCTTGATGATGCAAAAGCCGGTTTTATGTTTTTTCTCAAATGGGAAAAGATAGCGGTTGTTAGTGATATCGGGTGGATTATAGACGGAGTAAAGGTTTTTTCTTTTACAGTTCCAGGGAAGATAAAAACTTTCAACAACAATCAACTTCAAGAGGCTAAAAAATGGCTTATCAAAGAAGACAAAAAAGAGAATATAAAAGTAACAGTTGATGCAAAAACCAAGATAGCAATCTTAGAGCCGAACTCTGCTCTGAGCAAAGAAGACTTTGCAAAAGCCAAAGAGATTATAGACCCATTTATGCAAAAATATGAAAAATTAAACGGTCTCATAATCTATACAAAAGATTTTCCGGGATGGAACTCTTTTTCTGAATTTTTAGCACATGTGAGATTTATAGAGGAGCATCAAAAACATATCAAAAGATTAGCTTTCGTCACAAACTCCTCTCTCATAGATATAGGCGAAGAGATAGGAAAGCACTTTGTCAGCCCAGAAGTAAAAAAGTTTGACTACGATCAGCTTGACAGTGCAAAAGAGTGGATACTTTCATAATTTTAGGCATAAATTTAGTCCCTTTTTGATATAGTTATCCATAAAAATTTAGTGGGTAGTTTATGAAAAAGATACTTATAACAAATGATGATGGATTTGAGAGTGATGGGCTTAAGGCTTTGGTTGAGGCTTTGAGGCCTTTGGGGCATATCACGGTAGTTGCTCCTACTACCGAGAAATCGGCTTGCGGGCACTCTTTGACACTTACTAAACCTTTGAGATTTATCGCTATTGAGGATGATTTTTTCAAACTAGATGATGGAACGCCTAGTGATTGTGTTTATCTCTCTATGAATGCACTTTTTGAGGAAAATTCTAAGCCTGATTTGGTAGTCAGCGGCATAAACAGGGGCTCAAATATGGGCGAGGATATCACATACAGTGGAACGGCTAGTGCTGCTATGGAGGCGGTTTTGCAAGGAGTTCCGGCTATCGCTATATCTCAAGTTTATGACAAATCTCCTAGCAGTTTGACAAAAGATAGCTATAAATTGGCTCAAAAAGTGATATACGATATCGTCAAAAAGATTTTTGATGACGATTTTCCGCTTGGGGAGAGAAAATTTCTAAATATAAATATCCCTTTTACAAAAGAATTCAAGGGCTATAAAATCACAAAAGCCGGATATAGAGTATATGGCAATGATGCCCACCTGCATAGGAATCCAAGAGGAGAAGAGTATTATTGGCTTGGAACTCACGCACTTAGGCACAAAGAAAATCCCACTAAAGATTGTGATTTGAGTGTTATCGCAGATGGATTTGTCTCAATTACTCCCATAAAGCTCGATATGACTGCTCGTGAAGATATAGAAAAACTAGATGAGTGGATAAATGGATAGATTTGACAGGTGCAGACTCCTTTTTGGGGATGATTTTGCCAAGATACAAAATGCAAATATCCTACTGCTTGGAGTTGGGGGAGTCGGTGGATTTTGCTTGGATGCACTTTGGCGAACGGGAGTCAAAAATATCACTATTATAGACTTTGATACTTTTGAAGTGACAAATCAAAACAGACAAATAGGCAGTGAAAACATAGGCGGAATCAAAGTCGATGTGATGGCTAAGATATATGATGGGATAGAGGCTCTACATGTAGAGGTTACGCCTGATTGGGTAGATGGATTTGATTTTAATGGATTTGATTTAGTGATTGATGCTATTGACGATATGAGTGCTAAAGTTGCCATCGCTCACAAATGCTCACACAAACTTATAAGCTCAATGGGCGGAGCCAAAAAAACAGACCCCACTTTACTACAAATCTCTTCAGTTTGGAAAACCCACGGAGATGGGCTTGCAAAAAAATTCAGGTATGAGCTGAAAAAAAGCCACTTTAAAAAAGATTTTGATGTAGTTTTTTCACCTGAACCACCAAAATGTAAAGAGTTAGGAAGTTTTGTGGGAGTTACAGGTAGTTTTGGCCTAACTCTCGCATCATTTGCAATCAAAAAACTAACGCTTTAGAAATCTAGAGACAGTGTTAAAACCTAGAAGCTATGACTGAAATTCATCTAACTCATTATTTAATTTTTCTGTCATAGAGTGTAAGTGTTTGGCAGCTTGAGATACATTTTCGACACTATTTACATTGTTTTTTGATATGTTATTTATTTCATCAATTTTAGCAACAATTTCTTGGACCCTCTTTGAGGTATCTGCAAAATCATTCACCGTTTGATTTGCATCTGAGATAGCTTTATGAATCACACTTGATATCTCTGAGGTTTGCTCTTGTAAATGAGCAGATACATCGGCAATACGATGGATATCGTGCGCATTATTTGATATTTCACTATTTGCTTCCATGATTGATTGGACTACGACATTTATAGTTGCAACTTGTAACGAGATAAAAGAGGGTATTAAAAGGTTAAAAAGTGGGTATAAAGACTATACCCACTTTTGCTAGTGCTGATTTTGCACACTTTTTTTTGAAAATCTTAAAATTAGATAACCAACTATGCCAGATAAAAATGATCCTATAAGTATGGCCAATTTATCAGCATAATGGTAGATTTGCGTATCATCATATGCCAAAGAGTCAATAAAAAGACTCATAGTAAAACCGATACCGGTTAAAACTGCCACGCCATATAGCTGTATCCAACTACTATCTTGTGGCAAAGAGGCAATTTTAAATTTTATAGCCAACCAGCTAAAGCCAAACACACCCGCTTGTTTACCTATGAAAAGACCAAGCATAATACCCATGGGAACGGTACCTAGCATATCATCAAGAGATATACCTTTGAGATCAACTCCTGCATTTACAAATGCAAAAAGAGGCAAAATCAAAAATGCGACCCAATAGTGCAAATCATGTTCCATCTCTTTGGCCATAGAGAATTTTCTTCCATCTTTATCGGTTGAGTTTAAAGGTATCATAAAGGCTAAAGCCACACCGGCTAGAGTAGCATGTACGCCAGATTTTAGAACACTCACCCAAAGTATCGTTCCAACTAAGATAAATGCTGTTTTTCTTGTCACTCCTATTTTGTTCATGATAAAAAGTATAACTAAACATATGAAGGAGATTGTGATTGACACGGTTGATAAATCAGCTGTATAAAAAAGTGCGATTATAACGATAGCACCCAAGTCATCTATGATAGCGAGTGCCATCAAGAAGAGCTTTAGTGATACCGGTACTCTGTTTCCTAGCAAAGACAGTATGCCTAATGCAAATGCTATGTCAGTCGCAGTAGGTATTGCCCACCCTTTTATAGCAAAAGAGTGATCTTGGTTTATAAGAGCAAATATCAGAGCTGGAATCATCATGCCACCTAATGCTGCGATAGCCGGTAGTGCAACTTGTTTTAAAGATGAGAGATGACCTTCTAAAACCTCTCTTTTGACTTCAAGTCCAATCAGAAAGAAAAATACTGCCATCATGCCATCGTTTACCCATAGTAAAAATGGTTTTGCAATCTGCAAATTACCAAATCTTATCTCAACATGAGTGTGCAAAATGCTATTGTAAATGGGTGACAGACTGCTGTTTTCGAGTAAAATTGCGATAATGGTTACGATGATTAACAGCACACCGGCAGTTGACTCTTTTTTTATAAATCCCTCTATCATATTCATATATACGCCTTTTAGTTAGGTACTTTATTGACCAAAGTCAATTACTTAAAATTATAGCATAACTAGCAAAAATATGGTTTTATCGGGAGAAGCTAGGCTTTGAGACATAACTTCCCCCGATCTATTTAGGAGGTAATATTAATTAATCGTCGAGCGAGCTTATGTATGCATGTATCGATTTTGCTGCATTTTTTCCTTCACCTAACGCTTTTATAACCGTGGCTGCTCCACTTGCGGCATCACCGCCTGCAAAAGTTCCTTCCACGCTTGTCATATGGTTTTCGTCTACTATGATAACGCCTCTTTTATCTTTTTTTATCTCTGGAGCGCGATCTAAGAAAAGTCTATTTGGTACAGTTCCTAGAGCTTCAATCACCGTATCGATTCCCATATAGAAGTTACTACCCTCTACAGGAGTAGGATTTAATTTTCCTTTTTTGTCTTCTATAAGCTCCATTTTTACAAGTTCCATATAATCTATAAAACCATCATCATTACCATGAAATCTAATAGGATTTACCAACTCATGAAAGATAATTCCCTCTTCGAGTGCGTGATGTAGCTCCTCTTCTCGAGCCGGTGCATACTCTTTTGTCCTTCGATATATGATATGCACCTCTTCTGCTCCTAATCTCAAGGCAGTTCTAGCAGCATCCATAGCAACATTACCGGCCCCTAGTACCGCGACTTTTTTGCCTACATCAATAGGAGTGTCCCACTCTGGAAATTTATATGCTTTCATCAAATTTGCTCGGATTAGAAATTCGTTTGAAGAGTAAACACCATCAAGTGGATTTTCTCCTTGTATACCCATAAATTTTGGAGCACCTGCCCCCATAGCTAAAAATACAGCATCATTTTGAGAGACTAATTCATAATAATATATATTTTGGCCTACTGTGTGATTTAGCTTTATTTTAACACCCATGTCTTCTAATTTTTTAACTTCATCATCAACTATATCTTTAGGAAGTCTAAATTCAGGGATACCATATTGGAGTACACCTCCTGCTTTATGTAGCGTCTCATATATAGTTACTGCATATCCATATTTTCTACATTCAGCAGCACAAGCCAATCCTGCCGGACCGGAACCTACGATGGCTACATGTTTATCTTCATTGTTAGCAATAATCTCTTCTACTTCTACTTTATGCTGTGTTCCCCAGTCTGCTATAAAAGCCTCTAATTTTCCTATAGCAATAGGTTCATCGAATTTTTTTAATATACAATCACCCTCACACTGTTTTTCTTGAGGGCAAACTCTACCTGAGCAAGCTGGAAAAGTGTTGTCATCTTTTACTAAAAGATATGCCTCTTTAAATTTTCTTTGAGCTATTAAAAGATTCATCTCCTTGATGCCTATATTTACTGGGCATGCAGGCTCACACTTGGGTTTTTTACACTGTATACATCTCTCTGCCTCTTCTACTGCCTCATCTTCTGTGTAGCCATACGGTACTGACTTAAAGTTTTTTATTCGTTGCAACGGAGGCTGTTCTCCCATCGGAACTCTAGGTTTTATTTTTGGCATTGTCCGCATCCTCCTTTATGAGCATCGTAGTATTCGTTTGCTATTGTTTCTTCTTTTTTAAACATTCCATATCTCTTCATAGCTCTTGTCCAGTTTATTTTTCTGCTATCAAACATGGGGCCGTCTATACAAGAGAGTTTCATCTCTCCATCTATATATACTCTACAAGATCCGCACATGCCGGAACCATCAACCATCATTTGTCTTGTTGTAAAAAGGTTGTCTATATTATTTATGGCCAAAAGAGTAGATACTGCTTTCATGGTAGGAAGTTTTCCTCCCCCAAATACATAGTCTATCTTTACTCCATTGTTTATAAGTCGTTTGAGAGTGACGATGTAACTACCGTGGTCTCCAAAAGAGCCGTCTTCGGTGGTTATAAAATGTCTATCAGCTATCTTTTTCGTAAGAAATTCATCGGGATAAATCTCTTTTTTGCTAGAAAATGTTTGAATAGAGATGATATTGTTGCCTTCAATCTTGCCTAGTACATCACAAATAGCATAATTTTCTGCGTGTCCGCAAACAGCATCCGATACCACCACAACAGTTCCATATGCTTTCTCTTCTATACCGTTTCCTAGGGGACCTATGACATTTTCAAAGCTTGTAATTCCATCTCTTAGCTCTTTTGATGTTTTTCCGAGTTTTCTAATAAACATACTGATTTTACCGTTATCTACTTTCATGACAGACATTGGTATTCTCTCACCTTCTTTTTTAGTCATAAGCATTACAAATTGTCCGGGATGAAATCTTTCGGCAACTTCAGGTGCTTCAACATCAACTAAATAATCGATGGAATCTAAGTCCATCATCTTTGTTATTTTAAACGACACCTCTCTTCTCCTCCTAATATAATTTATAGTATATTAAGATAAAAAAGATTACAAGTACAGTAAAGTACATATCTTATACATAATAATAATTATAAAATACAATAGTGTGTAGAAACGAAACACTTCTAAAAAGGGTAAAAATTGTCTTAAAGCCCTATCTTTAGGGCTTTTGAATTTGTTTATATAGTTAAAATATTTATTATTTACTTAAGTTTAGAAAAAAATAATTATACTCAACTTGATTAGTTTAAGTCAAAATTATAAGTAATCATATATAATATCCCCATGAGTAGTTTTAGCATAACAGAAGAAGCTGATAAGCAGTGTAGTATCAAGATTTACGATAAACTTGACAAAAACAGTATTAAATCGATTTACCCTAAAATCAAAAAAATCAAAAATAAGAAGTTTATGCTTTTGAAGATAGACTGCTTTGATATGATTTCATTAGATTATGCAGGCGCTCTTTTGCTTGCTGATTTGAGTGCCACCTTTTGCGAAAATAGAGCCTCGGTTGTGATTACCGGTATGAGTGCCGATTTCAAGAGTATGATGCTTTTTGCAAGAAAAAATTTGAGGCAAAAATCAAATATAAAAGAACCAAAAGAGAATATTTTTGTTTCACCTATCATCAAGACAGGGAAGTATTTCGTTGATTCATTTGATTCTTTTTTGTTTTTTTTGTCCTTTTTAGGGGAGACTGTATTACAATTTTTTAGAGTTTTAGTGCATCCTTGGCAGTTTAGATATAAAGCGACAGCTGCTCACATAGAAAGATCAGGTGCCCAAGCCCTGCCCATAGTTGCTTTGACATCATTTTTGGTAGGTTTGGTTATAGCTTATCAAAGTGCTGAACAGTTAGCAAAATTTGGTGCAAATATATTTATCGTCGATATGATTTCAATTTCAATGTTCAGAGAACTTGCCCCCTTGATAGCTGCTATAGTTATAGCTGGAAGAAGCGCCTCTGCCTATGCTGCCGAGATAGGTACCATGAAGATAACAGAAGAGATTGATGCTATGCGCTCCATGGGTTTTAATCCGATTGTATATCTTGTTTTACCTCGTATTTTTGCTCTTGTTATCGCCATGCCGTTGATAGTATTTTTTGCCGATATTGTTGGAGTTTTTGGAGGAATGATAGTCTCGAAAACAAGTTTGGGCATATCTTACTCTGAGTTTATACAAAGAGGTAGAGATGTGGTTGCACTCAAGCATATACTTATAGGCTTGTTTAAAGCGCCGTTTTTTGGTCTACTTATAGCAACTATCGGTTGTTTTAGAGGTTTTCAGGTTACCGGAAGTACGGAGAGTATAGGTAAATACACAACAATTAGTGTTGTAAATGCGATATTTTGGGTGATAGCTTGTAATGCTTTGATATCAGTGGTTTTGACGGAGATAGGAATTTGAGTGAAACTATAATAAAAGTAAAAGATGTCGTAACACAATTTGGAAAAAAAGTGGTACATGATAAAATCTCGCTGGAGGTAAAAGAGGGCGAAATTTATGGTATCCTTGGGGGAAGTGGTTCTGGAAAAACAACAATTTTGCGTGAAATGATAATGTTACAAAAATTCAAGTCCGGTTCGATAGAAATTCTTGGAAAAAAAATAGATAAGATTTCGCATAGTGAAGCAGTAGAGCTAAAGAAAAATTGGTCTGTTTTATTTCAGTTTGGAGCACTATATTCATCTTTAAATATTTTGGAAAATGTATCCATTCCGCTCATAGAATATACAGATTTGCCTAAAGAGTTAATAGAAGATATAGCCCTGAGCAAATTGAAAATGTCAGGGCTTAAAAAAGAGGCAACATATCTTTTTCCAAGTGAATTAAGCGGAGGTATGAAAAAAAGAGCGGCACTTGCTAGAGCACTTGCTATGGATCCAAAGATACTTTTTTTGGATGAACCGACTAGTGGACTAGATCCTGTGGGGGCTGAAAATTTTGACAGGCTCATAAAAGAGTTAGCTACGCTTTTAAAATTGACTGTGGTAATAGTAACTCATGATCTTCATACGATAGAGCATGTGCTTGATAGATTTTGCATAATATTTGAAAAAAAGATACTTTTTGAAGGAACACTCAAAGAGGCAAAAGAGTTCAAGCATTATGCGATACAAGAATTTTTAAAACTAGATAGAGAGTAAGGAAATTATATGGAAAAAAGACTTAGCTATATAGTGGTGGGTTCCTTTGTTATCATACTGACCTTGTCACTGTTTTCATTTTTGTACTGGTTGGCAAAATATGGAGATGAGGCAGACAAGCAAGATTATTATTACACTTATTTTACAGAATCAGTCTCAGGATTGAGTGTTGAGTCTCCTGTGAAATATAGAGGTGTTGAAGTTGGTAAGGTTAAACAGATATCCATAAATAAAAAAAATAGTGAAGAAGTTGCAATTTTGCTTGAAATAAAAAAAGGAACACCTATCAAGAAAGATACTTACGCAGTACTAGATACGCAGGGAATAACAGGCTTAAAATATGTAGAGTTGCAAGGCGGAAGTAAAAACTCACCCTTGATTGTTAGCAAAAAAGGTGAGATAGAGACGATAAAATCCAAAAAATCGATTATGGCATCTTTATTTGACAGTAGTGAAGCCATAACTGCAAAAATAAATGGTGTATTGCAGAAAATTGATACTATCTTAAGTAATAAAAATATAAACAATGTCAACAGTATTATCACAAATCTCTCTAAGACAACAAAGTATATAGATGACAATAAGTATAAAATAACACAAATGTTTGTTCAAATAGGAGATTTAAAGAAAAACATAGAAAAAGATTTGGCTATCATCACACAAAATATAGGTAGCTTTTCTAAAGACGGTAAGAAACTTTTAGAGCATACGAAAAATTTTGAAAATACTTTGATCCCTTCGTTTAACAAATTGGGTAAGATGAGTGATAAAGCCGGTGCAGCAAGTGATTCTACTAAAATATTTTTTGATAATATGCAAAAAGAGTTGAAAAACGGAGAATTTAGTTTTGCAGATATAGTTGAGCAGAATATGCAGATTTTAAATGAAACTGCAATCTCACTCAGAAATCTGTCTTTGAAACTTGATGAGACTGTGAGTGAAATCAAAAACAGTCCAAGTGATTTACTCTATAAGAGTACAGCAAAAATTCCAGGACCGGGAGAGAGTAATGAATAGAGCATTGATATCTACGATATTGATATTTTTTATGGCAGGATGTTCCATAAAAGATATCTCAAAGCCAATTGTAGAGTATGATATAGACAATGGAGCAAAGATATCTGTAAAAACAAAATCACACAAGATACTGAAAGTATCAAGATTTAAATCACCTGTTATTTTGCTTGGTAGCAAGATATGGTATCAAAGAAAGTCACTTAAAACAAATTCATACCTATACTCTAGTTGGAATCAAAATTTTTCAAGTATGATAGAGCGGGATATTGTAGATACATTGTATAAAAGCGGTCTTTTTAAGAGTGTATTTAGTGTTTACTCAAAGGCAAGAGCAAATTTTGTCTTGGAGGGCGAGATTATCAACGCTGTTCAACATGTGCAAAAAAAGAGTGCAAATGTTGAATTTGAAATAAGACTATATTTGATAGATGCTAAAACATCAAAACTCATAGGTTCCAAAGATTTTCTATATAGAAAAAAGTGCGCTACCATAGATGCGCCTGGTGCTGTAAAAGCTTATAACAGTATAATAAAAACATTTAGTAAAGAAGTGGTATTATGGCTAAAGAGATTAGTGAAAGAAGACTAAACAGACTATTAGAATTAAATAAAAAGATTGTACTTGAAAATGATTTTGCAAAAAGAATCAAACTCATATCTGATACAATCAAAGATATACTGAAAGTCGATAGGTTTACTCTATTTTTACACGATAAAAATACTAAGAGTATGTGGTCTGTGTATATAGATGGAGTGAGTTATATCGAGGTTCCGGATGACAGAGGTTTAGCAGGTGAAGTGTATAAGGGAAAAAAAAATATAATAATAAACGATATTCAAAATGATAAAAACTTTAACGCCAGCGTCGATATGGGTAGTGGTTATACAACAAAATCAGTACTTGCTATGCCAATCATAGGATATGATGAAAATGTGTTAGGTGTTATACAGCTCATAAATAAAACAGATGGAAGCTCAGGTTTCAGTAAAGATGATGAAAAGATATTGAGCTATGTTGTAGGTCATATTTGTGCATATCTTGAAGTCATGGTGCAAGAGGGGTAGGAAAGAAGATGAAAGCGATACTGTTTGTTTTTATATTTGTAGTGGCTCTGTTTGCAAAAGTTAACTATTCTATTATGAGTACAGAGGAACTTTTGGCTATGATAGGCTATGTGCCTGCAAAAAATCAAAAGGCTTTTGAGAGAGAACTTGGGAAAAGAGTTGGGACTATGAGTAGAAAACAGCGAATATTATATATAAAAAATTTAAAGAAAAAGAGAAAATAATGCCAAAAAAAGCAAAAATCTTTCTTTTAGAAGATGATGTAAGTCTAAATGAGACCATTGCCGAATTTTTAGAGGATGAGGGGTATAGTGTCGAGTCTGCCTTTGACGGGGATGAGGCTGAAGAATTGATGTATGAGAAGAGTTTTGATCTGTATTTGTTAGATGTAAATGTTCCCGGCACAAACGGCTTTGAGCTTTTAGAAAGAGCTAGAAAAAATGATGATAGTGTGCCTGCTATCTTTGTAACATCTCTAAATTCGATAGATGATTTAGAGATTGGATACGAGAGTGGTTGTGATGATTACCTAAAAAAACCTTTTGAATTAAAAGAGTTGCTTTTTAGGGTTCAAACTCTGCTTAAAAGAGAGTTTTCTCATATAAACGAAGAGTTGATAAAAATCTCTAATGAGATAGAGTATAATATGCTAACAAATGAGTTAGTTATTAGTGGAGAAGTCATCAGAATACAAAACAAAGAAGCTCTGCTATTAAAGCTCTTTTTGCAGAGAAAAGATGAGATAATATCTCATGATGTCATATATGATACTCTTTGGAGTTATGATGAGGTTAGTAGCGATAGCGCACTTCGGACATATATAAAAAACCTGCGAAAATTGCTAGGAAAAGAGAGAATAATCAGTGTTAAAAAGCTGGGATATAAATTTACGACAGAGTGAAAAGAAGACCCTTTTTTCATTTTTTATACTATACTCATTTTTTATAATACTTCTTTTGTCGTTTATGTCTATAGCTTACTTCAATACCCAAAAAGATTTGATGCTCAAAGATAAGAGACTAAAACTCTCAAAATATGCAAGTGACGAGATAAAAAAACTAAAATACCTACATGTAAATTTCGATACGGTTCCCAGAATCTATCCAAGAGACAAAAGATTCAAATCAGGGATTTACGATAGCGTTTATACTAAGATTTTTTCATTATTAGATAGCAACAAAGTGGATTTGAATGAAGATATCTATTTGCAAAATGGAAATATATACTATGTAAAAGAGTTAGAGTATTACTATTTGGGAACAAAATATGTTGTTATAGAGGTCAAAGATAGTGGGGTTTGGAAAAAACATACATATAAAAATCTAGTGATTTATGGTGGAATTGTATTGTTCGCCATGCTTTTGATGGGGTACTTTCTTTTGTATCTATTGTTAAAGCCGATGCGAGAGGCTTTGTCTTTACTTGATAGGTTTATAAAAGACACAACCCATGAACTAAATACACCTGTGAGTACAATCCTATCAAACATAGAACTAAGTGAAAATATAGAGGTTGATGAGAGATTGCAAAAAAGACTCAATCGGATAAAAATAGGGGCAAAAACCATATCAAACTTATATCAAGATTTAGTATTTTTGACGCTCTCAAATACAGTAGAGAGAAAAAAGGAAAAGTTGGATTTAAAATCATTATTGCAAGAGAGAGCAGAGTATTTTTCACTCTTTTTGGAATCTAAAAAGATAACTTTAAAGTTGGATTTAAAAGATGGGGCAGTTCTCTTGGCAGATAAAAATAGACTAACAAAACTCATAGACAATCTTTTTTCAAATGCTATCAAGTACAATAAGATGAGAGGCACTATAGAAGTGGTTTTAAAAAAGAGATATTTTTATATAAAAGATAGTGGACGAGGCATACCAAAGGAGAAGTTGAATCAAATCTTCAAAAGATATGAGAGGGCAGATAAAAGTGTGGGTGGCTTTGGCATAGGGCTTAGCATAGTGAGTAAAATAGCTCAAGAAGAGGGTTTAAAGATAGAGATAGACTCCATCTTTAAAGAATTTACCTCCGTAAAGGTTTCATGGTGAGAGTTTTTCTATTATCGGCTTTAGTATTTTTAGGTTTGAATGCTTCGGTATATCAAAAAAATTGCGTAGCTTGCCATAGTAAACTGCCCATAAAGATAGACAAATTTTTCTACCGCTATCTTTTAAAATATAGTAGTGCTATAGAGACAAAATATGCCATGAAACTCTACTTGCAAAACCCAAAAAAAAAGAACTCTATCTTAAACCCCGCACTTCTTAAAAGGTTTGGAGTAAAAAAAAGAACCACATTGAGTGAAAAAGATTTGAAAAAGGCGATAGACGAATACTGGGATAAGTATAAAATCTTTGGAAAACTAAAATAGAAAAACTATACCTTTTACAAGAAGTTCAATAGCTTCACAATTATTTCACTTTTTTATTTTAAAATTTCAGCAACAAAAGCATTTCTCACCGACAGGTGAAGCTTTAGTAGCGTGTGAATTTTTTAGGGGCTTTGCTCCTAGAAAAGATGACAATAAAATAAAAAAGGAGTCAACTATAAAGAAACCTAACTAAAAAACATAGATTTAAAAGTTTCATTTAGAAACACCATAAGCTAAATTTTCATCAAATTTAGTTTTGTTCTTTAAAAGCATGAATATTGTTT
>JALUBH010000006.1 GCA_027050775.1 Campylobacteraceae bacterium | reverse complement strand
GATCTATAAAACAGCCTAAGTCAATCTGTTTTTCACTAGCACGAACAGAGTAGACTTCAACAGCACTTTCAAACTCTTCTATAGGATTAAAAATAATATCTTCAATCTCTAGTTTATTACTCTCAATTTTTGAAAGGTCAAGAATATTATTGATGATTTCCAAAAGATTTTCAGAACTTTTTTCAATAATTTCAACAAATTCAGCTTGCTCTTCCTGAAGACCTGTATCTTTCAAAAGTTCAGTAAATCCAACAATACCATTAAGTGGCGTTCGTATTTCATGTGACATATTCGCTAAGAACATTGATTTTGCTTCACTCGCTTCTTGCGCACTTTCTTTATCAAGCCGTGTTTGCTCAATAATATGTTCAAGTAGATTATAGGCTTCTTCTGTACCTTTTGCAGTGTGAAGATTTATTTCTCTTTTTTGAGAAGTGTCATTTGTGTCATCAGCAACTCTTTTTAAAACATTTTCTAGGTTAAGAATATTTCTAGCTATTTCATTAGAAAGTAAAAATCCAAAAATTGCTAAAATGACTGAAATAAGCCAAATTGTAAAGGTAATTGCGAGAAGTTGCAGAGCATCTGTTTTAATGGTGATAGCTCTTGTATCCATTGTTTCAAGGAGTATCTCTTCTGCGTTAGAAATCATATTTATTTTTTCAGAAAGCATAGCAAACCAAACACCCGTGTTTGTATCATATTTCCCTTGCTCAGCTTCAACTAAAATTGCAGCTCTTTGACTATTTATATCTTCAAATAATTCTGTTGCATCCTCATTTTTAAAGATATTATTGAGCTTTGATACCAGCATTTTATTTTTTAAAGTATCATAGTCCAAGGCATCCGCTTTTGCAATAAGAGAAATCCATTTATTAATTGATTCTTCATCTAAAGGAGTTGATTTAGCAATAGTATATGAGAGGTAGTCCCTTTCTGCCGCAGTATATGCACTTGCTCGAACAAATTCTATATACTTGTTTGCATATTCGTTGATATTTGTGTCGAGTTGCTCATTCGTAATTTTTTCAAGTTCTTCAATTGCAATATTTCGAGCCTTTGCGTATACATTTTGATAAACATTTTCAAAACTTATTTTATGCTCATCTACTAATAGACGAGATTGTTGAATCTCTTTTAAAGCAGAACTTAATTTGCCAGAAATATTTTTGATACTTTGGAAATATTTTTTTGCCAAGATGTCTACAATCTTTCTCTGTTTTACCAAAGATTTAAGAGTATTTGGTGAAGAATTTCCAAGGTAAATGACGGTCATACCTCTTTCCCGAGATATATTGTTAAGCAGGTTATTGAGCTCTCTATTAGTTGAGAGCTTATTTTGTAAAAGTTGTGCAGCTTTATAACTGTCGTATGAAGTATACACAAAGTAACTTGTTACAAAGAAGAGAATAACAATTGGTAGTAGGCTGATAAGTCGTAATCTATTTTTTAGGCTGAGTTGCATTGTTAAGCTCCCACTTTTGATAATTGCTTTACAATATCTTGAATTTTATGACTGAGCTTGAGTGACTCTTCTTGATTTTTTGAGTGTGTAAGTGCTTCTAGCTCACTATTAAAACTATTTATTCTCATATTTTCACTCATTCCTTTGAGTTTCATTACTTCAAAGTTAACGAGGTCAAAGTTGTTGTTTTCAGTGGCATCTTGCATCTCTTTGATGAGTATATTCGTCTCATGAATATAATCATTAAACAGCTCTTTGAAGCTTTCAATATCAAGCCCAATTTCATTTGCCACCTTCTCTTTTGAATAGCTAATTTCAATAGTTTCTTTTGGAATTATTTCTTGAGACTCATCTTTAAATGTGAGTGAAAGTTCTTCTTGATTCTCTTTTTCTTCCTGCTTTTGTTCTTGAATTTTTATAGGTTCTTCAATAACATCATTGACATCATCTTTAAACTCAAGTGAAAATTCTTCTTGCATTGGTTTTTCTTCAACTGTAACTACTTCATCAATCTCTTCCCCAGCTAATTTAGCAATGATTTTATAAAACAAATCTAAGTTACTTTGAATAACAGAAATGTCAGGAGTAGTATTAATGAGTGCGAGAACTT
>JALUBH010000005.1 GCA_027050775.1 Campylobacteraceae bacterium | reverse complement strand
AGAGATGTTATCTCTCCTGATGCTAATTGTTTTTTTAACTCTTTGTGGTTGATTAAGCTCATGTGTAAATCCTTATAAATAATTCATTTGATAGTTTATCAAATGAATCTAGTTTTTAAGGTTTACATAGTTAGATTTACAGTCTCCTAAAAAGGGAGTTTCAATGTCATCATCCATCGTCAATGCAGATAACGCCATAAGCACAAGGCTTTTCGCCGAATGGATTACTTCAAGATATAGTTTTTCTTTAGATAAATTTATATCTATCCAAGAACCTACCATCAAAAAAATTATAGATGATTCTATATTTCATAAAACCCTTACACTCGAAGGTGGTTTTACGAATTATATTGCTTTTAACGATGATGCTATGATTATTATTTCTCAAAACAAAGTAGAAAGCGAGCAAGAGAGATCCGAGGTATTTTTTGAGATTTTTGCTAAAGATATAGATACTTACTATGAATATTACAAGTATGTTATAAATTTAGATAAAGCTTCAAAACTTGATACACTTGTTATAGAGTACCATTCGTTTGCATTAACACAGTTTAGTCAAGTTAGCGCTAATATTGAGTATTTTGAAAAAGATATTTTTGAGCATACAATCAATGATTTTTACTCTCCATATCTTGATACTCAATTGCTGTTTGAACAATATCTAAAAAGCAAAGCACCCATTCTTCAACTCACAGGAAAACCTGGATTGGGTAAATCAAAACTTATCTCCCTCTTTATTAGACATCTTATTGAAAATCAAAAATATATAAAAAATGGCAATGTCATAAAGATAGCAAGACCTGCTTCAAGCGAAGTTCTAGCAGATGAGAGTTTTTGGGTAAAGCTTAGACAAAATAATTTTCATGCACTTATTTTAGATGATGTGGATCATATCTTACAAAAAAGAAATGAAAGCATAGCCTCTTCTGAAGAAAAAATTCACAATGATATAATCAGAAAAATTCTAACTTTTACAGATGGACTCACTTCATAAAAAACAAAAATACTTATCTCAACAAACCTTGAATATCACAAGATAGATAAAGCACTTGTTAGAGATCTCAGACTTTTTGATTCTATTGAATTAAGAGCTTTGAAAATAAATGAAGCAAAAAATATATGGGTAAATACTTATAAGCTAGATAAAGATATGTTTGATTCTATTTTTGAAGAGATGAGTGAAATAACTGCTGCTAAACTCTCAAAAGAGATAGAAAGTATCAAAAATGACAATATATCAGATACTTCAAAAACAAGAAAAAGCTATCTAAAAGAAGAAGGTATAAGTAAAGTTCATGCTATACGATCCCAAAATAGTCGCATAGGGTTGGTGTGAAAAGAGTTGCTTTTTGAACCTCTATTTTTTTTGTTTAAGTTATAATGTCAAATACATTGTAAATATAACTCAAAAAGAGTAGAATATAAAATAAAATAGACAAAATAAGTCCATAAGAAGATATATACTTTTACCAAATTTAAATAAAAAGTAAATATATGAAAAAGATAAAACTAAAAATCCCAAAACAAAAGCAAAGAGTAACATGGGGATTTAACCCAGTGACAAGAGTAGTAAAAAACAAAAAAGCATACTCAAGAAAAAACTATAAGGTAGATTTACCATGACAAATCAAACAATAAGAGTTCTAGAACTACTAAAAAGATTCAATGACGGTCAAACTGTATGTATAGATGCTTTAGCAGCCCAAGACCTATGGTATGGCAAAAGTGAAAAAACTATAAGAAGAGATTTAGATGCTATAAAAGAAGTATTTCCAGATGCTTTCAGCCGAATAAATGGAAAAAAAGGATGCTATAAGGCTGTTACCAAAAAAGCTTTTGAAAACTTTCTAAATCCTAAAAATCTTTCCTTGATGGTACAAGTATTTAATATAGCACAACAGAGTAATTTATATGATAGATTAGATATAGAGCCAAGTGACAAGAAAATCATCAATAGCAAAATAGCCGAACAAAAAAATATCTATGAATTTAAAAACAAACCATTTGAAAATGCTTTTAGTAACTTCAGTCTCTTCAAGAGCTTAGAAAATGTAATAAAAATAAAAAAATGCATAGTAATAGAGTACGAGACAGACAAAGGAATACTAAATCAAGAGGTTCAGCCATATAAGATAATATTTATGAATGAAAACTTCTACCTTGCTTGTGAGATAAAAAATAAAGAGTATGAATTTTCATTATTTAGAGTTTCAAAAATAAAAAGCGTATCAAGCACCAAAAAAACATTTCACAAGAACTACGATATTGACGACTTTATAAAATCTATGCAAACCCCATTTTCTAGATATTCACAAGATTTTAGAAAACATCTCATAGATGTCGTTTTAGAAGTGGATAGCTCCAAAGCAGCATTCTTTAAAATGAAGAAACATCTCAAATCTCAAAAAATAGTAGAAAAACTAAAAAATGGTAATTTAATACTCTCATTTAAAGTTACACAAGAAAGAGAACTAGAAGAGCTTATCATGAAGTGGATTCCTTTTATAAAAGTTATAGAGCCTGCATCACTACAAGAGGCAATAGCAAAAAAACTAAATTTTTATATGGAAAAAATGAGTTAGTGGTTAAGTGAGATAAATACACCTCTTTATATTCTTAACTTTAACTTAAATTATACCATATTCTAGTAAAATTTAGATAGAATGGTATAATTTAAGATTAAATTTATATATAAAGCGAGTATCATAAATACTCAAGATTAGTTATAAGCTCTCTTTTATCTCTATGCTCTCTATCTTATCGCCTTGTTGTATGGCGTCAAGCACTTTCATGCTCTCTTCGTCGCCATCTTCTATGCCGCCAAATACTGTGTGAACGCCATCTAGGTGAGGTAAATTATCATAGCAGATGAAAAACTGGCTTCCGCCTGTGTCTCTTCCTGCGTGGGCCATGGATAGTTTGCCTTTTGAGTGTTTGCTTGCTTGGTTATCGCATTCACAAGCTATGCTCCAGCCAGGACCTCCTGTACCAGTTCCAAGCGGGCAACCGCCTTGTGCAACAAATCCAGGGATGACTCTGTGAAAATTCAATCCATTGTAGAAACCATCATTCACCAAACTAGCAAAGTTTGCCACCGTATTTGGAGTCTCTTGCGGATAAAGTTTCACTTTCATCTCGCCATCTTTTGTTTTTATAACAGCCCACTGAAACTTGTTTAATTCTTCAGGCGTGTAGTCGTATGTTTTTAAACTCATTGTTTTTTCCTTTTTTGTAGTTTTTTGAAGTAGGATTATATCTAAAGTAGTGTTAATTTTCCATTTTTTACTTCGTATGATTTATCTGCGATTTTTTTACAATCATCAATCTCGTGAGTTACCATCAGAGTGCATATATCTTTTGTTTTTGTTATGTTTTGTACGAGCTCTAACATATGAACTCTAGTATCAAAATCAAGGCCGCTAAAGGGTTCATCAAGCAAAAGTATCGGCTTGTCTCTTAAGAGTGATCTAGCAAGTGATACTCTTTGTTGTTGACCTCCTGAGAGAGTTAAAGCTTTTTTATCTTCAAAGCCATTTAATCCGACTTCTTCTAAAATTTGCCTTACTTTTTGTAAGTCACTTTTTTTGGAAGAGTCATTTATGCCTAAAAGTATATTTCTTTTTACGCTTAAATGTTCAAAAAGATTGTAATTTTGAAAAAGTATCGTGATCGGTCTCTTTTCAGGCGGAAGATTGCTTAGATTTTTTCCATCAAATGTTATCGTACCACTAGTTGGTTTTAGAAAACCGGCTATAAGATCAAGTAAGGTGGATTTTCCATTGCCGCTTGCTCCGATTATGCCTACTATCTCACCTCTTTTGGCATCTAGTGAAAAGTTATACTCGTTTTCATTTTTATAGTTATAAATCAGTTTATCAATTTTTAGCAAAACCGTCTCCTTTGAAGAGTTTTGGTACAAATATAAAGATGCTCAAAACAAGCACAAGCAGTATAAGTGCTACCCCCGAAGCATCACTGTTTCTATATGAGCCCATGAGTCCATACAGATACCAAGGAAGTGTAGAAAAGTCTTGATTTCCAAAGAGCGATATGACTCCTAAATCTCCGAGTGAAAGGCAAAAAGACAGAGCCAGAACATAACCTATGGACTCTTTTAAATATGGCCATTCACAATACTTCCATCTCTCATATCCGCTTATACCTAAACTAAAACAGAGTTTATCATATCTTTTTGCTGTCTTTAACATAGAGGGGTATAAAACTGAGAGTGAAAAAGGCAGAGACATCAGTATATTTGCACTCAAAAGTGCAAATGTTGCCCAAAAATTCGCAGGAGCAAAAAATCTTTGTGAAAGAAGAAAAAAACCAAGTCCTAAGACAAGCGATGGAATAGCAAGATACAGAGTTCCTGAAAATGAGATAAGAAATGCTAGTAATTTTCCGATTCCACTTTTTGGTATGCGATAATATAGAGCAAAATTTCTCTTAGAATTTGCAAGAAAGAGTGTGAAAAAAACTGTGATAACAGAAGATATGGAAGCGATGATAATGCTAGTAGAAAAAGATTTTATAAAGACAACTGATTTGATGATATGGGTAAAATCAGCAGTTATGCCATCATGAAATATAGCAACCAATGGCAATATAAAAAAGAGACCGGATATAAAGATGGTGATTTTTTGCAATACTCTTACCCCAAAAGCATCCCTCCAAGGTATAACGGACTCTTGCATTTTTATATTTGAAACACTTGTTTTCAGGCTAGAAGAAAAGATGACTAATATCACCGATATACTAAGTTGCACAAATGCCAACTCCAGAGCAAAAGATATGTTAAAATCAAGCTTTACTGCCTCGTAGATGGCGACTTCTAGTGTATTGTAGCTCGGATTTCCTCCTAAAATCAAAACTATGGCAAAAGAGGTAAAACAGAGTAAAAATATAGTAGAAGAGATGCTAAAAAGTGTAGATTTTATAGCAGGAAACTCTATAATTACGAATCTCTTAAAAGTAGAAAAACCCAAGCTTTTTGCGAGTTTGTACCTCTCTTTTGGTATGGATTCAAAACTATGCAAAAGTCCCCTTGCCGCAAATGAAGCATTTAAGTAAGTGTGAGCTATCAATATACCGCTAAGTCCATACAAAAAGCCCTCAAATGAGTGATGAAAAAGGTAGTTGGAGAGATGATTTAACCAGCCGTTTCTTCCTAAAATTGTGATAAGCCCAAACACTACGATGATAGTCGGCAATACCAAAGAAGAGGAGAAAAGGGCGATAAGAAGCGAACGA
Organism: Campylobacteraceae bacterium; assembly: GCA_027050775.1. Classification (GTDB taxonomy): domain Bacteria; phylum Campylobacterota; class Campylobacteria; order Campylobacterales; family Sulfurospirillaceae; genus JAADIZ01. The sequence goes on along the minus strand of JALUBH010000005.1, from coordinate 34,936 downwards.
GAGAAAAATCTAGGCTGATGAGCCAAACTCCAAGCCAGAAGCGTACCTAAGAGTGCTGAAAAGAGAGTCGAAAGCGTGGCTTGAAAAAGTGTAAATTTCAAAAGCCCTATAACTCTTTGGTTGAGTGCTCCAAAGATTGTTGTATTTGCGTCTGTTGCACCAAAAAGGGTGAGAAAGAGCAAGACCGCAAGTGTGAGCAGAGCAAAAGAGACAAAAAGCCCTGGTATCAGCGAGCCTTTAAATCTCCAATACTCTTTTAACATCTATCTAGCTAATGCTTTTAGCCACTCGTTGATATATGCTTTTCGATTTTTTTCTACCGTTTTGCCGTTCATTAAAATCATTTTTGAAGGCACATAAAGTAGGCTAAAAGCTTTAGGTAGACCTTTTTTGGTTTTGACAACAGGATATGACCAGTTTGTAGTGGGAATTATATTGGCAAATTCATCACTTAGCATGAAGTTTAGAAATTTATTTGCCAAATCTTTGTGTTTTGATGACTTTAGCATCCCGGCTATCTCTATTTGTGCATAGTGTCCAGCTTTGAAATTTGCGGTTTTATAGTTGTATTTTTTCTCTTCGATGATATGATAAGCGGGAGAAGTGGTATATGAAAGCACCATATCAGCTTCACCTTTTAGAAAAAGATTGTAAGCCTCAGACCAGCCTTTTGTGATGGTGAGTATATGAGGTGCCAGCTTTTTCCAGTATGCACCAGCCTTGTTTCCATAAGTAGCTTTTACCCACAAAAGAAGCCCAAGTCCGGGAGTGGAACTGCGGGGATCTTCTATGATGATTTTGAAATTTTTTGGCATATTTGCCAACTCATCAAAGGAAGTAGGAGCGTTTTTAAGCTTATTTGAGTCGTAAACAAAAGCAAAATAACTATAATCAAACGGTACAAATGTATCGTCATTCCATTTTATAGGCAAACTAAGCTTAGAAGTGTCAGTATGGTGCTTTGCAAAAAGACCGCTTTTGCGAGCTAACTCAGCAGTGTTTGTATCAAGTCCCAAAACTATGTCCGCCTTGGTATTTTTGCCCTCAAGTTGCACCTTTCTAAAAGCCCCGATAGCACTATCGGTCGCAACAAACTTGAGTTTGCAATCATACTTCTTCTCAAAAGCCTTCTTTATAAGTGGAGCCGGTCCCCAAGAGGCAGCAAATGAATCATAAGTGTATATAGTAAGGGTCTCTTTGGCAAAGAGTGAACCCATAAGCAAACCAAGAGAGAGTAAAATTTTTAACATTTTTTTCCTTTTTTTGTAAAATCAATCATTAAAATGGTTGTTATTTTACACAAAAAACTCTTAAGGACAGCCCTAAAGATAGTTGTGATAGAAATTATTTCAAATGCGATATTTATCAAAAAAACTATAAGACAGTAGTAAGTATATTTAAGATACTATTTTAATAGAGTGTGTAAAATGATATATAGAGTAAACTGTGATGAGATATCATCTTTTAAAAATTATAATAACACTATTAACAGGGAGCGTTCAAAATTCCGTGTCACATAAATTCTGATAGGAGAAATCCTATCACACCTAAGCTTAAATTTTAAGCTCACTATCTAGCCTTCCCTCAAAAAATATAGCCAATTGAGAGAGGGTTAGACTCCAATTCCAAACAGGCATGCTCCACTTTTTCTGTGCAGGTATATAAAGCAAATCTTGTCCATAGAAGGCAGAATCTGGTTGAGATTTTATGACAGTTTTAAATTTTTTTTGCCCGAAGATTTTGTGATAAATAAAAGAGTAAAGCGACCTCCCGATAACCCCATAAATGCACTCATAAGCTTTGGAAATACTCTTTTGTACACCAAAACAATCTCAGCGATATATGCGACACATCTAAATCAATCCATAAGCTTTTTGCACGAACCAGGCGAGTCAAGATTTAGTCTGAGTTTGGATTTGAGCGAGGTTTTTAAGCCTGTTTTGGTGTTTAGAACTATATTTGAACTTGTCGGCAGAAAAAAGTTGCGAGTGGCAAAGCATTTTGATAAAAGTTTGAATTATGCTTTACTAAATGAGAGTGGTAAAAACTCTTCATAGAGGCATTTGAGCAGAGACTAAATGAGACTTTTAAACACTCAAAATTAAACCGTATGACAACCTATAAAAATGCTATAAAATTAGATGGCTATAAGCTGATAAAGATGCTAAATACAGGGGAGGTTTTTGTGCCGTTTTCTCTAAAGGATAAGCGTTGAATTATAATTACGCTTTTTTGATGTATGATGTCGGAGAGAAGAGAGTAAACAAGGTATTTAAGATATGCAGTATAGTGATAGAAATTTTTGTCGTTAATTGTTGTATAATATCTCTAATGTTTTATGTGGGGTAGTTTTATGGTTAAAAAGATTGAAGAGTTGATGCCTGGTATCTTGAAGATGCTCTCGAGAGGTGAGTCTGTATCTACTGCGCAGATGCAAGGTAAACACAATTTTAGTGCCAGCTCTTTTAGGGAGCATCTTAGAACCTTAAGAGAGAATTTTTTCAAAAATGACATAAGATATGATGCAAGCACCAAGAGATGGATAGCTGTTGAGATTGGTTTTTTAGATAAAATTTTGCTAAAACCTGAGGAGATAGTTGTTTTAAACTCGATACTTAGAAACAAAAATAAGTTGGGAAATGGGCTTTGCGAATGTACAGTAAATATTGTCAAAAATTATAGAAAAAGAACTATCTCTTATATCTTGAGGCAACAAAATAGTGAAAAAATAGATAATAAAATGGAAGAAAAATTTGCTCTCATACATGCGGCTATAGATGAAAAAAGAAAATTAAATATACAACTTACCGATTCAAAGAGAGTTTTTTATCCTCATAAAATTCTAAATATTGAGTATTATTGGTACCTTGTTGGTTTTGAGGAAAATAAAGATGAAAAACAAGAAGATTCTCACAGAATAAAATCTTTTGCCCTTGCAAAAATTGTAAATATTGATATATCGGAAGATGAATTCAGATATGATTTCTCAAAGCTAGACAAAAGGATTGGGCAGATGATAAATGCGTATTTTTCATTTGAAAAGCCCACAACAGTAGTTCAACTGCTTGTGCATGAAAATATAGAGGACTATATAGATAGGGCTAGGTTTTTTTCTTCTTGGCATAAGACTGATGAGCACCTTTTAGTTGATTCTCAAAGATACATTCGATATGATGTGAGCACTAGTGATGAGTATTTTAGGGATATCATTCCTAGCATATTGAAATATTTACCAAATATTTTAGTTTTGAAGCCTGATGAACTCAAGAAGGCAATTATAAGAAAGCTTGATGAATATAAAAATAAATATATAGGGATATAGCATGGAGATAAACATTGTAAATCTAGTGATGTTATCACTGCCGGTTTTGGTGATTTTTACACTTATTTGGTTTGGTTTTGCGATAAGAAATAGGACTAAAGATGAACTGTCTCAGGGTATAAAAGAGTTTCAAAAAGAGAAAAATGAACTACAAGATGCTTTGGAAATTCAAAAAAAAATGGTTTCACAAAGAGATATACTTATAGCTCAAAAACAGAAAGATTTGGACAATATTTTATCTGTAAAAGCTGATATAGAAGAGAAATACATAGATATTTCACAGCAGTATGAGAAACAAAAAGAGGATAACAATAACCTTCGCATAGAAAACCATTCACTAATCATAAATCTTAAAACCTTAGAGCAGGATATCAAAAAAACAAAACAAGAGTATGAAGAAAGGCTTGAAGAAAAAAGACTAAGACTCAAAGATGCAAACGAAAAGATAGAGGATATGCATGATGAAATATACTCTTTAAAAGAAGAAAATTCAAGGCATAAGGCTCAACTTGAAGCTCAGCAAGAAGGAAACATAAAGTTAAAAGACGATCTTCAAGAACAGAGTAAAAAACTAGAATTAAAGATAAATGAAATCATGCAGCAATTACTTGATAAAAAGATGAAAAAATTTGATGATACATCTATGAAATCTTTGGAAAATCTCTTGAAACCATTTAAAAATAACCTTGATGAATTTAAGCAAAAAGTAGAGTATTCGCAGGAGCATAGTACCAAAAAATTTGCCGAGCTTTCTAAAGAGATAGAACAAATCACAAAAATGAGTGTAGATATCGGAAAAGAGGCAAGAAGCTTGACAGAAGCTCTTAAGGGAAAGAAGCAGACTCAGGGAAGATGGGGAGAGATGATTTTGGAGAGTGTTTTGGAGTTTTCAGGTTTGATAAAAGGGAAGCATTATGAGACACAAGAAAGTTATAGAGATGAAGACGGCAAGATAAAAAGACCTGATGTTATCGTCAAGCTCCCACAGGACAGAAATATCATAGTTGATTCTAAAGTTTCACTAAATGATTATGACAGATATATAAAAGCTGACAATGACGAACAGAGGCACATCGCGGCAAAAGCGGTGGTAAGTGCTTTTAAAAACCATATAGATACACTTGATTCCAAAGACTATTCTCAATACAAAAGTGGAACACTCCAATATATTTTTATGTTTGTGCCCATAGAAGGGGCATTTGCTTTGGCTTTGCAGGAAGATCAAGGATTGTATGAGTATGCATTAAATAAACATATAGCTATAGTAAATCCATCCACTTTGACCGTATCTTTAAGGACTATCTATCTGTATTGGCAAAGCGAACAATCAACATCAAATGCTCTCGAGATGTTTGATGCAGCTGGAAAATTATATGACAAGATGATGATTTTCGCAGATAGTTTCAAAAAAATAGGCGATCAAATTCAAACTGTAAGCAATACTTATGATAGTGCAAAAAATCAATTTGCATCAGGAAGGGGAAATCTTATGAAAAAAGTAGAGGATTTGAAAACACTTGGTGCAAAAACTACAAAATCATTGAAAAACAGCAAGATCAAATATAGTGATTTTGATGATGAGGAGCTAAGAGTGGAATTTATTGAGGAAAAAGAGTGAATTATCAAAAGATTTTAGAAGAGATAAAAGAGGAGGTTAAGCCTCTTTTTGGCAAGGGCAAGGTAGCAGATTACATTCCGGCTCTCGCAAGAGTTGGTTCTAATCATTTTGCTATGAGTTTACAACTTTTTGATGGTAGGGTATATGGGGTTGGTGAGGTAGATTGTAGGTTTTCTGTTCAAAGTATTTCAAAGATTTTTACTTATGCTATGGTTTTGTCCGCATATGGAAAAGAGCTTTTTAAGCGAATGAATCACGAGCCATCAGGTAATCCATTTAACTCACTAGTGCAACTAGAGTATGAAAACGGCATACCTAGAAATCCTTTTATAAATGCAGGAGCTATAGTTGTCACCGATATATTGGAGTCTATATATACAGGTGAAGCATTTTCAAAAATACTTGAATTTATCAAGGAGGTGAGCGATAATAGCAAGATAGATTACGACAAAGAGGTTGCGATTTCAGAATCAAGATCAGGTTTTAGAAATATAGCTTTAATAAACATGATGAAAAGCTATAAAAATATATCAAATGATACAAAAGATGTGATGGGTATATATTTTAAACAGTGCTCTATCTCTATGAGTACAAAAGAGCTTAGCAGAGCGGTTTTGTTTCTTGCAAACCATGGTGTTGACCCGATCACAAAAAAAAGATTTTTGAGTGAATCTCAGGCAAAAAGACTCAACTCACTGATGCTTACATGTGGACATTATGATGCATCAGGTGATTTTGCATTTAGGGTGGGGCTCCCTGGGAAAAGTGGCGTGGGAGGTGGTATAGTTGCCCTGGTTCCAGAGCTTATGTCTGTTTGTGTTTGGTCACCGGAGTTAAACAGTAAAGGTAATTCTCTTGTGGGCACAAAGGCGTTAGAGTTGTTTACTACAAAGACCGGCCTTTCTATATTTTAATTTTGATAATGCTTTTTTAGTGTTGTTTCGTTTCCTATGCCGGGGTTTTTTGGTATCAAAAATGATAATCCAAATGAGCAGACTGCTATTAAAGTGCCGATGATAAAAACTATTGAACTTGATTTTAGCCAAAGTATACCTAAAACTACAGGCAAAAATACAGCTGCGATATGATTTATAGTAAAACTCACAGCACTCACACTTGCCAAATCTTTTGGATTTGCTATCTTTTGAAAATATGTTTTTAGTGCTATTGCCATGGAAAAAAGTAGATGATCAAATATATAAAGTAGATAAGCGATATGAACATTACTTACAAAAGCGTACGATGTGAAAATAAATATCAAGCCGATATATTCGATTCTCAAAGCCAATCTTTCACCAAATCTTACTATATATCTGCCTATTTTTGGTGCTAAATATATATTTAAAATTGAGTTTACAAAAAGTAGAGTAACCATGCTTTCTATGTGAACACCGAATTTTTCAACAAGTAAAAAAGTGGCAAAAACTATAAATATCTGTCGTCTTGCACCTGCGAAAAAAGTAAGCACATAAAATAACCAATACTCTTTTTTAAACACGAGTTTATTTTCTTGCGGAACATCATCTTTGAAATGTTCAAAAAGAATCCAAGATAAAATTCCCAAAACAAAAGTAATACCACCAAAGATAAAATACACACTTTTATACTCGATACTGTAGTTTTTCATCATGAAAAATATAAGTATAAAAACCAACATTTTGGTAAAAGAGTTTGCGGCAGTAATCTTGCCAAGAGTTACCGGAGCAGTTTTTTTGTCTAGCCATTGCAAAGAGAGGGATTGGTTTATGGTGGCTAGATAGTGAAATCCTATAGACATTATAAAAGTTGTGATATATAGCCCCGTTGTACTAGGAAACACTCCTGTAAAAGCAACACCTGCCCCAAGAAGAAGCATGGAGATGTATGCTAGTCTTTGCTGAGAAACAAAAATCAAAACAAAAATTACACCAAAAGATAAAAATCCCGGTATCTCTCTTATACTTTGCAAAAAACCAATCTGACTACCATTGAAATTTCCAATTTCAACTGCAAAGTTATTTAGAAGTGACATCCAAGCAGAAAACGAAAATATCATTGATATAGACAAGACATACAAAAGAGCTACACGCGATTTAAAGAGATTTTTAAGCATAAAATTCCTAATTTTATTTTGTGGATTATACTCTGTTTATTTTTTTAAGTAAATAGAAAAATAAGTTTTAAAAGATTACAATGGAAATATAGGAGTTGAAGCATGGATATAAGTATTTTAGTGTTAGCCGTTTTATTGTTTATTCCTGTTTACTTGATGGGAATTGTCTCGAACAATAAAATATTGACCTTGACATTAGCAGGAGGATTAATACTTGTAGTCATGGCGTATGCAGGAGAAAAATACATGTATTTTGATGTAATGGGTATTGGCATAGCGATATACTTTGCTTTTCAAGAAATAGATAGATAAAAGAAAAAGTTATCATAAAAAATATCGATATTGTCTAAAAAGTATTGGTTGCGGGAGTAGGATTTGAACCTACGACCTTCGGGTTATGAGCCCGACGAGCTACCAAACTGCTCTATCCCGCGACATGTAAAAGAGTGGATGGGGTGAAGGGACTCGAACCCCTGATGACTGGACCAAAACCAGTTGCCTTACCGCTTGGCTACACCCCAGCGATAAACTTCACTCTATTTGTGAGGTGAAATTATAGTCATTTTTATCTTAATTGTCAAGGGATTATGGTACAATTTCACGAAATAAAATTTATTTGGAGGACTTTATGTCTAAAAACAGGGTGGAAAGGGCGATTGAGGATATAAAACAGGGAAAAATGGTTTTGATGGTAGATGATGAAGATAGAGAAAACGAGGGAGATTTGGTTTATGCTGCTACTTTTTCTACTCCCCAAAAAGTTAACTTTATGGCATCAAAGGCAAAAGGGCTCATTTGTGTCTCTTTGACAAAGAAGATTTCAGATATGCTAGATTTGGTTCCTATGGTTGCAAACAATAACTCTCAGCACGAAACAGCTTTTACTGTGACTGTAGATGCCGCAACTTGCACAACAGGCATTTCTGCTTATGAGCGCGATATGACCATAAAAGTACTTGCAGATAGCACTAGTAAACCTAGCGATTTGGTTAGACCTGGTCATATATTTCCATTGATAGCAAAAAAAGGTGGTACACTCGTCAGAACAGGCCATACAGAGGGCTCAGTTGATCTTTGTAAGTTGGCCGGATTAAACAATGTAGCAGTTATTTGCGAAGTGATGAAAGATGATGGGACTATGGCTAGAAGGGCTGATTTGGATCAATTTTGCGAAGAGAATGATATAAATATGGTCTATATATCTGATATAGTCGAATACAGAATGGGTCATGAGTCGTTAGTTAGAGAGATATCTTCATCAAAAGTCTCTTTTATGGGTACAGATACAAGAAGAATAGACATGGTGGATCATGAAGGAAACCATCATACGGTGTATGAATTTGGTGAGTTAAAAGATACAACAGCTGTCAAGTTTCATAATATTATGTGGGATGATGAACTATTCGCAAATAGTGAGAAATACAATGGAATGCTTAAAGCTCTAGATTATCTAAAAGAAAATGGTGGTGTTTTGGTATTTATAGGAAATGAAAATGTTTTTAGCAAAGAGATAAGAGAGTATGGAGTTGGAGCACAAATTTTAAACAAATTAGGCATAAAAAATATAAAATTAATCTCATCTATAAAAGGATGCGAATTTATTGGTCTTAGTGGTTTTGGTTTAAAGATAATTGAAAATATAGAGCTTTAGAGCAATAAAAGTGAAAATGAGAATATATTATGAGTACCCTTACTTTAGTGTATTTAGCCCCTATATAGGGGCTAAATACACTTTTAAAAGTTTAAAAAAGTGCTAAAATGTATCATTTTTGAGCATTTTTTGGCACATATTTGGCACACTATTTATTGACTTAGATATATCAGCATTCAAAGAATGGTTAGATACAATAAAAATAAACATCAAAATGAAGTAAAAAAGGACTTGTGAAGGCGGATATCATGAATTTATAATCTCCAACTCGTTAGATATCTATTTCGTTATGGTTGTTGAGTGCAACTAAAAATATAGATGGAATATATTTCCTGATAGTAGCTAATATTTAATGACGATTAACGCCCTCGTGTATTCTGTTGTAGTGAATGGATAGTTTTAATAAAAACATATAAAAACCATAATTTCCCAATGAAGCTATTTTTATGCTATTGTCTTTTTTTGCTAATTTTAAAAAATAATCTCTATTGCAATGCAATGTTTTTTCAAACAAAGCAATACTTTCTTCCTCTAGGTTGGCTCCTTTTGGTAAATAAAACATCGTAGTTATTTTTTGACTCTTTATATTTTGAATAACTTCATCAGCTCTTTTCTTTGATATCTTGCTTTTTATTAATAATTTTTTTAAATTTATTAAAGTGATAACTGGAACATATGAAATAGATGGTGAAATATCTCTCTTATTATCAGGATCAATATCACAGCTATTTGATAAAACAAGAACTCTTGTATAGACGATATTAATATTTGGTAAACTTATAAATGGTATATTATCAACAATATCTGCTTGCAATATGCCATTACTAAAATCTATTTTGTCTGAATAAAGTTCATCTATGTTTTTTGGGAAATCTTTTAGTTGTGAAAAAAGTTGTTTTTGATCTTTGTCGGATAAATATTGAGGTAAAAACTTTTCAATTTCATCAATATTCATTTAGCTTAATAAATCCATAATATTATCATCTATTAGCGTAGATATGTCGCTATCTAAGGGCTGGCTAGACTCAATCAAAGCATTAGCAAAATTTAAAACTGCCATGGCATCATCAATAATTGAATATTCACCGCTATTGGTAATTTCTGAATATGTGCTACTAAGATCTTGAGAATTTGTATATATTCTGGAATTAAGAATCTCACTAGATAAATGCTTTAATGGTTCACTAGTTTTTATACCGTTGTTTGCTACTAATATTGTTGCTAAAGAGAGTGTGGCATTAACTACAAATGATTTGTATTCCATTTTATTGTTCTCCTTTGTAAACAGCATTGAATTTATCATCAATATATTTCTTTTTTAGTAAAGAAAAAAATTGCTTTTTATTAGCCTTATGATAACTATCTAAATATTTTCTGTAATCAAAACTTTCAAATTCTTTTTCAATATATGAGTCAACATCTATAATCGAACCGAATTTCACTTTATTATTGATTACAATATTTGCATTATTTGAAACTATGAGATTATGATTGATACCATCTTCTATAAAACTTCGTGATATTTGCATTTTTTCGCTTAAAGCAATATTTTGTTTATCTTGTAAAATTTCTAAATTTGTGTTATAAAATATATTATCTTCAAAAAAGTTAACATATCTTATGCCAAATCTTAGAACGGATTTTATCATATGGCTATCAAAAACTCTTTTATAAATATCTAGTATTTTTTCTTCAATATAATCAATCCACCCTGGATAATTATTTTCTTCTGTTTTATTAAATGCTACAATTAAAACTTTTGGACCAATCAAAATTTTTAATATGCCATCTTTTGAATTGGTAAGTTCATAATAAGGAGAATTAATAAGTACAGAGTCTTTTTCTCTAATATCACTAGGTATTTGCAAAATTGGTAATTTTTTTAACTCAGAAAAATCTCTTGATAGCAGAGGATAAAAAGCACCAAAAACTGCGTCAATTGGCAAATCAATAGAAAATCTCATCTCTACAACTGCTGATACTATTGGTGATGGCGTGAGTCTGCTCGGAAGTTCTTTCACTTTTGATAATCCTTATTTCTGATTCATATTATCTAATTATAACATAAAAAACTAAACCAAAATCATAACCCAAATCTTTTTAAGACTTGTTGAACTTTAGGATTACTGACAGGTGGGCGACATCCTCCTTTTTTAAACGCAATGATAGCGTCTGGGATATAAACTTTTTTATCTTTTGAGTTATAATAATGAGTTCCTTCGATTAGGCGACCTTCGTCGAGATACTTTTTAAAGGTGCGACGATCTATAGCAAGAAAATGAATGACTTCTTTCTCTTGCGTCAGATCTGGTAGAAAGACTTGAAGCTGTTTTTTTAATTCAAATATCTCTTCTAAAATTAGGTTTAATGGGTTGTTTTCATACATCTTAAAACCTTTTGATAGCGTTTGCCGCAAACGGCAAGGCAGTATTTTGAGCAGGCATAAGCGAAATAAGCAACGAATTACTTATTTTATCCTCGAGCTGATGCGAATTGGCTAGGGTAATTAGATATTTTACATCTCCAATACGATCTAAAATTGAAATTTCAAAATTGGTAAAATAATTCTGCTTAGTATGGCTGTTTTTTATTTCATCGAGCATTGGTTTTCTGCCTTGCTTTAATTCATTTTCCAGAAGAACTTTAATTTTTTTAAATTTATCATTTAGTTTTTGAACATCAGTTTGTATTTCTTGCTCTTTTTGCATTCTAAGCTCTTGCTCGTAAAGCTTGCAATGCATTGCCAACTTTTCAAGCGGTTTTTTGAAATTTAAGGCGACATTGTTTAAGTTGTTCTCCACAAAATCAACAAAATCAAACAAATCAAAATTTGAAGTTTTTTGAACGATTTTGTAAAAGGTTATCTTATCCAATTGTAAACCAAGAAAATTTGCAATATATTTAATTAGCTGCTCATTTTTCATCTTACCACCTCCGCATCGATAAATTCTTGTTTAGCAAAATATTTATCTGAAATTGAATTTATAAATTCCTCATTTTTTTCTTGTACCGATTTAAAACATGAAGTTCTAGTATTTTTAGGGCTGGATTTTTTTCTTTTAAGGTTTAAAACCCATCGATCATAGGCAATCTTAAAATTAATATACTTATACCCATTTGATGCACACGCATCATAAAAATCTTTGAAGGTTATAGTTTTTTTCTCACTATTTATATATTCTTTTAGCCTATTTATATATTTTTCAGGTAAATTCACTATTTCCATTTTTTTTGGCAAAGTAAAAGAAAATTCTTTATTTTTTTTACTATTATAACTATCTATTAACTTACTATTGTCCGACTTTTGAGTAGGTAGGGTACTACTTTCAAGTCGTATCCCCTCCGACTTTTGAGTAGGTAGGGTACTACTTTCAAGTCGTACCCCCTCTAATAAATATTTATATGCAAATTCTGTGATATGAAAAAAAGTTTTGCTGCCATCTTCTTTAGAAAAATACTTTTCTAACAATCCTAATTTTATCAATTTGTTTAATCTTCGCCCCACGACATCGTTTGTGTTAATGTGCGCAAGCGGATTATCTTCCCTTATAGCTTTATAACTTACCCAGATATATAGTTTATTATTTATAAGTTTCTTGAGTGCTTTTTCTGAATTTGTAAAAGTATGTATCCAATCAAACAGCACTCCATCTACTGCGTCAACTTTTATATTTCTCAATTCGCCGATTTTGATGAAATTGCCCTGATTAATGGTTATATAATTTTTTATCACGCTGCCGCCTCCTCATCAAAATAGAATACAAAAAACCCTTGTTTCAACCCGCTTTCAAGCTGATAAGTGCCTAAATTCGGCAATTCTAGCTCTTTTTCATCAATCACATTATATAAGTTAATATTATATTTAGAACATAAATCTTTCAAGTCCTGAAGGTCAAAATCTGCATCAAATTTGCCATCTTCCCAAACCTTTTTTAAGCCTTGTTTGATGATTTCTTTATCTGTATTTTCCAAATTTTCTAACTCGATTTCTGTATCAATGTTATAACTTTTACTTATGTTATAATCTTCCAAACTTGCGAATTTTGGGGCTTTAAATGCAAATTTACGCTTTGTATCATTCGCATTTAGCATATTATTTAATATTCGAGATATTAAAAAATTGATTGCACTTTTTAAATTTTTGCATGCAAAAAATCTTTTCTTGATTGCTCTTAAGTGCTTTTTAGTGAGGGTTGCCCGAGTTTGAGCAACCGAAGTCGCAAAAGATGCGTCAAAATCCGAAAAGAAAATATTTTTTGCCAAGCAAATTCTTTGCACATCTTCCTTAAGTAAATCTGAAATTAAGTCGAAGTTAAGATATAAATCTTCAACTTTTGTAAACTTTTTTGAATTGATAATCAATTCCGAAGTTGTATACATTTTTAATCCTTTAAATAAACTTAAAGGACTCTTAAAGCAAAAATATGCTAGAATTAAGAGTCCCTGACGGACTAAGCAGACCCGTGGGATCGCCAAATCTTGGGTCTGCAAACTTATTTTTTCTCCTTTTTTGTTTAGTTTTTAACTTTTTATGTATGTATTATAATATTTTTAGAGGTTAAAACAAAAAAATATTATAAAAAAATTTTTTTGAAGATTTCTTCATTTAAAGATTTTTAGCTATAATAACACAATAAACAAACATTTTGTTTATTTATTATATGTAATTGTACCATAATATTACATAAAAGTCAATTAATTATACAAAAAGGAATTAAAAAAAATGCAATTAAGTGCAAAAAAAATTTTAAAAATTTTTGAAATAATTGGAAATGTTGAAGGTAGCAAAGAAATTGCTGACTTGCTCCAAACAACGCATAGTGCCGTCGAAGCATGGAAAAGAAGAGACAAAATTCCAGACAAGTACCTATCCTTGTTTGCCCAAAAATACAATATCCCAACAGATTTTTTTGCTAAAAATGAAGAAGATATCTTTTGCTTGCATGAAAAAAAAGTAATGGAACTAAGAGAAGAGCAGGACCCTATTTACCATTCCTTTCAAAGAGCCTTGATTGTAAGCAGAATGAAGAGCAAAGAAGATGAGTTTGAAAATTTGCTAGATAAATTTTATAAAGAAAATAAAAACAACTAAAATGGCATGTTTTTCTTAAGAGTTATATCCTTAAAAGTGCTCTCTGTATTCATAGTTGCCAGCATTTCCAATTTGGCACCATCTTCTGCACGCTCTTCTCGTAAATTTTTAAAAACATATTGATTAGTAAAATAACCATTGTTCAGCAAAAACTCAGAAATATCGTAATCTCTACTATGTAGAGCTATAGCGAGAGGATCATATTGCTTTTCTTTTGTATTGTTAGCTAAAAAATTGATTTTTTGGACGCCTTGAGCATATATCGTATCAACCATTTCAAAGATTACTTTTTTATTTTTTGAAAAAACAGCCCAACTTAAAGGAGGATAGGTTAAGACCTCATTTCTCCCCTTCAGCTCTTCTCCTGAGATAAAATATTCGGTATCTGAAGAAAAATGCTTTAACGCAAAGATCGTCAAAAAATAGTCTCCGTTTTTACACGCATGATGCAATAAGCCATCATCGTTTTCAATAGCAACCCGAAGTTGATTTTTATGCTCATTAAAAAGCTTTTCTACGAGTTTTATATCTCCTGTTTTAAAAGCAGCAGAAAACACACCCTTAAACAGCTTACTCCTGTTTGTAACTTGTATTTTTAACAGTTCCATAACTAAACCGCTTTCCCCATCTTCTGCGGCTCGTTTACCTATTTTTACAACTTGCTCGGAAAACTTTTTAGTAGGATTATTGTAAAGATCATTTTTTTTCATAAAATTTTGAAATATTTTTAGATGTTTTTTCTTCTCTTTTTCATTCAAGATATTTAAAATATCTCTCAAGAAAAGAGAAGGATTTACACTTTTGGGATATTTTTCTAAAATAGCCTCCACGATGTCTTCTCTTTTATTGTATAAAAGCAAGCCAATAGGAGAGTCTTTCATTAAATCAACCTGGTTTACATCTGCCCCTAGGTCTAAGTGCTCAAAAAACATCTCCTTTTTTACATCTTTTTGATTCGCTAGTTTGTGCAAAATGGTTTCATTAAACATTTTATGTCCTTATATTATTTTGCTTTTATCCTGTTATTTATGTAATATCTCATAGCCCTTTCACTCACTTCTCTTATCCCTAGCTCATTAAACCTATCATTTACCAATTTCATAATAGATTTAGTAGGTAAGCCAATTTCCAAGTAGTGGATGATGTCTTTTTCAAACATATCAAGAATAGAAGGTCTCACACCTTTTCTCTCCTCCTTTTCGCATTCAACATTCATATTTACTCCTCTCTGCTCATATCCATTTGTATCTCTTCCCATTAACATGTTTTTCTCCTTTCATCTATATCTTTATTCACAATTTTAAACCAATCTATCAGGGTTAGGCATATTGCTGCCAATAAAAAATATATAAAGCCCAAGTATCCCAAGAGTTAGAAAAATAGCTATGATTCTCAAAAACCAATTCCATTTCCCAAATATTTTTAAGCTTGCATCTCTCAGCATTCCATAAGTCGCTATTGTAGGTAGCTCCCAAAACATAGCAAAAATCACAAAAGAAGCAGAATATACCCAAATAGCAATCTTCAGAAGCCACCACATAGTCTCACCCAAAGCATTTACATGAGCCATATTTGCGTACTCTTTGTCTACTTTTCCCCAGTCCTTCGTAAATTTAAACGAATCTGATGTCCAGCTTGTTAACTTAGTCAAAAAAACCATATCCACCAAAGTGGACGAGATCGGAAAATATCTTCCCCACCTCGTTGTTTTTCTTTTTATTTTAGTTGTCTCTTCCATTTCTTCCTCCTCATTTTTCATTTTACAACTCTGTTCCATCCGGATATCTCATCAATTGACTACAATTCCAAGTGCCTTTTTGAATAGAAGGTATTGAAGAAAGACAATCAATTGTTTCACTAATTTTTTTATAAAAATGTCCATTAATCATAGCTTCATATACTTTTGGATTTTTCTTCTTCCATGAAAAAAGTGTTTGCTCGCTTAATTCAAGATCTGCACAAATTTTCTTCAAATTATCAATAGAATTTTTGTTCTTATATTTTTTAACCAAAGTATTTATAAAAAGCTTAACCATTTCAAAATCTTTGGCACACTCTTCCATGTCTCTGTATAGATATTTGCTTTTGAGTAACAATATATTATTCTCTAAGTTTTTGTCTTGAACATATTCAAACTCTAAAATTTTACCGCTCTTTACCTTTGTAGGATGAATAATAATTAGCCTATATTGAGAATATACTTCCCCCTTAGTGTATAGACTCTTTTTGCAAGCACCCTCATACATCACTAAAGAAAAAGTAGTATTAAGTAAATCTTGATCCTTAATATTCTCCTGTTTAACAATTGCCTCAATATGTTCCTTATAATACTCATTTTTCAATGTGATGTAATAATTATTTGTATTACTGTCTCCATAGTACCAACCACCAAATAAAATCCCATTTGAATTAAATAAAAACGGTTTCATTGGATTAAGAGTTGGATTGTATCCAACTCTGTAGTAATCTTTTAAGAATATTTCAAATCTTTCTTCTCTCATTTTAAGTCCTTATTTTTGTTTTCTTATCTATATTCACAATTATGCTTTACTCAAAGCTTTTTGCTTAAACTCGTCCGCCACATGATCGAATCCTTTTTTAAGGCCATTTTGTCCTTTGTGCCCGAAATAATCCATCATCCAGCTATTGAAGCTAAAAATTATCGAGTACGCTAAAAAGATAGATAGAAAACTTAAGATGATGTCACCCAAGTTATAAATAGCGTAAATTTGCACCTGGGTGAAAGCACCGGTCAGACTATGTCCCTTTACATCAGTCCCACTTGTAGTCGAAATATGGTAAACCGCCTCCATAAGCATGCTATAAAGCCAATACAGTGTCGCCTTAGAAAAAATATAAACATACACACTAAGGACAATAGTAATTGGAGTAAAAGCAAGTAAAACAACTTTATAAAAAAACTCTCCAACACTGCTATATGCTTGGTTTTTATCAAAAACCAAACTCCAAAGCATAACCGCCAAAGATACAAAAACTGCAACGATCATTTCCACAAAATAGTAAATAATTTTGATTATAATTAAAGCAGTAATAAGCATTAGCGCAAGCGTAGAAATCAAGAATCCATAAAGCAGAATTGATAATGTATAATTGATTAAGTAGACTAAAATACCACCGGCATCCTTGCTACTACCTACAAATGATGCTAATTTTGTGACTACGCCTATACCAGGAATTTTACTTGTTATTGTACTTACCCCGTTTGCAAAAATAGCAGCAATACCACTATTTTTTACACTATCTTTTACTTCGCTAAAACCAGGAAAAATGGAATACATTGCTTTTGCTGCTGTCCAGCCCAGTACATTGCCATTGCCTATACTTAGATAATTCATGCCTCTGCTAAACATATTTTGTGTAAATTGACCGGCATCTTTTGCTTTTTCTTTTGTAGTCTCCCAAATACTTGTCCACCACGATTTTTTACTATTGCCTTTAAAAAGCTCGTTTTGTTTGTCTCTAATAAGATTTTTTTGCTTTTGATCCATCGTGCCTATAGTTCCGACCAGCTTATCATTTGCTTTTGAATTGTAACTGTCTGCATATTTCAAGATATCTTTGATTTCAAATATTTGTGTTAAGCTTGGTACAAGGGCGACGCTCATCCAACCTAGTTTATTGTTGTAGCCAACTGCTTCCGTCAAGAAATTATTCATGTTTTCTAGGTCATAATGATTAATATCATCGATTTTATTGGCGATTTGGTCGTATCTATCCAGGGTAAATCTATAGTCTAGTAAATTGTCTTTTGTTTGCTGTTGAATTTGGCTATAAAGAGTAGAGCAAAAGTTATAATCTACTTTTGTAAAGCCTAATGGGTTGTCTTTTAAGAAATTAATTCCATTAGTTTGTCCTCCGTAATAATTTGGCAAATCTTGATTATTTTCAAGCACACTGTAATAGTTAAAACCGCAGGTTTGCTCAAAAAAGTTTACTTTTTCTTTTAAGAGTACTTGCTTTTGTAAAAGTACACTGACATTATCCTTGTAATTTTTTGTTAAATTGTCGGTTTTGAAATTTCCGTAATTATTTTCGATATATTTTAAATAGCTGTAATATCCATAATCGTTCACCTCGTTTGCCCAAAATGTGCCCTTTTGAAATACAAATCTTAAAAAAGTTTTTATCAGAGTGCTATTGTGAGAAACATCTTTGCTCACCGCCACATCGCCATTATTGTGATAGATAAACTGGTCGGGAATTGTACTATGAGTAGGTATAATAGGCGCTGCAAAAAAAGTAAAAGTTGCAAAAACTCCTAAAAATTTTGTCAAAAAATTAAAATCTTCCATGCCTGAGTTTTGTTTATGCATCAAAGCAGTTTTTTTGATATACGCAAAACCAAAAACACCAATAGTTCCTAATCCAAAAATTAATGTGATTATGTTTCCAAACGCTGTACCCATGTTTTTCATGAGGTAATAGTAAAAGCCCCATAGTTTTCTGTCAATTGTATCCACAAAAGAAGCCACACCGGTATCCTTACTAAAAATCGCAGGTGTAGGTCTAATTTGCAAATCTCCATTTTCGCCGATAACCCTATTTTGAAAGAAATCAGGATCGGTTGTGATGATACCGGTTATTAAACTCGGCAGAGTATATTGAAAATGTTTGTGAGAATCTAAATCATTTTTAATGTCTATAAAGGTTTTTTTCTTGTTTCTTTCACTTTTTAGAGAGTCGATACCGCTTTGTAATTCATCATATACATCTTTTATGTTTTGGCTAAAATTAAAAATAGAATATTTTTCGTTGCTTTTGTATGCGGATAAATCATCATTATTATAAATACCATAATCTGTAAAATTTATATTTGCCATAGAATTAATATTTTGAATTTGGTTTGTGCTAGCTTTCAATGCAGATTTACAACTTTTATTATTTAATCTTAATTTATAAAAACTTTTTGAATTTAAAAAGTTATAGACACAAGTATAATCACCGGTGTAAAAGTCAATATTTGTGATAGTTGCCTCAGTTTTTATGCCTTTTTTTGCAGCAGGTAAAGTGCTATATTTAGGGCACTTAAAGCCACTTATATCGTTAAAGTTGTCAAATCTAAAAGCATCTAGATTTAAGGTTTGTAATCCGTCTTTTAAAACATTATTTTTGTAATTTAGCTGACTTAAATCGTTACTTTCAAGCCCGCAGCCGCCGTTTACTGCCGCATTATTAGCGCTTATAAGATATGCTTTTTTGTCTTGCAAACGAGTACACTCTGCCCTGGTGTTGCCTATCTCGTTCATAAGTGTAACACCATTTTGCGTATAAACAATATTGCAAGGCACAACACCTGTATAAGCTGCGAATAGAGGCATGAATGCTAAAAGCATCAACATTAATTTTTTCATTTTTTTCTCCTTTTTTATGTTCTTACCTCTATTCACAATTTGCTATTTATTTACTTTGGTAAAATTTCTTGATATTTTCACTCTTCACAAAGTTTTCATTCCTTTTTTCCAAATTTACTACAGGAGTGTAACCTTTATAAAGTATCTTTTTAGTAGCTACAAAAGTTATATGCTCAAACTTTTTACCAAGACTTTGCATTATGGATGTGTTAATTAAATCGTTTTCCTCCACTCTGTATGTTTTTGATTTTCTGTCTTTACTCTCCTTTTGGTATCTTACTCTTCCTATAGTTTCATTTATTTTTTTAAGAGTAAAATTATCAATCGTTTCAAATATAAACCAATATCTTGCACTATTTAAGATATTTTGAGCTATCTCTTTATTATCTTTTTCGGGCAAAAATTGAGTTCCCGATATCAGGCATCCCCCTTTACTCCTTATTTGCGTGTGCAAATTATTAAGAGTATTTACATCAAGGTTCTTCGCAAAGCTTAAGTACTCGTCTAAGATTATACCTGTTAGATTCTCCTTATCATCTTGTCGAGATAGAAGCACTGCTACAAATGTAGCTAAAAAGCCTGTAAAAAAAGGCATAAGTTTACTTTTCTGATCTTCTCTCACAAGCATAAAAAGCTTTGTATTCTCACTTTCCAGGAACTTTTTGATAGTAAAAGTTTTAACACCATTTTGGATACAAAAATTCAAATATTCAAAAAATTCAAAAGTAAGTTTCATGGTGCTGGCCACATCAGCTTCGCTTGTCCTTCCACTTGCTCTTGCCTCTTTAAAGTATTTTTTTAATTCAGTTACAAATAGATCAAGTTTTTGCGCAGCACTTAAAGAGCTTTTTTTATAGTGTATCTCGTTAAAAAGAGCCATATATCTATCTTTCATGCTACCACTAAAAAAGTCCTTCTTGTCTCCGGCGATCGCATTAAAAAGATTTTCAATGAATATTTCTACGATAAAATCGCTATCCTCCTCGAATGGATTCCAGGCACTGCCTCTCTCGTCATAGGGATTGAGTATAATATCTCTTCTCTCATTGTAGAATTTTTGTGTAAAATCTCCTTTTGTATCGTTTATAAGGTATCTTTTAAATTTGTTTTGAGCTAAAATTGAGTTATAAAATTCTGTTTTACCACTTCCCATAGCTCCAATCACCACCGCACTTTTTATCATATCTTTTGAGTTTGTATTGCATCTAAAGTTTTCCAATCTTTTCTTAAAAGAGAATAGTTTAAAATACTTCTTTACGCTCCAATCAAATCTAAATTTATCCAAAAACAGATCACCGTTTTTCATCCCTCTTTTTACGACACTTGCCTTTGTCCACCTGTTTCCCTCGGTTTGGGAATAAAAGTTAGGATAACTACCCATCTCCCACGCTCCAAAGTAGTACATTCGATCGTTCACATTTCTGTATTGCCTAAAAAAGTACCTGTAAATGTAGTATTCAACAACAAACAGCACCAGCACAACCGCTGCTATATTTATATTGTAACTTTCATGCAGTCCATAGCCTGCCCCATAATTTGCCAGTCCTAAGACAAATAAAACATTAAAATCTAGTTTCATTATCTTCTCCTTGTAAGTGTATTTAGATGAGAATTTTCAAGTCCAACTTCCAAGCCCTTAAACTCCAGCTCTTCATCTTCGTTTTCTCCATCTATACCTATATTCACAATTTCGCTATTTTCTTTCTCTTTAAAGTCTGCTTTTTTACCAAAAAGAGTTTTAAGTAGTTTTATTAAAAGTCCCACTTCTAACTCCTCGATATCTCTATTTGTTTATCTTGCTTTTGCGCATTATTTGCAGCTCTTAAATCTTTTAAGAGTGTGCTTTCAAATTCTCGTGTATTCTCTTTTTCAATACTGTTTTGCTGTTCGTTAGAGATTATATTTTCCAAATCAAGTGTTTTTATTGCCTCTTGTGCAGCACCTGTGATGAGTTGAAACCTCTCTTGTAAATCTTTTGCACTGTTGCCCCAGGTCTTGATATATAGCTCACTCTTGTTTTCAATACCTGCCATGCCTGAGAGAATATAACTGAATGATTCTGCTTCTCCCTCCCTTGCGCCCCTATCTTTATGAAGGTTATCATAATTGAGAGCACCTTCTTTAAGCTGTTTGCCATGTATTTGATGATGCCCAAGCTCATGAAAAAGTGTTGATATCTTTTCACTTGTAGAATATGCAGGATCGATTACTATTTTATTTTCCTTAAAATTGTAATATCCTTTTGCCCTACTGCCTGTCGGTTCTACCGATACATTTAGATTAAACTTTTCGCTTACACCTTTTTGCAGCTTTTCAAACAATGATTCATTTACTTGTATTTTGGTTCTGTAATCAAGTGTTTTATATGCTTCTATCTCTTTTGCAGTTGTCTGGTTCACATCAAACACGGTTCCAGCCTTAAATTTTAAGCCTTTTTCTATGTTGCCGTGTTCATCTCGTTTTGGAATCTTTTTACCGCTTTCATCAAGTATGTATTTTCGATCTTTGTCTAACTCATATTTGATGTAAGTTACCGGTACTAGAATAGAGAATCCTTTTTCTCCTTTTTTTACACTTGCTTTTTTGCCTTCACTGTTTTTTAACATGCTCCAGGTTTTAAAAGATGCCACATGCTCTACAGTTGCTCCTCTGCTTTGTGCCTCAAGTGCTATCAGCATTTGGTTTCTCAGAGAGTAATTGTGAAACTTGCCCATAAATTTAAAATAGTTTTTTATCTCCTCTTCGCTCTGTTTGGAATCTAAATTTTTTACAAGTGTTTCAAACCTCTCATTTACCTTTTCTATCAGCTCATCTGCCTTGTTTTGCTTAGTGTTTCTCATCATCAGCCTCTTTATCATAGAACTCTTCGATTTGTTCATCACTAAACTCTTTTAGATTCAAATCTATATCCCAGGAGAATATAAGCTCTTCTCCAATCTTTATGGGAGCAGTATCTTTATCCGCTCCTTTCATCTTTATAATTGCATCTGTTCTTGACATTTCATTACTCCTCTTTTTTTTAAAAAATTTAGATAAAATTATCACTATCTTCTCCTTCTTATTCTTTGCTCTTTATTTTGAGATTTTGAGTTACTTTGATTTGCAGCTCTTAAATCCCTCAAAAGTGTATTTTCAAACTCTTTTACTTGATTAACTTCTCTTCCAAGTTCGCTAATCTCCTTTCTATGCTTGATAATATCTCTTTTAAACTCTTCTCTCCATCGCTTACCTCCTGAGTTTCTTGCGGTTTTAAAAGATCCAATATCTCCCTCAATGCCTCTACACTCAGCTTCGTATTCTTTGATATCGCATCCCAATAATCGAACAGATTTTTTTCCTCTATTGTTGTCATGTGTTTCTCCTTTTTTAATTGTTTTTTCAAACTCATCTAGTTTGATTTTTGCCACCCTGCTTTTTAAAGCAACTCTGTTTTTTACCAGGTCGTTTATATCCATTTTCTCTTCATCCACTTTGTACTTAATCACCGCAAACTTATCTATGCCTACCTCTTTTGCAATGTTTAATACAAACTCTTTGCCTGGGTTGTCGTTTTGGTTAAAGAAGTAGATATCTTTAAAATCTCTCTCCTTTATGCTATTCACAATTTTGTGAAAGTTGCCGGTACCATTTGCGATTAATATATTTATATTTTCAAGATCAAGTGTAGAATAAGCAGCAGCATAATCCATCTTGCTTTCAAATATTGCTACTTTATCTGTATTTGCAGATATAAATGTGATGTCTTTTGCTCCAAAGCTTTGTGTCTTGAAGTTGCCTAACTTTTTAAAAAAGTGGATATCAGCTCCTAAGTTCTCAAGATTATTCAAATCGATTTTGCTTTGATCTCCTGTTAGGATTCCAATCCCGTGTCTTTGTTTTTCCTCTCCATCTTTTATATAGCTTCCAGTGATTTCGTAAAAATGAGGCGGTACTTTTTCTATGCCTCTGTCTTTTAAAAAGTTAATAGCTCTTTGAGACAGGTGTGTTACGCTTATAACTTTTGAATTTATGGTGCTCTCTTTTGCTTTTGCCTGATTCTTTGCTCTTTGCTCTTTTACCTTTTCTATCAGTTCTTGATTATCAACTTTTTGCCTGTTTGCACTGTCTGTTATCTCATCGATTCTTTCTTGCAGATAATCTCTTGAATTTGTATTACTTAAACAAAACTGCAAAGAGTCTTTGTAGTTCATAGCAGTTATATCTATAACAACATTTACAATACTTCCCCCCTGTCCACTCCCAAAATCTTTGTATTTCCACTCTCCGTTTTTATCCAGGTATAGATTTGCACTTGCTGTCCTCTCCTCTGCTCTTGCTTTAAAGATGTATTTATTTCCCTGCTGTTTGTACTCCACACTAAGCGCTGCTAAAACAGGAGACGGATCCGCAAGTTTTAGTTCTTCATTTGTTCTGTTTTTAAGCTGGGTGTATTCGGATTCACTTATTCTCTCTCTTTTAATCTTTTTAGGTTTTGTTTGTGTAGGTTTTTTTACAATAGACTCTTTTGTGTCTTCTTGTTTATTATTCATAGGCTGTTTTATATTTTCAGTTTGATTATTGGTTTGGTTGATTGGTTGTTGCATATTTTGAGATTCTTGTGATTGCTCTTTTGTTTGAGTTTCATCTTCCTGACTTTGATCTTCTGTCTCTTTGAAGTAGTAATCAAGAGTAGAAGTTTTTACCTGTGTAGTCCTTGCATTTTCCAATAAATCTTCTATAGAGTCGGTATAAACTTTAACATCATTTTTTGCTCTTGTGATTTGGACATAAAAGGAGTTCATATTTGCCATTTTTGAATCGGCTAGGACTATCACTTTGTTTGAAGTCTGGCCTTGGGCTTTATAATCAGTAATAGCGTATCCATGGTCTATATAACTATACTCATTTGCGCTTATATTCTCTATTTTTCCATTCTTTTCAAAGTAAATTTTTCCGTCTCTTATCTCTTTTATAGTAGTTGTTTGACCGTTTTTTATGTTTAATTTTCTATCATTCTTTGTAAAGACTATTTTGTCATTGATGCCAAATGTTTTTTTGGTGACATTAAAGCTGGCTATCTTTCCGCCGTCTTTTGCTATATTTATCTCCACATCTTTTCTGCCGTTAGAGACTGTAATCGTATTATTTTTGACATTAACACTTTTTATTACCGCCTCTTTGCCTGCTTGAAACCCCTCGATTGCAGAGTTAATAAAAACTATCTGATTGACATCATAATTGTGTGCATAGTGTCTCTCCGTCTCGTCCATGGCGGTATTTTCCCGTATAGTAAATGCTCTCTCGTTTTTTATCTCATCTTTTCTGCTGGTTCTAATAGCTTCGTTTAAAGCTTTTCTATCTTTGTTTTTGCTTGCTATTATCAAAGTGTGTTCTTGATCCTTGAGGTATTGCTCTTTTATTTTCTCTAGATTCAACTCCTCTTTAATCATTTTTTCACTTTTTAGAGTATTGAAGGCTTTTTCGATGTTTTTATTTTTTATATCTTCATATAACTCTTTTAATACTTCACTCTTTGCCCTTAAATTTTCGCTCATATATGTGGTTGAGATTAGATTCCTTTTTTGCAGCTCTAGAAAGATATTTCCTGCCTGGATGGTTTGGAACTGTTTGGTGTCTCCTAGTAAAACTATCTTGGAGTTTGTTTTATTGGCTATCTTTTGGAGCTGGTGGAGCTGTTTTGAGCCGACCATCGTTGCTTCGTCAATTATGTAGGTTTGATTGTTTTTATGTTTCTTTTGATGTAAAAAAGAGTGAAGGGTGTTGCTTTTGATGCCACTTTCCTCCTCTAGCTGTTCCGCGGCTTTGCCGGTGAAGGCCAGTCCTATAAGATTGTCTTCTTTGGTAAACTCTTTTAGGGCTTTTAGCATTGTGGTTTTTCCGCTTCCAGCATCACCCTGGATTGCTATAAGTTTATCTGTTGTGGTGCAAATATGATTAAATGCTTCTTTTTGTCCTGGTGTTAGATAACTGAATTTTTCGTCTATAAGCTCCCCGGCTTTTTCTTTTTTTGATAGTGGACTCATAGTGTTTTTCGTGGCTCTTACATATTCAACTATCTCTTTTTCTGTTTTTATCATCTCTTTGGTAGTGTATATGTTGGATTCAAGATTTACAAGCTCTTCGTCTTCTAATATAGTCTTTTCGATCTCTTTTAAATCATAGTAGCCTACACTTAGTTTTAGGCTCTCCTGGATTAGCTGCTCTTTTGAAAAGAGAGACTCTCTTTCGGTTATTATTTCTCTTGCTATCTTTACTATTTCAGCTCTGCTTAGATAAGTGTTTTCTATTGTGTTTGATTGTTTTATATTGTTTAGAGTTTCTTCGTTTTTTAAAAGAATCTCTTTTGCTCTTTGTCTGTTTTTTTCTCTTATTTTTTTTCTGTCAATATTTGTATTTTTTGCTTTTCTGCTTTCCAGGGCTGCCATCTCTTTTAATTTTGCTTCGTTTGCGTTTGGATATTTTAGTCTTAAAGCTTGCAAGTGTAGTTCTATTTGCTTGCTTCTTTTGCTAAACTCTTTTATGAGTTTCTCATCAACTCCTTTGACCTCCCAAAGCCCTTGCTTTGCATTTGTTACTTCTATTTCGTAGCCTAGCTCTTTTACATTTTTTGCTAAATGATTTCTGTAAATTTGGCCAAAAAGCATTTTGTTTTTATACATTTGAGTATTGTGTAAAGCCCTCCATTTACCGTCTTGTTTTTGCGTTGCATTTAGCAAAAAGCAGTGGGTGTGCAAGTCTGGGTCGAGTTCTCTGCTTACATCGTGTTGAAATTTTCCAATAACTAGATTATTTGTGTTTAATATAACTCTTTTTTTATTTATCTGTTCTCTTGTTTGGGCATAGTTTTCTATGTAATCTAATGTCTCTTTTACTGCTTTGTCATGCGCTTCTCTTAGACTTATGTCTTCTTGTTTGTCTCCAATCTCCACCAAGATAGACAAGCTTTTTGGAGCTGAGAAGGTTAAATCTGTTCCTGCTCGTTTTGTGGTATCTACCAAATTTATATCTTGCTTTGGATGGATACCTCTGCATAGGCGTGAGAACTCTTTTTCATTTATGCTTCCAGTAAGGCCAAGGGCTTTTGCGCCCTTGCCTTGCCATACTCCTATATTGTTGTTTTGTTCAGAAGTGTAGTAATTTTGGTCTTTTTGATAATAGTGAGCTGCTTGTTCGCTGCTCATGTTTGTCATGCTTAACATTTATGATCCTTTCATCTTTATCTCTATTCACAAATCTATCTATCCGTTATGTAAGCCTGCTTGCAGACCTGCAAAAAAACCTATTGTAAATAGTAATACAAGCAAATCAAATGCTGTTACCAAAAATGTTGTGATAAATATTTCATACCATCTAAGTTTTTTATCTTCTCTTGAAAGAGTAAAAACAGATCCGAAAACCTTATAAGGTATAGTAAAAGGCAACTCTATAAAAGTAAATTTTAAAATTGACAAACATCCAAAAACTACAAATATATAAGCGAACGCAAAATATATTGGAAACTTACCCAGGGGATAGTCATTAAAATCAGCATATTTTGCTTTGGATAAAATCTTTGTTTTATACCAGTTTGAAAAATTATTAAGACTTGGAATTTGAAAACTATTTATTGTTTTCTTTTCTTGTGTGTCTTTGGGTTGTTCTTCTACCTTGCTCCAATCCATCTGATCTATACTACTCATTTTCATTTTTTCTCCTTAATTTTGTTTTGATTTTTTATGCGATTTATAAACGCTATCGCTAACTTGTTTAATCTTATCTGATGCTTCTTTTTTAGTTTTCGGAAATGCTCAGAATGGATAAATATAAAATCTCCTGTCGATAAATTAACTTCTATCAAATCTACATGTATCCATTTTTTATTTCGAGATTTAACTACTTTTATATAAAACTCGCCACAGCTCTTACGTATTCCATATTGAATAAAAAAGTGCTTTTTGTGTTTGCATCTTGTTTTAAAATTTTTATTAATATCTGCCTCTATTGCCTCCTCTATTATTTTTTTTAGTTTTATTTTTTCTATTAGATTTAACAAATTGATCCTCCTTTTTTATTATTTAGAAAATTAACTTTCTTACCTCTATTCACAAAATTGACTCATTTTCACTAAAAATTGTTCAATTTTTCTAGAGCTGCCATCGCAGTGGCGTCAGGTGTGGATAGGTGCGAGTCACATCTTCTTCACACCTAATTCACTTTTCATTCACGAGTGTTCACATTTGATTATTTTGCGTTCACACCTGTTCACACACACTCACATCTGTTCACAAATGTTCACTTTTCATTCACATCAGTTCACATTTCCAAAATTATTGAGTACCTGCAAATACTCCTCATTTTTATCTTTTTGTGATGTTTTGTCGTCTTGCTTATCTTGTTTTGGTTGTAAATATTCTTTGTGATTTTTCAAATATTTACTCAGATTAGATCTTGTAACTTCAATATTGTATGCTTCTTTTAGGTATTCGCAAATCTGCACCTGGGTGAAGTTTTTAAGGATTAATGTATTTATATCCTCTCTATATGTATCAAATCTACTTATCTTTTTTGCTGGCTTATTTTTTGCTAACCACTTTTCAAGTTTTTTATTATTCATTTTAACTCTCCAGGGCAGATAATAGATGCCATGCGATTGTGCTTTTACCAACTCCGCCTTTTGTGCTTATAACGGCTATATTGCTCTGCTGACCTAAAGAATCATTTAAAATAGGTAAAATGCTATCTACATATCTTACTGCTGCTTTTGCTTGTGAATGTTTTGCCATTAATCTTTTAAAAATGGTTTTGTCGCCTTTTGATTGTTTGAAAAATAGTTGGGTAGGATTTTCAATTTTTCTTGCAAAATCAGCAAGTTCACATATTGTTAATCCTGCTAATGCGGATATTTCAAAAAGAGGAGAACGAGGTATATAAATTATCTTTGGATTATTTAGCTTTGCTTCTATACTTTCGAGTCCTAATTCTTTGCTTCCAAACCAAAAACACCATTCATTTTTTATGTTCGATGGATCTGATATTTGATTTAGAGCAAATATAACTTTGTTTTTATTTTTGATGAGATTATATGTGTCTATAGCATTTTGAGACTGTGCCAAAGAATTTCCAACCGGAATAACATATGTAAAATCTACATCAAAATTTTCTATTATTTTTAATCCTTTTTTTGAGTCATTTCCGCCTCCAAAGTCAAGGATAA
Source organism: Campylobacteraceae bacterium (assembly GCA_027050775.1). GTDB lineage: Bacteria > Campylobacterota > Campylobacteria > Campylobacterales > Sulfurospirillaceae > JAADIZ01. The sequence continues at coordinate 6,596 of JALUBH010000005.1, read as the reverse complement.
TTTTTGTGTTATTTTCCATTTGTTCAAAAACTGCATCTGCAAAAGCCTCTTCTCCCTCTTTTAAACTAACGCTAACTGCATTAATTAAACTACTGTTCTTAAAAACATTACTATTGTTATTGTCATCTATCTCTATTATCTTTGTCATGTCTATACTCCTATTTTTATTTTTAAAAATGATGGTATAAATTTATAAAAAAATTTACACAGTCAACGCCTGCCCAATCAAGTGCTAGAAAAAATGTGGTAGTTATCACTGCGGATGTAGTAGCAACTACCAATAAAGTTGCAAAAAATGGAATCTTTTTCTTCTCAGCTTTTTTTAGATTTTCTATACTTTCCCTGACTTCATCATATTCATCTTTCATATAATTCAAATTATTCTTTAAGCTTTTATAGAATTCTTTACTTATGTGCTGAATAGTTTTTTCAACATCATAAATTTTTCCAAGAGGTTCAATCAAAGGTCCCACTACATTTTTTAAGTTTTCATTTTCATGCGCAAGCTTTTCAACGCTAAATTGCAAGTCCGTAATGATCTCCTTCATTTTCTCTATATCACTCATTTATCTTCACCTCCTTTTGTATTTTTATCTTTCATCTCTTGTCTCCTTTCCTGTTTTTTAGAAGTTTTAACTCCTTATATCTTTATTCACAATTTCCTCTTTTTTAGACAATAAATACTCCTGTGACAACTATGGTTATCACCATAGTTGTCAGCCAAACTGCTAAGGCGAGGAATAGATTTTTTTATTGTATTTATTTATGAGTATTCACAATTTATGTTTTAATATTTTTTTTTAAAAGTGTTTTAAAAATTGGTTTTTGGTATAATATTTTAAAAAATTAAAAGGAGACAAGAGGTGAAAGATCAATTTTTAAGAATGCAGAAGTTCAGAAAAGAGTTATATGATGAAGAGTCTCCTCTTAAAAAAGAGGAGAAAGTGAAAGAGAAAAAATTAAGTGCCAATGATGCTATCTATGCGGCAAGAGAGGCAAAAAAGAATAAAATATTTCAAAAAAAGAAAGATGCTTGGGAGGCAGAGGTAGCCTCAATAACAGATGAAAAGCTTAAGGACATTGCTCTGCACCCTGAAAACTATTCAGAGGAAGAGTTGGAAAAAATTGAGGCAATAACAGATTATATATGGCAGCAAAATACTAAGCTAAATTATTATTTCCCAATTTCAACATTTTTGCTCGATTTGTTTGTCGAAACACACTTTTTTCTAAAATATAATCCTAGCTGGGAAGAGAAAAAAAAGAATAGAGAAAAGGAAAACAATCAAGTTGATCTTACAATGCAACCTAATTTTGCTAGTGTTGCAGCGGTAAGTGGAATATCTGTTATGATTGCCATGGTGTTCTTTTCTCCTGTCTTAATGGTAGAATTACCAATTATTGCCCCTGCAATGTTTATCTATCTTCGATATATGGATAAATGGGGCAAGAAAGATATTGATAAAAAAGTTAAGGCTGCTATTTTTGCTGGAGCAACTATTGTTTGGTTTATAGATTTCTTGCTTCTTACGGTGGTTCTTGATTTTGCACAACCCATAGGAATATTTGTTTATATTATTCTCAATGTTTTATTTCTCGCTTATCTCCTGAAACCAACTAAGCCAAAGCAAAAACGATAATGCTTTATTTAATTGCAGAAGATAACTATTATTACTCTGAGGTTCAGATAAAAAAATTAAAAGAAAAATACAACAAGGATAGAGCAAAAACTTTCTCCTTGTTATATCTTGGCTAGTAGCTATCCATATCTCTTGAATCTAAGCTAACTAGATAATGTGGAAACAACTCTTTTTGTTTTCTAGCTTTCAAAAAATCTTTTTTAAGGGTCAGATAGACATCTACAAGTTTTGGAAATCTACTACTGCCTATATCATCCGTCTTTACAAAAATATAGAGAGTATTGTGTGTATTTTCTTCTTTTTCTTTGCCCCGGGGATACTCTTCTACTTGAATTCTCTCAAGTAAATTTTTTAAACTTAAATTGCTATTTTTTTCCAAAAACTCGATTGAATCTTTTACTCTATCTGCAACAGCAGCCCATCTTTTGTTGACAAATCTGCTGTTTTGCACCCATTTTTCTATTTTTTGTTCTTTTGTCATTTCTGACTCCTTTTTTGTTTTTTAGAAGTTTTAACTCCTTATATCTTTATTCACAAAAAGTGCTTTTTTGTAAATATATTTGTATTATAATCTTTTTTGAAAAAAAGTGTTTTAAAATCTTCAAAAAGAGATTTTGCTGTTAAATTGACATATTGTATCTTTTAGGATACAATACTATATGTACTTTATAAAGCAAACAAATATCTTTTCGCAATGGTTAAATAAGCTAAAAGATATAAAGGGTAAAGTTTCCATATTGAGAAGAGTTGATAGAATGAAATATGGTAATTTTGGAGACTATAAATATGTTGGTGATGGTGTAAGTGAATTAAGAATTGCCTTTGGTCCTGGATACAGGATATATTACACCAAACAGGAGAGTCAAGTTATTATATTGTTGGTAGGTGGTGATAAGTCCTCACAAAATAGTGATATTAGAAAAGCCAAAAAGATACTAGAGGAGTTAGAAAATGAGTAAAGTAGAATTAAGTAATTTTGATATAGCTGAATATCTTGATAATAAAGAGATAATGGTTGAGTATCTTTCTCAAGTTTTAGCCGATGGAGATACAGATGAACTACTTGAGGCACTTGGACATATAGCAAAAGCAAAAGGCATGAGCCAAATTGCAAAAGATACGGGTCTTGGAAGAGAGAGCCTATATAAGACTTTTCGTAAAGGCACAAAACCTAAATTTGATACTATTGTAAAAGTTATAAATTCTCTTGGGATAAAATTACAGATATCGGCTTAGGATAGTAAATTAAATTTATTGTATAATACTTACACGCAATAAGATCAGGAATTAATAATGGTAGTTAGAAAAATACAAAAAGTCATACTAAGTTGTCTCTTAAAAAAAGTGTTTCAAAATCTTCAAAAAGAGATTTTGCTGTTAAAGGAGATAAAGATCCATGTGTAAACCAGTTGTAAAGTGGGTTGGTGGCAAAAGACAACTGATAAATGATATAAAAAATAATATGCCAAAAAAATTCAATAGGTATTTTGAGCCTTTTATTGGTGGTGGTGCTGTATTTTTTGAACTAAAACAAGAAAATAGTTTTATTAATGATTATAATCCGGAGTTGACAAATTTATATGAAATTATAAAAACAAGGCCTAAAGAATTAATTAGAGATTTAAAAAAACATATAAATAATGAAGAATATTATTATAAATTAAGAGCATTAGATAGAGAACCTACAAAATATAAGAGAAAATCAAAGGTTAAAAAAGCAAGTAGATTTATATTCCTAAATAAGACTGGCTACAATGGGCTTTATAGAGTAAACAGAAAAGGACAAAACAATGTTCCTTACGGAAGATACATAAATCCTACAATTTTTGAGGAAGAGAATATCTTAAAATGTAGTAAATTATTACAATCAACAACCATTACTACTGGAGATTTTGAACAAATCAGAGAATATATTAAAGAAGGTGATTTTATTTACTTTGATCCTCCTTATGTTCCATTGAACGCAACTTCAAACTTTACGGCATATACAGATAAAGGCTTTGATGATGATATGCAATTTAGACTAAAAGAATTATGTGATTATATTGATAGTATAGGAGCATATTTTTTATTATCAAATTCTTATACGGATTTTATATTGGATTTATATAAAGATTATGGAATAGTAATCGTTGAAGCAAATAGAGCTTTAAATTGCAAATCAACTGGCAGAGGAAAAATAAAAGAAGTTTTAGTAAAAAATTATTAGCTAGGAGAATAATATTGGCTAAATTAAATTTTCACAAATCATGGAAAAATATTTTTGATAAATATAACTTACTTAGTGATATAAGAAAAAATGGATTTGTAGATATTACAGCTGAAGATCTTAAAGCTGTTGAGGGCAAAGAACCGAGAAATTTAACAAAAATTGATTTTAGAGAAAAATTACCAAATATTATGAAGGAAGAAGGATTGTCAATTCTTGCTATAAAAAATGGCTTATATAGAATTGCACCCAATGATCCTTTTATTGATGTACAAGAAGAGATAGATACAAAAATTATTGAACTAAAAATACCACAAAATATTATAAGTATAGATCCATTTAATATAAAATCAGAAAGTGCAGCTTTAGATATAGCGGCTATATCCGGCATGCATAGGATTGTATTTGGTGAGAAAAGTGAGTTGACAATAAGAGGTCGATTAAGAGGTGATTTAGACTTTTGCATTGGCAAAATATCATATAATGTTAAGGGCGTACAAATAGAAGTGGACGGGGGCTATGAAGCTAATCATGCTATTCACTTAATAGAGGCAAAAATAGGATATACAAACAATATAAATATTAGACAACTTTTATATCCTCAATTATTTTGGGAGCATAAATTAGCAGGAAGAAAACTTATCAAGAGTTATGTATTCTATCTTCATGGTGATATATTTAGGTTTATCCCATATTATTATGACGGAGCTATTGGGTACACTAAACATTCAGAAGAAAAAGCTTTTAGGTTTGCTGAGCCAACAACTAATTTTTCGATATATTCCATAAAAGTTAATCCTGATAATATTAATACTTCTGTTCCGTTTCCACAGGCAGATAGATTTGAAACAATTAACACAATGTTAATTTTAATTTCTAGAAGTACATGTCTTAGCAAAGAAGAACTTAGCTCTAGTTTTGACATTGTTGATAGACAAATTGATTACTATTTTAATGTTTTAAAATGGTTAAAGGTTTGTTCGGAAGAAAATGGATGTTTGGTTTTAACATCAAAAGGTCAAAATATTATAAATTTATCTTTTCGACAAAGAATTGAAGCTTTAGCTAAAATTGTTTTTTCAGATCCTATTTTAAATGCTGCGCTACATAAAAGGCCTATTAGCGACATATACTTCCAAACATATAATGTTTTTAGTGAGAGCACTATAAATAGGAGATTATCTACTGTCAGATCATGGATAAAATATTTTAAAAGAACACTTGAAATAGATTAATCCATATTTTCAAATTTGATTTTTAACTCTTGCCATTCTCTATCACTCATATTCTTGATCCAAAACATATTAGGATTTATCATATAATATTCATTGGTGATTTTTTTGAGATATTTTTTTTCTAGTAGTTTATTTAGATTATTTCTTAATGCTCTATCGTTACACTCAAAAGTTTTAGCCAGTTCTTTGATTTTTAAGACAATAGTATAATCAGAGGTATTGCACTCATTTTTCAAATGCAATAAAAGTTTAACTCCTGTTTGTGATGGTACCAGTAATAATGCTTCGTCATACATCATGGTTGTTCTCCAATATTTTCTAGGTCCCATATACAATCTCTCTATTTTTTTCATTTCAAGATTATATACAAATTCTCCTGTTTTATTACTCATGACGGATAGTTCGCTGCGATTGCTCATATTGATATACCTCTAAAACAAAGTCTAGAGTAATATTATCATAGTGTAACTTAACTTACACTTTATAGTAAATATAATGACACTATAAAAACCCGTCTAAAGCCCTTAATAAAAGGCTTTCTAACTATATTCACAATTTGCAGTTATATAACAGTAATATAATCTTGTGAAGCAAATTGTATCTTAAAAGAAATTATAGGCAAATTAAAAAGGGGTATAGTAAAAATGTGGCGACTGTACTCCGTGCAAGATATCATAAGTAATACTAACGCATTACACATGATAAAAAGAGAGTTTGCTTATAGTGGGGAATTGATTTTATGTTTTTTAATTATCATCATCATTAAAATCATCAAAAACAAAGTCGTCTATATCATCATCGTAGTAGTCATAGTTATCATCTTGCAAATCTTGGCAATAATCATTATCGTCTTGACAACTACCTCCTCCGCCTCTTGAATTTGATCCGCCCTGATTACTGCTGCTTGATCCTCCAAACAAAAAAGAGAGTGTAGCATATGTTACAAATCCCCAAAATAGCGTGGATAATAAGCCCTTGGATTGCGAAAATTTACCTGCTATAGATTTAGCGATGTAAATATATGAAGCAAGTATTACAGATACAAGTGCGATAGTTTCTAATGTTTGCATTTTTTCGTTTTCTTTGTTGGTAAAATTATGCTTTTAACAAGGTGGGTGATTGTGCTTCCTGTCTCGGCTATTACAAAAGTAGCAGCTCCTCCGATAAACATAATCGGGTATAAAGCTACTGTAAGTAAATTAGTTTGCTTACTCTTTGGACTTGCGAAAAGCAAAGAAAGAGTAAGCAAAAAGATAGCGATAAATCGCATCAAAACATCTCCGAAATGGTAAATCTTAAATAAAATACAAATGTTGCGACTAATAATGTAACCGGAACGCCTACTCTGACAATATCTGATACGAAATTTAATATATGCATTTTCTAACTCCTACTAATAAATTTTGTATAATTACACATAAAGAGATAAGCAAGATGATCACATTTTTTTTAGATCGATGATAGAACTTTTAATAAAGTTTTATTAAATCTCCAAGGAGTCTATCACTTGCT
>JALUBH010000004.1 GCA_027050775.1 Campylobacteraceae bacterium | reverse complement strand
ACTATGTACCAGTTACTTTCATTGATGAGACTATGAGTGGAGCTAAAAGTTATAAAAATAGAGAGTTAGGAAAATTATTAGATAAATTATCATTAGGGGATATTTTACTTGTAAATGAGTTTAGCAGATTAGGTCGCTCTTTACTGGATATTTTAGAAATTATAAAAGTTATCAACGAACATGAGGCACAACTTATAGTCGTTAGAGATAAACTTATTATCGGTGACGATATGAATAGCAAACTTTTAACCACTATGTTTGGCATTGTTTCTGAAATAGAGAGAGACCTTTTAAAAAGTCGTGTAAAAGAGGGACTTGATGCAGCAAAAGCAAGAGGAGTAAAATTAGGGAGAAAACCCGGACCCGCAAAATCCAAATTAGATCCACACAAAGATAAAATCCAAGAGTATTTAGATAAAGAGATTTCTAAAGCAAGTATTGCTAAATTGCTTGATGTCAATAAACAAACACTATACAGTTTTATCAAAAAGCATAAGATGAAAAAAAGGATATAGAGGAATATAGCTCACTTATAAATATCTCCTCTACTATCACCCTTTTCTACAACTATAATTAATTTATCCTTATCTATAAAGTATAAAAATCTATATTTGCCAACACGAAGTCTAAAAAATTCACTTCCTTTCATTTTTTTGGTATTAATTCCATCTCCAAAAGGGTTGATTGATAGTTTTTCAAATTCAGTTTTAAATCGTTGTTTCATTTTTTTATCTTGTTTTTCTATGAATTTTATAACCTGTTTGGAAAGTTTGATTGTAAACATATTAATCCCACTTTATATCATTAAAATCTACATAATCCTCTGAATGTTCTTTATAATACTTCTTTGCATTTTTAATCAATTCATAATCAGGGTCATCTTTATAGATTGGTTCGATATTTAATTCTTTTGGGAAAATTTGTTCTTTGTTCTTTACAACTCTGCCTAAAAGCATATTGATTCCATCGCTAAGGCTTAATCCATACTCTTTAAAAATACTTCTAACTTCTTCTTTCAACTGTTTGTCTAAATATACATTACTTCTAACTTTCGTAGTAGCCATTATAAAATCCTTTAACACAATTATTGTGTTTATTATATTATTTTTTGATAAAATAAGCAAATTTTTAAAAAGATTGACTTTTTGAGTTTTAAGTGTTATAATTATTCCACTTAAAACCAGCGGAGTGAGCGACTTGTATCGCTTGTGGGATGAAAACTCTCGACAACCGCAAAAATTACGGCAGTTTTTGGTCTGCCGTATCTTTTCTAAAAACTGTTTTAAAAGAGAGTTCTTTATCTCTGATAACCCTTAAATTTCATCTAAAAACTCATTAAGAGGTCTTGCCTTACCGGCTTCTAAATCTCTCAGGGCACCTTTTATCTCTTCTGCCATTTTATACTCTTTGGCATAAACAATTTTTTTGATATTTCTCTCTATCTCTTTTTTAATATCAATACCTTTTCTTTTGATGTCATCATAGAGTGTATCTTCTATCTCTATTGTCATGGTTTGCATATTTTCCTCGATGCTTGTTTCTCTCGGCTAATAACTTTTTATTTTTTTCTTCATCATATACAAATTTCATACAGTATTTTATCACATTGTCAATACAAAGTCAATTTTTAAAAAAATTTACCAAAAAACTTCATTAAACTGTTGCAGAGCAGGGATTTTCGGGGTATAATTAAGGCAGAAAAATATTTAAAGGAGTAGATAAGTGATAAATTTAACTTTTAATTTAACTAAAGAAGAACTAATCACTTTTCGTGACATGTTAGATTATGCTGTTAATATTGCCGACGAATTAGAAAAGCTAAAAAAACTTGAGCAAGATTTGCCGGAAGATGCAAAAGCATTAATACAAGTTCCCCATCCTCTAACAAATACTTTTAATATTAATGGAAAAGAAACAAAAATTGCTATTATACCAATAGTGTAAAAAAGGAAAAAAATGAAAAAAAGAGAAAAGAATGTAAGGGATTTAATCAAAGATCTAAAAGAGATATGTGATATATGTCATCGTATGATAGAAATAACAAATAGAAGTATTAGTAAGGGATTTCCCAAGGAAAAAGGTATAGATGGAATAAAAAGAGAAAAACGAACCATTAGAAAAACAAAAAAAACCATAACTCTCCTGCAAAAAGAAAACATTATTAAGCTTTATCATGTAACAGCAGAAATAAATATAGGTTTAATAAGAGAAGAAGGATTGCTAATAGGCAAAGATAGGGGTGTAAGTATAA
>JALUBH010000003.1 GCA_027050775.1 Campylobacteraceae bacterium | reverse complement strand
TGATATAATGTCCACTAATAAATAGTAGCCTCGGACGCTTCGCTTACCGAGGCTACGGGGGCGCGGGTTGAACACCCGCCTGTAGCCCGGCACTGCGCGCCAGGCAACAAGCGGCCGGAACGGACAATTCCATCGAGAAATTAAAATTTTTCAATGAAATCGCCGTTCACCCGCGCCCCCGTTGTTCGTGCCCGCTACGCGGGCCCGAACAACGGTCGCGCTGAGCACACTAAAGTGTGCCACCTGCTTTTTGATTCGTTCTACGCTTCGCTACGAACAACAAAAAGCAGGAGTCACACCCTCAAGCTTATTTCCAGGAAACCCTGCGGGATTTCCTGAAACTAAACTTAAGGGGTGCTCAGCGCGACCGTTAGCATGAAAAAGGATTATACTTGATAGACTTTTTTAATCAATATTCAAGTGGAATTTTTGCTTTACTAGGTGCACTTGGTGGTGGAGTAATTTCTTTTTACGCATCTTGGATGCTCAAAAAACGTGATTTTTCTCTTCGGCTTTGGGATAAATTACTAGATAAGAGAATTAAAGCACATGAAAATGTATTATCAATAGCACTTGAAATGAGAGTAATGGTTTCATGGGGAAATTTTGAGGATAATGGTGATGTGGCAAGAGCACCACAAGTGCTAATGTCAAAAGAAGTATTTGAACAATGGTTTACAAAATTTACACAATTGACGCTAGAAGGAAGTACGTGGCTAACAACTGAAACCAAAAGAGAATTGAATTTTGTACAAGATTACTTGGTTACCCTACATCAAAATTTATCAGGAGTACCAAGCGATAAATATTTACTCATTGGTAAAATAATTAGACAAGATTTTGCTGAACTATCTGGCAGACTTGAGAAAAAAACATTTTACTTTTTTTCAAAAGGAATAAATCAACTCAAGCTAAATGACTTAGATGATTGGCATAAATATGAACGTTCTGAAACTGAAAAACGTCTCAATAAAACTGCATTAATCGAAAAATGGCAATCTATAAAAAAGTTAGTTGAAGATGACAACAAATCATAGGAAGTGAATCAAGAGTTTCAGAAATACTAAACAGGAAAAAAACTTACAAAATTGGCTGTGATTAAATGCTAACAAGTACGAGGAGCGCAATAGTTTACCGTAAGCGGAAAACTATTGCTCACGACAAACGTTGTTCGTGCCCGCTACGCGGGCCCGAACAACGGTCGCGCTGAGCACACTAAAGTGTGCCACCTGCTTTTTGATTCGTTCTACGCTTCGCTACGAACAACAAAAAGCAGGAGCCACATCCTCAAGTTTATTTCCAGAAAACCCTGCGGGATTTCCTGAAACTAAACTTAAGGGGTGCTCAGCGCGACCGTTATATCTAATGGGAAATAAAATGTTTAAAAACTTAAAAAATTTATTTAGTAAAAAAACTATAGAATTTTTTCAGAAAATAAGTGATACTCAAAAACATAAAAAGATTGATTCTGTATTTAACGATAGGTCTTTTAATGATGGAAAATTTGATGTCGCAGCATTTGATGAAAGTTATGTTATATTACATCAAACATCTACTGGTGGTTATACAACTTATGACCATCCAGGAATAAGAAATAAATATGACACTAATATTAAAGAAAAAACATGTTCATGCAAAGATTGGACTGATACTAGAAGTCATTATGAACTTTATGACCCAAGAAGGCTTTGCAAACATCTCATCCAAGAACTTAAAGATTTAGATGTACAACAACACTATCCATATTATCAACAGGAAATTGCTTTTTATAAAAATAAGGAACGAGGTTTTAAACGTGATTTTGATGAAATTATTGATTTATCAAAATTTGGATTGATGGTGTTTGTTAGTGAATGGTGTGATGTTTTTGATATTAAAGGTAACAGGTATGGCTTCAGATTTGATTGGGAAACTGGAGATAAAATATGGGCAAAAGGCATAAAACCAAATAATTATCAAGAAGTTGAACAAATATTTCAAGACAAATTTAGGTCAAAAGGGGTCAGGGTTTGACTTTTGACTAGTTTTTTGCTACTATTTCCACACCAAAAGGAAAAAGTATGGCAAGACAACCTAGGATAGAAACTTCAGGGTTTCATCATATCTATAATCGTGGTGTTGAAAGAAGAATCGTATTTACTACAGCAGAAGATAAAGATAAATTTTTAGAGATAGTTTGTGAAGTTTCCATGCATTATGATTTTGCTATACATGAGTATGTCATCATGGATAACCACTATCATCTCTTACTTGAAAATAAAAGAGAAAATCTCTCACATGGCATGAGACAAATAAATGCTACCTATGCACAATACTTTAACAAAAAATATAAAAGAGTCGGCCATCTTTGGCAAGACAGATATAAGTCATGGTATGTTTTTGATGAAGCATATCTCTTTACGCTTTTTAAATATTTAGAGTTTAACCCTATCAAAGCAAAAATCACAGAAAAAGCAGGAGAGTTTAAATATACTCTTTTACATGATATACTACAAAATAAAATAAAATTTTGCATGCAAGATAGTTTTGTTCTTCATTGGTTTGATAGCACTAATGAGCTTTTAAATTCTATCGGTATAAAACTAGATGATAAAGAACTTAAAAAAATACAAGAGTTTCAAAAAAAAGCAACTTCTTTTAAAAAAGAACCTAATAAAGTGATACAAAGCCTAAGTCTTAAAGAGTATTTTAAAGCTGATTTGCCAAAAGCAAAGAGAGACGAACAAATCCTAAAAGCCTTAAAAGATGGTTTTACAGGTAGTGAAGTTGCAAGATATTTGGAATTATCCCCTTCATGGATTTCAAAAATAGCTAAAAAGTCAAAAGTCAAACTCTCGTATCATACACCAATAGCAATTTAGCTATCATTTTATAAGAGTTTGTTTATAGTGATAAATCGGTTCCAAACCCGAAGCGGTTATTTTCTTAAAGAAGATAACTAGCTTGAGGGTCAGTTAGATTATTACATTAAAAGCTTGTGTGGCAACAAGATCAGTTTTAAACTAGATCGAAATTTTGAGGGTCAGAGGTTTACTTTTAACTAAAAATATCTACGGGTAGGGTGTTAGGGGCCAGGTGATAGTGATAGTACTATCACTATCACCTGGCCTTATAAAATATTTTCTTTTATCGTATCTTAGCACTTCTTATCGTGCAACTTCTTTAGTGTGATGATCCGGAGCAGGAGCACCACGCAGAAGTCCTTCTGTGCTTAAATGTTCATCGATATTTTTCCATTCGATACCATATCAAATCCTAAGTTCCTGTGGTGAAAAACCGATATTTTTTGCCACAGGAACCGGCTCAAGCTAAAATTTGGCATTGTAACGGTCACGATCTATATGAATATGAGGTGGTTCATTAGGTTCATGACTATAAAAATAAAATTTAAATGCCCTATTTTTAATACTGTTGGCATATACACCTCACTCATAGTTACTAATATATCATTATGCCAAAAAATGATAAAATCTACACTCCTTGCCGTTCAATCTGCACTTTTTATGATATATCCTTATATCGCAACAAGTCTAATATAGAAAAAAAGAAAATTATGCCTACAATATCAAATATAGCAGGTTATCATCATCATATTATGAGCTGTTAAAATGGAGATTGAACGGCAGTGGTTTAAGTTTAAACTTGACAAAATCTCCAAATAAGATTAAAATACATTGTATATATAATTTTTAGGATATTAATATGTTTAAAAATAAAACCATAAGATATAGCCTTGAAAAGAACGAGATACTCAAATCTACTAGAAATATATCATTTGAAGATATAATTTTAGCACTTGAAAATGGCTATTTACTAGATGATATTGAACATCCACATAAAGAAAAATATCCGAATCAAAATATTTTCATCATCTTGATTCAAATTAAAAATTATGTTTATCTTGTCCCTTATATGGAAGATGATAAATCAATATTTTTAAAAACAATAATCCCATCAAGAAAAATGAATAAAAAATACAATACAAAGGATCTCAAATGATAGATTTAGATAAGTATGAAACTAATATACTTCAAAGTGTTGAACATGATGAATGGCAAAGTCGTGGTAATATTGACAGTAGAATAAAAGAGTTGCAATCCTATGTAAAAAATCAAAAGAAAAAAGCTATCTCTATACGAGTTGGAGAAAATGATATTTATGAACTAAAGAAAAAAGCTCTAGAGAGTGGTGTACCTTATCAAAATATTATTCAGATGCTTATTCATCAGTTTGCATCTAATAAAATTCAGATGAGTGTTTAACAGGATAATAAGACAGAGTAAAAAGTCAAATATCAAACTAATGATAATAGAAAATGCAGGTCATGAATCAATAGAAAAAATAAAGTTACACCAAAAAGAATTGGTACAATTTCTTCGAGATTCCGGATTATCTACTGCTAGGGTGGACGTCGGAATCTGACTTTTGACTTTGAAGATGTGATTCAAATATTGATACATCAATTTGCCACAAATAAGATAGTGATAATAAATCATTGAGAAAAAGAAACTCTACATGTAGAGCTATAATTTATAAAAAGCATATATTTGATTCTCTAGCCCCACAAGCTCGCAGGGCTAGAAGTTATCGTTATTTCCAGTAGTATTTGGCTCTGTCGCCTAGTTTGTCTTCTATCTCTAGTAGTCTGTTGTATTTTGCCAGTCTTTCGCTTCTTGAGGCTGAGCCTGTTTTTAGATGACCGGTGCCAAGAGCTACTGTGAAATCTGCCAAGAAAGTGTCGCAGGTTTCGCCTGAGCGGTGAGATACGAAAGCTCTCCAGTTGTGCTCATAGCAGAGTCTTACGGCATCTACTGTTTCACTGACGGAGCCTATTTGGTTTAGTTTGATGAGCGATGCATTTGCTGTGTACTCTTTTATGCCTTTTTCTATGAATTTTGTATTTGTGACAAAGATGTCATCTCCTACGACCTCTATCTTGTCGCCCAAAGCCTCTGTGAATTTTTTAAATCCATCCCAATCTTCTTCCGCAAGGGGGTCTTCCCATAAGATGATAGGGTAATCTTTCACCCATTTTTTTGACATCTCTATGAGTTCATCGGTTGTTTTTATGCCTGCACCTGACCATTTTAAGTCATATTTTCCAGCTTTCCCAACTACGAAAGATGTAGCGGCATTGTCAAGTGCTATAGATATGTCAACTCCGGGCTTGTATCCGCTTTTTTCAATCGCTTCTATGATTATTTCTATGGCATCTTCATTACTAGCAAGATTTGGCGCGAAACCGCCTTCATCCCCGACAGAAGTTGCCATTCCTCTGTCTTTTAGCAGTTTTTTTAGAGTATGAAAAGTTTCAGATACATATCTCAACCCTTCCTTGAAAGTCGGTGCTCCAAAAGGGACAGCCATAAACTCTTGTATATCTACACTGTTGTCTGCGTGTTCGCCTCCATTTAGGATATTCATACATGGCACTGGGATTCTATTCGCTTCTGTGCCTCCTAAGTACTCGTAGATTTCAAGATTGTGACTGAGGGCTGCTGCTTTTGTGGCTGCCATAGAGACACCCAAGATAGCATTTGCTCCTAGCTTGTCTTTGTTTGGCGTACCATCCAGATTTATGAGCAGTTCATCTATCTTCATCTGCTCTGTGGCATCTACACCTACTAATGCGGGAGCTATGATGTCGTTTACATTTTGGACAGCTTTCAATACACCTTTTCCGCCATATCGCTTTTTATCTCCGTCTCTTAGTTCACAAGCTTCATATTCACCTGTACTTGCTCCGCTTGGTACTGAAGATTTGACTTTTGTACCGTCTTCTAGCTCCATAAATACTCTAACAGTTGGATTTCCTCTTGAATCAAGTATCTCCATGGCTCTTATATTTTTGATTTTGCTACTCATAGTCTCCATCCTTATAATTTTTCCATATTATATCACTTTTCTTGGTAAAGAGTGCAGTTTTGACCGCTATTTTTTTTGACGACAAGTGAGGGAATATGCCTTGATTTGAAGCCATAAGCCTTGCATCCATGAGGTCTGCTTTTATCCCATGTGACATAGTAGTATTTGCATTTTTGACATATTATCTTTTTTTCCATAAGAAATTTTACAAAAAATTAGTTGAATTTTAGATTGTCTTTGATATTTTTAAAGCCATTTTGTATATCATCTTTTGATACTTTATCGTTTAAATCTATATAGTAGCTATATATCAAATCATTCATATTTCTATTTATTTCCATTCTTAGGTAGCTATTTGGAAAGTTTGAGAGAGTTTTTCTTGGGGCATTTTGATTACTGTTGCAAACTATGCCCGCTTTGTATGAAACGAGCAAGAGATACTCACATCGTTGCTTAAAAGGATATAATCTTCTTAGAGTTTTTTCCATCTTTTTATTTCTTGGATATATGGAAAGTTTTAAACATGGGATACTGTTTTTTGTGTATGATTTGTCATATAAAGTAGATACCGACTTGTCATCACAACCTATGAAAAGAGATATCAATACAAATGATAATAAAAAAAGTTTCATATATAAGTCCAAAGTTATTTAACTGACCTTACGCACTAAACACATATCTGAGCAAAAAGAGAAAGTGTCATATGCGAGGCAGATTTTTGAAAGCCTAGCCAAAGCTAAGATGAAAAAATCTAACGAAGTCAGATGATACTTTATCTTTTTGCCCAAAGGGTGGTATAATTTGCTCACAATTGCGTCGTTAGTAAGATTTGAAGCTACTAGTAGCTCCTGCATCTTACTGCCTAGCACTTGTAAGCAACTTATACCACTCAGATATGTGCTTAGTGCGTAAGGTCAGTTATTTAAGTGGAATTTTACTATAATTTGACTTCAAAATTTATTTTAGGAGAAAAAATGAAAAACCCAAAAGGATTTCGTGGTAAGTATTTTTCACTTGCTGCTATTCTTGCTGTAAGCACTACTGTGACATTAGCTAGCACAACTGCTAGTTATGAAGATTCACAATCAAGCGTGCAAAAACAAGATGAGTATGCCTCAAGTGAAGAGGAGACGCCACCACAAGATGAGCAGCCCATAGTCGTCATATCAAAGAAGATAAAAGATAAAAAATCAAAGATATACTCTGCACTCAAGAGCATGTCAACCCCCGCAAATACTACAGATGATGTGAGCATTATCACTTCCCAAGAGATTAAACTTCAAGGTTACGAGACAGTTGCGCAAGTACTGCAATCACTACCGGGAGTCAGTTTTACTCAAAGTGGCGGTTTGGGTGAAACTACAAGCCTATACCTCCAAGGTATGTCAAACAAATACACCTTGGTATTGATAGATGGCATAAGATACAATGACCCTGCAAATATATCTGGAGCAAATTTGAGTAACTTGATGGTTAATGACATCAGTAAGATTGAAGTTATAAAAGGTGCTCAAAGTGGAGTTTGGGGAGCTGATGCGGCTGCCGGAGTTATAAATATAATTACCAAAAAAGCAGAACCGGGAACGCATGCTAGCGTAGGTGTCGAGGCAGGAAGCTATAAGTATAGAAATCTATCTGTTTCGCTCTCCAAAAGAACAAGAAAATACAATGCAATGCTTCAAGTGCTCAGAACAACCAGCAGGAGCTTCACATCGCAAGCCCCTAAGGGCTCCAATATAGATGATTTTGAAAGAGATCCGTATAGGAATACTACTGTAAATTTCAATGCAGGGTATTGGATTGGCAGTTCAAGTCATATTGAGTTGGGTTATCACGATGTAAATTCATATACTAACTATGATACAAGTGGACCAAACACACAGGCTGCCGTGGATTCTAGAGACAAAACAGGATACTTGAAATATAAATATTTTATAGGTAGAAATACCATAGAAACTACCATTTCACAAAGTTATTTTCACAGTAAACAAGAGGATTTGGTGTTTAGTCCATATTATTCTCAGATAGAAGAGAGCAAGGGTACTATTCCATCTGTTGAGATCAAAGATACTCTGAGATATGGACATAAAAATTCATTTGTCATAGGAGTAAACTACAAAAAGAGAAAAGTTAAATATACGATACTCCAAGGTGCACAAAAGGAGAGAGATGATACAAACAGAGCTATATTTGCGACCAATACATACCGTTTGAAACATATTGTGCTCTCTCAAGCCTTGAGGTATGATCATTTTAGTAATTTTAAAAATAAATTGACAGGAAAAATTGGTGTAAAATATCTTTTTAACAAAAATCTTAACATATATGCAAATATAGGTACAGCATACAAAACTCCAAACATAATGAACATGATCAATATATGGGGTTTGAGCAATTTTAATCTAGAACCAGAGAAGATTTTAAGCTACAATATAGGTATCAAATATTTCGGATTAGGAGTTAACTTTTTTAGAAACGAGATAAAAGATATGATAGTTTGGAAAAGTGGTGCAAATTGGTGGGATCCCGGTCAAAATGTAAATATACCGGGAACTTCTGTTTTAAAAGGAGTAGAGGTTTCATATCAGCAGATTCTTTTAGAAAAGTTTTTACTCGGTGTAAATTATACATATCTAGATGCCAAGGATAAAGATGGAAACAGATTGCTCAGGAGACCTAGATATCAGATTGGATTTAATGTGACATATTTTGCAACAAAAAATCTAAATATAAATGCAAATGGTACTTATATAGGCTCAAGAACTGATAAAGATTTTTCTACTTATCCGGCAAGCGATGTAGATACGGGTAAATATTTTGTTTTAAATTCAAAGATTGATTATAAGATAAATAAAATCTGGAGTACATATTTTAAAGTGACAAATTTATTGAATAAAAAGTACCAAAGTGTTTATGGTTATGCCTCAGGAGAGAGAAGTTATTATATAGGAGTTAATGCCAAGTTTTGAGAGCTCTACATGTAAGACCTTATCTTTGCTATAAGTTTTTAAATTCTTTTTTCTTGGGGCTAGGAGTTGGGAGTATATTTGTTTTATATACTCCTTTGCAGCCCTCGGTGTTCTCTCTCGGTGGGATTTTTTTGGCAATTTCTATGTTGATTGTGGCAAAGTTCTATAGCAAGATTATGAACATAGAAGCGTTTTTTTATATTACTTTGCTTGTCGAAGTGGTGGTTTTGCTTTTTGTCTCATTTTTCTTGATTTTTGACTACTCTTATATGACGGCTCTATTCGTATATCTAGGATATCAGGTGACTTTTATATTTGGGAGCTATTTGGTTAGGATGGAGACAATCGCACTTAAAAAAACAGCTCTTATCTCCATGGCAGATGTTCTCAAGCAAAAAGGCTATCTTGCGGGACTGGTTTTGTCTTATTTGTTCTACAAAACTTTAGAATATATAAATATATTAGATAAGCAAGTTCAAGTGTATAATCTTTATATTCTGCTTTTTGTATTAGAGATAATAATTATACTCGTTATTTTTCGCTCTTTTCCTAAAAAATTTGGTTAAGTATTTCTCTAAGAGCAAGACTATCAGCCACGCTATTTCCATCGTGACTATAGAGTGGCTGAGAAAATGATCGCCGATAAACATCTTATATAACGACATACTCCATCCCACCGTCATAGCAAGAACTAAAGCTCTTTTTCTATTTTTTCTTGATTTGAAAAGAAAAAACAGAGAGAAAAGGGCGAAACCTCCACTTGCATGACCGGCCGGCCAGCATTTTATATTTTTTTTCTGATGAAAATTCTTTGGGTATGAGTCTAAGACTTTTATATCAGGGTAAACTCCTCCGAAATGTTCTATATTTTTGGGGCAGGGCGTATTTGTCGTAGCTTTTAGACCACCAACTATCACAGGAATCAATATAGCTGCCAAAACAACTAAAATCAATCCTTTTTTATACTCCTGTATGACTCTTTTTTTTCTAAAAAAAATCAAAGAAAAAAGAATGGAAACTGCAAAAAATATAAGAAGTTTTTTGATGCCGTTGTAGAAGATGAACTTCAACACAGGTTCGTTTCTGTCTATAAGCCATTCGTGAGTTTTAAAATTGTAAAAGTAGTTTTGTAGCCATATATCTACATTTGTAAATTCAAAGAAAAGTATGGTTATGATAAGCGCAAAGATGGTTAGGTAAATTTGTCTGTTAAGTGACACTTTTTTCTCCTATTTTTTAGATAAATTACAGTGGTTTTGCAACACTTATGATAAAATTTATAATGAGTACAATATAAAAATACTATACAAAAAAAGGATTATAGCTTTTTTGTTCTTAGTTTCTAATTTTGGAATTGTTGGATTGATTATAGCAGGGGTTTTGTCCCCTGCTTGTTGAAGGTTGGTTATAAATTTTTTAGTGTTCGCTCAAAATCTCCTGCAATTACTTCGCTCGCCTCTTCTATACTTGTAGCTGTGACATCTATCCAGTGTATAAAAAGAGTATCATCTCGCACATCCATGGTTATGGTTCCTGGAGTCAAGGTTATGCTATTTGCCAACATCAGTTTTTTATAGTCTTCTTTTAAATCGGTTTTTATGGCAACAATTCCTGGATTTATGGGTAGTTTAGGGTCTATAACTCTTCTAGCTACATCCCAGTTTGCTAAAACCAGGGCTTTTAAAAATGTAAATAAGTATATGATATATGCTATCGGCCTAAATTTAAAATTATGATTAGTTGGATAATATTTCACATATAGCATCGCGATGATAAAAGAAACAAAGAAGCCTGTTGTAAGTTCTTGAGTACTAAAACTCATGGTTAGTCCAACCCAGATTATAAACAGAAAAACGGTCCAAAATACAAACCTCATGATACATCCTCCCCTATGTTTTTAATATTTTTAGGCATATAGAGGAAATTGTCAGGGTCACACTCTGCGTGAGTGCAAATATTGTCAAGCTTGAGTGAGCTAGGAGGGCATACATCAGTACAAAGTGAACACCAGCAGCATCTACCGTAGTCGATTCTCGGAACACAACCACTTGTATTTTTTGGGTTATATTCAATATCAGGATGAATCATATCGATGGCTTCATTCATACATATCTCTTCACAGCTAGCACACCCAATACAAGTTTCTAAGTTATTTATGTGAAAACCTCTATATCCAACAGGAATATCCTTTTTAGCTTGAGGATAAGTAAGCGTTTTAGGATGTTCAAAAAGAGTTCCTATAGCGCTTAATGGTGATAAAACACCTTTTATATCTATAGCCATAATCTCCCCTTATCTTTCTATTTCTGGTGGGCAAATACCCAACGAATTCATAGTCATAGCAACATCTGCAAGTTCGGTATTGACCAATAGTTTTTCAAGTAGAGTGTACGCATGCACCAATGAAGGTCCTCTTACTTGCATTCTTCTAATCTTTTCGCTCCCATCACCCGCCATATAGTAACTCATAGCACCTCTTGCGCTTTCTGTCTGTACATAGGTGTCATCTGAGGGAAGTTTGAATTTTCTATGCTTTGGAATCTTTTGTAAAATCTCACCCTCTTTAGGCATCTGTTTTATGATTTGTCTTAATATTCTGATGGATTGAAGCATCTCATCTCTTCTGACGATTGCTCTTGCGTAAACATCGCCATCTTGTTGAATCGGTATGTCAAAATCCAGCTTGTCATACATCAAGTATGGCATATCTTTTCTGACATCTTTTTTTATGCCGCATCCCCTCATGGTTTGCCCTACATAGGCATTTTTCAAGACATCATCTCTATTTACTACACCAACTCCGATAGCTCTTTTTCTAAAGATAACATTATCAAAAAAAGTATTATTATAGACGATGATTCTTTTTTCATAATAATCAAGAAGATCAGACAATCGTTCCAAAAAGCCTTCAGGCAAATCTCTTCTTACGCCACCGGGAAAAGCGTACATGTGATAAACTCTACCACCTGTCAATTCTTCAAATCTATCCAACATATAGTCCCTATCGCAAACTGACCATTGGGGTATGAGTCCAAGACCTATGGAACCTGCTTGTCCACCCATCCACAAAAACATAGTCGCTAGCCTTTGCATCTCTAAGACCATTGTTCTTATATATTTAGCTTTTTCGCTGATTTCAAGCCCTGTGAGATTTTCAACTGCTCTTGCAAAATTTTCTTCGTTTGGGTCAGGCTCAGGTACACAGATTCTGCAAACGATAGTAAAGGCTTGCACAACAGTTCGCCTTTCTATGAGCTTTTCAAATCCTCTATGAAGATATCCGACATGTGTTTGAGCTCTTTTTATGGTTTCACCAAGCAGATCAAGCTCTACGCTCATGTTTCCTGTGATTCCGGGATGTTGAGGTCCATGAAATATCTTGATAGTATTTTCTAGATTATTCTTCATCTTTCACCTCATCGCTTGGATTGTTTTGTGCTTCTAGTGCCGCTTTTGTTTGGGCTTCTTTCTCTGCTTTTAGTTTTGCAGCTTTTTTTGCCTCTCTTTTCTTTTTCATCTCCTCTTTTGCATCAAGAGCGTCACCTCTTTGTTTTCGGAAAGGATTCATACTGTTTACATACTCTAAAGTATCAAAGTCTCTTCTTAGAGGAGGCATATTGTCCCAATACTCCAAGGCAAAATCGATGAGCGTCGGATGTCCGGGAAAATCAACACCAAACATCTCATGCATCTCTCTTTCCATTATCTCAGCCTGAGGCCAAATCGTGTGCATGGTGGGCAAACTAGCATTTTCTCTTTGTATTTTTGTTTGAACCATAACTATATGATCTCTCTTTTTTGTTTGGAGACAATATGTAATAGTAAAAAATCCATCTTCTAAGTCATCTCTGCAATTTATAGAATCAAGCGTGATATATCCGAACTCATTTAAAAAACTGAGTAAAAGTGATTCGAGTCGTTCTAAATTTACAGTAACTTTATAGAGATAATCTTGTTTTTGTACAAGTTCAAGTGATAATCTCTCTAATTTAGATGCTAAGTCCATTATGCCTTACCCCCGCTTTTGAGATTGTACCAGTCAGTTTCGTAAGATGGGTCAATATGACCTCCTAGAACTCTTTTTTGGTTATCCTTGTAAAATTCAAAATTTTCATCATACTTTTCCCATCCGGCTTTTTCGCCATTTTTGATTCTTTTTTGAAGGAGAACAAAGCCGTCTATAACAGCTTCAGGTCTTGGCATGCAACCAGTAACCGCTACATCCACAGGTATATAATCGTCAAGTTTTTTAATAGTATTGTAGGAATCCCAATACATTCCACCGTTTATCGGGCAGCTGCCAAGAGTCATTATGTATCTTGGTCTTTGCATCTGTTCATAAGTTCTTATAACTCTTCTTAATGTTTTGTATGCCAAGTAACCGGATAAGATGATCAAATCAGCCTGTCTAGGTGTTGCCACCCCTATGACTCCCATCCTCTCGGCATCATATCTACTTGTAAATGTTGGGGGCATTTCGATAGCCCCACACCCTGTTCCATAAGCTACGACAAAGATGCTCCTGCTTCTAAACCAATTAACAGCTTTTTCCATTATTTTGTGAGTATTTTCTAAGCCGCTCTCTTCAAATTTACATTTCAAGCTATCATCTAAACTGCTGCCGTAAAAACCACTTTCCATTTTTTCTCCCTTATCCAAACCAAACGACTCTAGCAAGTCCTAAGACGGCTATTAGCGTGGGCAATTTCATCAAAAAGTCAACTGCTTGTTCAACCTTATATCTTCCATATACGACACCTATAAAGATAATTGTAACAAATATAGCAAAAGTTTTTAAAATCAGCATCTCTAACGAATCAGCTCCACCTAAAAACAGATCAACTATCAAAACAAGCTTTGCAAATGCAAAGAGCGAACCTTGACTCATAAGAAGTGCCAAAAATTTACCGCTAAACTCAGTTCTTGGCCCGGAATATACCTCTTGTGGAGCACCAGGAATATCAAATGGTGATTCTCCAAAGAAACCAACCATGGATATCATAGCACCTATGAAAAGAAGAGGGTGGTTGATGATGTTTAATCCGGTTGTTTTTTGAAGATCTATGATGTGCACTATATCACTGCTGTTTGCAGCTATGATTAAACCGACAACTGCTATATAAAATGGCAATTCCAAACCGATGAGTCTAGTCAAACCCCTCACTACTCCCATAACTCCGAAAGGATTGCCGCCTGTTCCAACTGCAAGCGCATTTCCAAGAGGTCCAAGTACCATCAAGTAAAGCAATACAAATAAATTTCCTTGACTAGTTACACTCCTTAGAAAATCGCTGTCACTAAAAATAGGGATTAAGACAAGTGTCAAAATAGCACCGGTTGCCATAATCACAGGTCCTAGATAAAACATCCAGCCAAAATTGACCGTATTTTTTTTGGAAAACAGTTTTATACTGTCATAAAATGACTGATACACGCTCGGACCATATCTACTTTGAATTCTAGCTGTTATATTTCTATATAGACCAAAATAGATAAAACCGACCACATACGCGAGCATAATAAGTAAAATAATTTGAAAAATCATCAGTTAACTCCTATAAAAAACAGTGCACTGAAAAACAGTAATATTATAAGCATGGTATTATGAATATTTCCATAATACATCCTGCTGAAAAGTTCAGATGTTTTTTTGGTTTGTGTTGCTAGTGATTCATAAAAAGAGGATGAGCTCCTTTTTAGTATAGCATTTGCAAATTTGATTTTATGAAGATCAGCTCCGAATCCGAATCCAAAGTGCAATGATGTGTCTTGTGCAGGTACTTCGCCACAATAGCTTATGTCAAATCTGTTTAGATTGTTTTTGGCTTTTGATTTGATTCTTGTGATGAGCAGAAGTATCAGTACAAAAAATACAACAAAAGCACTAATAATAAAAAGTCCATTGAAACTGCCGACGGCACTATTCATCACGCCTAACCCACTATAAGGTATGGTTGAGAGTGAAAATTCCACTAATACAGGGTTGATAACTTTGATAAATGCTCCTGGAAACGCACCGGTTAATACAAGTAAAAGTGCAAGTATGATTTGAGGAATCAAATAACTGATCGGTACCTCTTTGGTTGTTTCTAAATTTTTTGAAGTCGGATGTCCTAGATATATACCGTATACAAGTTTATAGCAGTATAAAAATGAAGCTGCACCCGAGAAGAGCATACCTATAAGAATCAGTGCAAATTTTGTGTCAATTGCAGCATTGTACATCATAAATTTTGAGGCAAAACCACCAAGAGGAGGCATACCGGCAAGTCCTATAATACCGATAAGAAGCATCACAAATGAAACAGGGGTTCTATATATCAAGCCACCTAATTCGCTAAATTTACTTTTACCGGTTTGTGCTACAATCGCCGCTACATTTATAAATAGAAGCAGTTTGATGATAGTGTGTATAAGTGTATGATACATGGCTCCCGCAACACCATAGGCTGTTCCAAATCCTATAACTGTTATTATGTAGCCTAGTTGTGCTATCGATGAGTAAGCTAATAACTTTTTGACTTCATCTTGAGTGATGGCTTTAAATGTAGCTATGATTGAAGTGGCAACTCCTATCCATGCTAGAGTGTATCCGAAGTTTGTACCGTTCAATATTGTTCCAAACATCATCTTTAATTCTTGATATCCTACGATGTGGCCATATATCAAAAATAGTCCGTATATACCCATCTTTGACATAACAGCTGAAAGAATAGAACTAAAAAGATCAGGTGCTTTTGAGTAGGTATCGACTACCCAATAGTGCAATCCAATCACACCGGCTTTTGTGAAAAAACTGAGCGAAAATAGAA
Organism: Campylobacteraceae bacterium; assembly: GCA_027050775.1. Lineage (GTDB taxonomy): Bacteria > Campylobacterota > Campylobacteria > Campylobacterales > Sulfurospirillaceae > JAADIZ01. The sequence continues at coordinate 25,208 of JALUBH010000003.1, read as the reverse complement.
CGATAAGTGTAATTTGTATATTAAATGGCATATCTCTAAATGCACTTGAAATGACAGAAAAATCAAAAGAGTGTGCAAAAGAGTAAGCAATCACCATGCCCGCTATCAAAGAAAAAGCTGATGCAAGTGAAAAAAGTATGTATTTCTGCAGAGATTTTGTATCTATATTTTTTGATTTTGAGATGATGAAATAACTACTCCAAGTCATAATCTCCCAACCTATGAAAAATGTGATAAAATCTCCGGCTAGTACTATCATAAACATTGCTAAAGAGAGCAGAAGTTGTAACATATAGTAGCTAAAAGAGAATTTTTTGCTTTTCTGAGCTATCGTAACAAGTAAAAATGAGATCATACTCAAGTATGCAAAGAATGTACCTAGTGGTGTTTGTATGAGGCTTAGCGTAAAGCTTGATGTAAAATTAAGCTCTACATGTAGAGCTCCCCCAAATTGGTACAAAAACAGGATAGGCAGTAAGTTTAATAGTAAAAATATTGAATTCATAGTCCTACTCCTAGTGCATAAGTGAGATAATTAGTCGGATGAAGTAGCGCATTTGCCGCCAAATCAGTATAGTGAAGCAAAAGTGACGGATATATACCAAAAAGCACTATGAGTGCTGCTAAAACTGCAAGAATTGCATAATTCATAACCCCGACATTTACTATCACTTTGGCTCTACTTTTATCAAGCATCATAGCTATAATTCTAAAGAAGTATATAGCTTCTACGATGGATACCAAAAGTATAAATGCAACAGCTGCATAATTGTGCGAAAGTGCAAAACCTTTTAATATAAGTATCTTTCCTATAAACCCACTAAATGGTGGAATTCCAAGTACGGATAAGAAAGAGATAACCAATACAATTGTTAAAAATGTTGATTTAAAACCGCCCAAAATATCTATCTTCATGCTTTTTAATTTATGAATCAGTATGCCTAAAGTTAAAAATATCAATAGCTTTGAAATTGAGTGGCTAGTCAAATGAAAAAGTGCGCCGGAGACCGTATCTATGGAGTTTGTGCTAAATGCCATAAACAAAATACCAAGTTGCCCGAGTGTTGAGTATGCAAAAAGCCTTTTGACATTTGTTTGGTTTAGTGCGGTAAACTCGGAAACAAGAAAAGTAATAGCTCCTATGACCATCACGAAAAGCATATATTTTGAATTTAATCCAAATAGATAAAAAAGGTGAAAAAAGACAAAAAGATAAGCTTTTGCTACGACGGAACTAAAGAGTCCGTTTACAGGTGATATGCTACCTTGATAGATATCAGGTGCCCAAAAGTTCATCGGAAAAAGTTCTGCTTTTGTTCCAAATCCGATAAAGAGCATTAAGACAATGAGAACTGAGATTTTTGGATCAATCTGATGAAATCTTTGTGCGATAAGACCTAAGTTTACAGTTCCAATTTGCAAGTATATAAGCATAATCGCAAAAACTATAAAGATAGATGCAATCGAGCCGATGATGAGGTACTTTATGCCGGATTCAAGCCCTAGTTTATCTTTGTTGTATGCCGAAAGAGTGTATGAGCAGATACCGGTAATTTCAAAGAAAATGTATAGATTAAATATATCACAACTAAGTATCATACCGATACTTCCGGCTATGAGCATGTTGAAAAACAGATAAAACCTTGCTTCATCTCTTCTTGGGTTTGCTTTAAAAAACCAAGGCATATATAAAGATACCATAAGACCTGAAAATGTAAATATCAGTAAAAAGAGTAAGGAGTATCCATCTAATATAAACGCAATTCCCAAAGGAGGCTTTATGGAAAACAGTGAAATTTGTGGAAGAGACATCATTGTATAAACTAAAGTTTGTAAAAACAGGAGCAAGTTTAGAAGTATAGAACTAGCTCTTAGTAATCCTATTTTTTTAAAATAAGGGGTTAAAAATGAAAAAATTACAGGTAATAAAAAATAGTAACCTAAACTCATATCAATCCCTTAATTCATTCATCTTTGATATGTCATTTCTGCCGGTGAGTTTATAATACTCTATACCAAATGACAATCCGAGTGCTAAAACCGCAAGTCCTATAACGATGGTTGTAAGAATCATCGCCTGAGGAACAGGATCCACCATATTTGTAAATGTTTTTAGATGTTTATCAAGTATCGGAGCTACTAATCCCACTTTGTAATGAAGCCCTATAAAAAATAGAAATAGGGCCGATTCCATTATGTCAAAGGAGACAAGAATTTTTACCAAGTTTTTTTGTGTAGCAATTCCATAAAATCCGATGAAAAAAAGGGACATAGAGCCAACTATGATGATAAAATGTATGGTTTGCGTGTCATTAAAAAACTCAAGCATCATACACCTCTTTATAGTAATCTTCTTTTATGAAATACTCTACGATAACGCTCATTTCGCTTCCTACTTTTATACCGACAAGTATGTAAATGACAGGTATGATACCGCCACTCACTAACTCTCCGATTTCACCAACTGGGTGAGGTAAAAAGTTTCCAAGTAAAATATTCATTTTAAAGAGCCCGATAAGAGCCACCAAAACATAAGCCGAGCCACTCAGAGATTCGCCAAGTGTCAGTATTCCGTGACTTAGAGACATATTTGGGTTTGCCAAAAATAGCAGCAAAAATGCAGTGGCTATAACAACACCGCCTTGAAAACCACCACCTGGGCTTAGGTGTCCGTGAATAACGATATATACACCAAAGAGTATAATCACACTCATTAGTAAACGACTCCCTACATGTAGTACAAAACTCTCTTGTTTTACTACTTTTTTAGAGGTTCTTTGAGTTGAGCTAAGCATCAATGCTACACCGGATGTTGCCAAAAAAAGCACTGTAACTTCACCAACAGTATCGATTCCCCTGAAAAATGTAACGACAGATGTCACTGCATTTGCCGTAGCAGTTTGCATATTTAGATTTAAAAATATATCACCTACTGTTTTGTATGTATTTGTCTTGACCTGCATAAGAAGCCCAAGAAAAGAAAGAAGCAGGGCTGATGAGAGTAAGGAAAGAATTATATGCTTAAGTCTTAACTCTTTTTTTAGGTTCATGATTCTGCCTCCTCTTGCGAAGTGTGTCTGATTCCAAGTAAAAATACAGCTGTACTTAGACCCGTGCCTATAACTGCTTCAGTCAATGCAACATCAGGAGCTTGAAATATAAAGAAAAGCACAACACTTCCTAGGCCAACACCCATAAACAGCATGACTGATTGAGTTATATCTTTGCTTAATATTGCTCCAAGAGCCACCACAATAATTGCTAAAAAGGTGAAGAGTATGAGTAATCCTATCATTTTTCTTCCTTCTTTAAATCATCTCTAAATGCGTCAGCACCACTTGTGTTGTATACATTTTTATAAAATCTTTTATATGTGGTCATCGCTAACACAGAAGAGGATATAGGGTTTGTTATGAGTATAAATACTGCCAAAACGACAAGTTTAAATGTCCATTGCGGTTCAAAACAAGCAACTGCTAAAATAACCAAAAGAGAACCTAGGGTTGAGGCTTTTGTTGCAGCTTGCATTCTTGTGAGAGTATCTGGCATACGAAGCAGTCCAATACCGCTTATGAAAAACAATGTAGTTCCTAAAAGTCCTAGTAAATAGCCTAAAAATAGCAGCATTAAAACTCCTTGTCCAAAAATTTGGCAAATACCACAGTACCTACAAAGCCTATTAAACCAAAAACAAATGCAACATCAAGGTAGAGACTTTTGTGAAAGTAGAAGGATAGAACAACCAGTAGTGAAGTGGATATAATACTCATCGAATCAAAAGCCACAACCCTATCTACGAGAGTCGGACCTTTTAAAAACCTAATCAATGCGAGAAGCAGTGATAATGCTATAAGTAAAATCAAAAAATTTAACATAATTGCCCCATTAAAGTTTGCTTTATGCAAGATTATCTTGAATATGCTTTTTGATTGCTAAGCAATTGCAACTATTTTGTTTACTTAATATTAATATTAGACAAATAACAAATAAATTAAAATATCTCTACTTCTCTGTTTTCCTTTTTTCTAGGTAGTTTAAGAGCTTAAACAACTCTTGATTTTCTTCGTTTAATTTGGATTTATCTAAAGTTTTCAGGTAGTATCTTAAGAATGTTAAAGAGCTGTATGGGTATGGTATGTTTGATTCCTCAAAGCGGGCTATAATCGCTTTGGAATAGCTTGCTTTTTTCCACATAAGCCTATCAAATAAAAATGCCATGGAGTCCAAGATATTGATTAGGTTTTTTATATTGTTTTTATATGAAGATTCAAATTTTTTGCTAAATTCATTGAAAAAGTGCTCAAAATACTCATCTGTTATGGGTAAAAGCATCTCATTTTCTTCTCTTAGTGTTCCAATATAATCTATAGCATCAACATATAGACCTTTTAAGTGTTTTATATTTTGTCTGAGAGTTATCATCTCCAAATCGTCTTTATCAAGCTCTTCTAACTGTGATACTTTTTGTTTTATCTCGATTTCCATAACATTAAGGCTGGCTTTTAGGCTTTTCGTGCTTGAGATATTTCTCTCAAGGCGCTTTTTGGCTTCTTTATATCTTGTGTATCTCAAAAATATATTTGAAAATGCTATTTTTGGGTACATATAACTTTTTTTGTATATATTGTATATGTCATTTATGTTTTGAATATTCTGATAAACTTCTGTGAGATTTCCATCAGCAAGCGAACTGTCTATCTCTAAAAGATTGTTGTAGGCAGTAAATAAAAATCTTTTTATTTTAAAATAATCCAACCTCTCTTCACTAGATTGGAGTTCATAATCTTTGTATTTACCGACAGTTTCTCTTAAGGAAGAAAAAAAGTTATCCATAGTGGTGTTTATAAAGTTTTTTGGAACAGTCTTCACAGAGTAAAATTTGGGATCAATTTTTTTCTCAAATGACTCTGTTTCACTATTTGGTAAGCTTGTCTGAAGTATTGTTTTTTTTGCGTCTTGAATATTTATAGGGATATCGGTTTTTGTTGGTGCAAAAGAGTGTTTAGTGATATTTTGGATTGTTCCATTTTGCAAAATAAAAGAGACTTTTAGACCAATTTGAGGCAAATTATCTAAATCATCCCAAGATTCTATGTCAAATCTATGTTTGTCTTTTTCTTCAGATAGTATTAATCCAGAGCCGTTGTCTGTATTGTAAAATATAATAGTTCCATACATCAAAATGCCTTTCGCGAAAGCATAACATATTATTTTTTAATTTCATATATGCTAAAATAATTTTTATGATAAATGAAACTTTTTTACTTGATATTGCAGATTTTATAGGTATCGCATCATTTGCTTTAAGTGGCTTTTATGTGGCCACTAAAGATAGGCTAGATATACTTGGCATCTTTATCGCCTCTTTTTTAACAGCCCTTGGCGGAGGTGTCATCAGAGATATAGTAGCAAATAAAGCACCATTTACTTTTTTGCATTTATATCCCTCTTTGATAGTTGTTTGTGTTTTGATTTTGAGTATTTTATTTGGCTTGCACAAAAGTGATAAAATACTAAAGAGTAAGCTTTTGATTCTTAGTGATTCTGTTGGTCTTATATCTTTTTCCATCTCAGGGTCACTAGTGGCTTTGCAGGCTGGATTTAGCATTTTTGGGGTGAGCTTACTAGCAGTCATCACAGCCACAGGAGGTGGTGTTATGAGGGATATCCTTTTAAATAAAATACCACTTCTTTTAGTGAGCGAGTTGTATGGTACCATATCTATAATCGTAGCGGTGATAGTTTTTGTTTTAAGTCTATATGGAAGTGTAAATTTTATCACGCTAGGCATAGTGTTTATTTTGGCTCTTGGGTTTAGGCTTTTGTCATATTATAAAAAATGGCATTTACCACATTTGAGCGATTGATGGCACTTACTAAAAAGTCTATTTAGATAAATTTGCTATAATTGCACAACAAAAGGAAATAATATGTATGAAGAAATGGATAAAGAATTTGTACTAAATACCTATGCTAGGAATTATATCAATTTTAAGCAAGGTATCAATGCAACACTCTATGACGATAAGGGCAGGGATTATATAGATTTTACAAGTGGTATCGGTGTGAGTAGCGTGGGACATGGAAATGCAAGACTTGCAAATGCCATATGTGAACAGGCAAAAAATCTTATACACACTTCAAATCTGTATTTGATAGAGCCACAGGCAAAATTGGCCAAAAGATTGGTTGAGCTGAGTGGTTTTGACATGGCTGTATTTTTTGGAAATTCCGGTGCGGAAGCAAATGAGGGAGCCATAAAGATAGCTAGAAAATACGGCGAGAAAAACTTTGATAATAAAAAATACAAAATCATTACGCTTGAGAATTCATTTCACGGCAGAACTATCACCACAGTAAAAGCCACAGGTCAAGAGAGTTTTCATAAGTCGGAATTCAGCCCATATCCTGATGGTTTTTCTTATGATAAAAATATAAAAAAGATATACGATAGCATAGATGATGAAACGATAGCCGTGATGATAGAGCTCGTTCAAGGAGAGGGCGGGGTTCAACCTTTTGATAAAAATGAAATCAAAGAACTCGCAAAATATTTAAAAGATAGAGGACTATTGCTTATCGTGGATGAGGTGCAAACAGGAGTTTATAGAAGCGGTGAATTTTTGGCGACAAATCTATATGACATAGAACCGGATATCATCACTTTGGCAAAAGGACTCGCAGGAGGAGTACCTATAGGTGCGGTGATGACAAAGCATAAGGATATATTTGTTCCAGGAGATCACGGAAGCACATTTGGAGGGAATTTTTTAAGCACAAGAGCTGGAGTTGAGGTGATAAATATCTTAGAGAGTTACAAAAACAGTGGTCTATTGGATGAGACATTTTTGTATTTTGAAGAGAAACTCCCGATGATTTGCGAAAGTTATCCAAACTTTTTTACCGGGCATGTTGGTCTTGGTCTTATGAGAGGCTTCAGATGCAAGGATGCAGAGACTCTTACAAAGTTGGTAAATGCCTGTTTTGATGAAGGACTTTTGGTATTGAAAGCCGGCAAAAATACACTAAGAATGCTACCGCCTATCACGATAAGCAAAGATGAGATAAATGAAGGCTTTAAGAGGATGACAAGTGCGCTTGATAAGCTCTCTTAGCCTAGTTATAATCTCTATTTTTACTGTAGCGCAAGCAAAAAATACCTCTTTGCTCTCAGGTTTAAAACAAGATATACTTAAAAATGAAAAAAAGACAAATGAATTGAACAGTGACAACTTGGAGAAGAGTTGGATAAATAGCGTAGTTGGTTCATTTTCTTACAATAGCAGTGACTCTAGCGGTAGAAGAAGAGAGTCAAATACTTTGTCTGTCTATATAAATCAACCTATATTTAAGAGTGGTGGTATCTATTATGCTATAAAATATGCCGATGCAAATAGGGACTTTTTAAGGATTAGTACCAAGCTTACCGAGCAAGGTGAGATAAAGACTGTACTTGCTTCGCTTTATAGTTTAAAAAAGCTTGATTTACAGATTCAAAAGCAAAACTATATGATAGATAATGCCAAGATAGATATAATTAGAAAAAAAGAACAGTATCAAAGCGGTTTTTTAGACAGTAGCTATCTAAATCAAGCCATACTCTCGCAAAGTTCACTTCAAAGAGCGCTTTTAGATATGAAATCAAGCAGGTTAGAGCTTGTAAGGACTCTAAAATCATATAGCGATGTAGATATAAATAGTGTAACACTACCACATTTTACTCTGATAAACAGATCTGAATTTTTAGATAAATCACTGCTTTTGAAGCAAAAAAATAGTGAGATTACAAAAAATAACTATCTTAAAAAGATGACAATATCAAGCTATTTGCCGACGGTGACTCTCAACGCCGGTTACTACAATACTCACGATTTTGGCAACAATAAATATACAAGTTTTGGCTTAAGTGTAAGTATGCCTATTTTTGATATAAACAGAGGTAGGAGTATAGAGATAAAAAGATTAGAATATTTAAAATCAAAACTAGAACTTCAAGACTCTTATAAGGCTGAGAGCGAAAATTTTGATTTAGCCTTGAAAAAGATAAAGCTTTTAAAAGAAAAAATCACTTTGGCGAAAGAGGATGTAAAACTTTATGATTCACTTTTACAATCCACAAAAGACTCATATAAAGCCGGTGAGAAGACGATATATGATGTAGATACCTTAAAAAATTCCAAAAATACCATGGCTCTTGATGTGAAGATTTTCAAAACAGATATAGAGCTTTCACTACTTAACCTATATGCGAAGATGAATGGAAAAATTTAGCTCCTATATGCAAAAGTGGCTCTACGGCAAGGGCGGTTACTACGAGAGCCACAAAGATATAGGAAAAAAAGGTGATTTTTACACCGCTGTAAGTAGTAGTATATTTTTTGGCGGCTCCATTGCAAAGAGAATTATAAATACCATAGAGAGTGGTTTTTTAAGCTCTACATGTAGCGTGGTTGAAATTGGCGCACACAAAGGCTATCTGCTAGCAGATATAGTGCAGTTTTTATTTACCCTCAAGCCCGAGCTTTTGAAAACGATGAGTTTTGTGATAGTTGAACCTTTTGAGCAAAACAGAGTTACTCAACTAAAATACTTCGAAGAGTCCTTTGGAGATGCTGTCAAATTGATTCATTTTCAGTCGCTTTCAGAGTTAAAATGTGAAGAGGCATTTTTTATAGCTAACGAGATTTTTGATGCATTCGCATGTGAAGTGGTAGATGATGGAAAAATGTTGGTTTATGAAAACGGTGAACTTACATTTGAGCCAATGGATGATATAACTAAGAAATTATCAATTTGTTATGATATACATAAGGGTGAAATACCTTTGGGCTATGAAGAGTTTGCTGAAGATATGTCTAAGAGTGCTAAAAAGTATGAATTTGTAACTTTTGATTATGGAGACAGATATGCAAGGGGTGATTTTTCACTCAGGGTTTATGATAAGCATAAAGTGTATCCATTTTTTTCACTGACAAACTTCATAGAAGAAAAAATAGAAGAAAAAAAATTTAAAGATTTTTATAAAAAAAGTGATATAACCTATGATGTGAATTTTGATTATCTCATAAAGGCTTATGAAAAAAGTGGTGCGAAGATGGAGTTGTTTTCTAGTCAATTTTCAGCTTTGATGAGATTTGGTTTGGGTGAACTTTTGGAGATATTACAAAAAAATTCTACAGAAGAGATATACAAAAGTGAGATAAACAGAGTAAAAATCCTAATAGACCCGTCGATGATGGGAGAGAGATTTAAAATGGTTGCTTTTCGAAAAACATAGATGAAGATTTTTTATAAATTATAGTATAATAAGCTAGAGATGATTGGTATGTTATGAAAAAGGATTTGTAGGAAAATGGCTCTTCAAAATGATTTGGTACATCTAGTTGTAACTATGCTCTTTAGCTTTTTGTTGGGCTTAGAGATGAAAACATACAGATTAAAGTTCGGTATGGATAAAAAATTCTATTTCATAGGAACAACAAGAACATTTACAGTCGTTGGTATCTTAGGTTTTATATTTTTTAAGATTGGGGCAGGTAGTCTGATTTTGTATGTCTCAGGGTTGCTTAGCTTAACTCTCTTATTTGCGCTGTTTTATAGAAAAGTCTTAGACAATGGTGGGACAAGTGTATTGCTGTTTGTGATTTTACTTGTTGTTTATACTTTTGGACCTTTGACACAAATATACCCTCTATGGATGAGTGCTTTTGTTTTTGTATTGATTATCTTTGTCTTAAATGCACAAAAATATATATCTAGTTTTTCGACCAATGTTGATCCTTATGAATTTGAAACTTTAGGAAAGATTATACTTCTATCAGCAGTCATATTGCCGTTATTACCAAATAAAAATATTATACCCTATATCCCTTTATCTCCATTTAAAATCTGGCTGACAGTGGTAGTTGTCTCTTCAATATCTTATGGCGCATATATACTACACAAATATATTTTTCCATCAAAAGGACTTTTTTTGACAGGTATTGTGGGCGGAATGTACTCTTCAACTGCAACAACAGTGGTTTTAGCTAAAAAAGCAAAAGAGATAGGGCCGAGTAAAATGATGACGGCATCTATCATCATGGCTACGGTTATGATGTATCTTAGATTGATAGTAGTTGCGTTTATATTTAATGCACAAATCGCAAAAGCTGTCTCTTTGCCATTTTTACTTTTTGCTTTGATTGGATTTGGTATTACATTTTTATACTACAAATCTAGTCATGAAAAACTAGAGGATTTGAAATTTGTAGACAAAAATCCACTCGAATTAAGCACAGCTCTTATCTTTTCTGCATTGTTTGTAGCTATGATACTCTTAACCCACTATGTTACAAATAATTTTGGAGCAAATGGTTTGAAACTTCTCTCTTTTGCAGCAGGCTTCACAGATATAGATCCGTTTATACTCTCACTTTTAACAGGAAAATATATAGTCTCTTCAAATGAAATATACACAGCGATAGTCGTTTCCGCAGGCAGTAATAATATCTTGAAAGCCATATATACTATTTGGTTTGGCAAAAGAAAAAATACCATACACTCTTTTGCTTGGTTGATGATACTTGGTGTAGGAACGATTTTATTTGGTCTTTTTATCAAGATATAAAAACTTATAAAAAGAGCTCTACATGTAGAGCTTAAAAGCTTATATCTTTTTCCTCTTTAATACTTTTTATGTATGCTACTGCTATTGCAAAGCCGCTGTCGTGTGTAATAGAAAGGTTTAATTCTGTTATTTTAAAATTTTCTATCAATCTTTTTGATAGTTTGAAGTATGGTTTGTTTTTTTTATCTTTGTAGATTTTTATATCGAAAAAACTGCACTCTTGGCTGATGCCAAGACCCAATGCTTTGGATATTGCCTCTTTTGCTGCCCAAAACCCTGCTATTGTATTTGTTGTTTTTGCTAGTTTTATCTCTTCATCGCTTAGGAATTTACAGAGTGCCTTGTCTCCAAAGCGCTCTGCAAACCTTCTTATTCTCTCGATTTTTACTAAGTCGATACCAATCATTGAACAACAAAGTCAGTAAAGAAGATATTTTTTATCTGCCCATCTGTTAATACATCATTTATCTTGCTGACAATTTCATCTTTTAATCTGCTTTTCCCTTTCATTGTACTTACTTCTTCAAAAGTCTTTGAAGACAATACTCTGATGATGATATCTCTTATTAGAGGTTTTTTCTTGTCTAACTCAGCAGAAAGTTCGGGTTTATCCATCTCTAGGTCGATAGTGGTCTTTAAAAATCTAGTACCATTTTCACTGAGCAAATTTACGATAAATTGGCTCATAGGATATATTGGTCCTATGGTCAGGTAGTTAGTTGATCTTTTTGTTATTCTTTTTGTTGGCATAGCTTTTGTTTGCGGTGCAGTAGCATCAACTGCAGCTTCATTTGAGCCACTAAGTAAAAAGTAAGCGGCCAATCCACCACCAACTAAAAGTAAAACAAGCAGTACTATCACAATTATAAGCACCATATTTCCACCAGATTTTTTTTCTACTACTTCTTCTTCATCCGTTTTTTTATCCGCCATAGTGGCTCCTTGTTTTATGTTTTGTAAACTGACCTTATGATTTGTGCATAAGAGGAGTTATATATTCTATATCGTAATATCTAAAAAAAATTTTACTAAAAGTTATATAAAAATGTCTTTACATCCACTCGATTAGTTTTGGTACTTCATCGATATTATAACATTTTATTTCCTCTATCTGCTCAATTGGAAGTGTAGGTACTATGGCTTTTGTAAAATGTTGACTTTTTGCTTCTTTTAATCTCACATCGAGACTAAAGACATCTCTAATATCTCCAATAAGGCTTACTTCTCCCAAAAATATAGTGTCTTTACTAATCGGTCTATCTCTAAAACTACTGATAATAGCGGCTATGATGGCTAAATCAGCCGCAGTTTCACCTATTTTGATACCCCCTGCTATATTTACAAAGACATCATATTGGTTAAAGGGAAGATCAAGTTTTCGCTCTAGTAGTGCTAAAAGCATGGTTAGCCTGTTGAGTTCATACCCCGTAGCACTCCTTTTTGGATTTGGATATCCACTTTCGCTTACGAGTGCTTGAACTTCTAGTATGATAGGACGAGAGCCTTCCATTACTACTGTCGTTGCTGAACCCGACTGTGCTTTACCTCTTGTGAAAAATTTCTTTGATATGTCTTTTGCACTCACCAATCCTCTCTTTGTCATTTCAAAAATTCCAACCTCACTAGTTGAGCCAAAACGGTTTTTAAATCCTCTTAAAAGTCTCAATTCTCTTGAGCTGTCACCTTCAAAATACAAAACAGTGTCGACCATATGCTCCAATACTCTTGGACCGGCTATCGAGCCCTCTTTTGTGATGTGACCTATGATAAAAACTGCTACACCGCTCTCTTTCGCATATCTCATCAAATCAAATGTTATCTCTCTGACTTGCGATACACTTCCTGGAGCCGCTGTAAGTTTGTCGCTAAATACTGTCTGAATAGAGTCTATAACCAAGACACCAAAATCATGCTTTTCAAGCTCGGCAAATATAGTGTTCAATCTGATTTCAGATAAAAGATAGAGATTGTCACTATTGCTTTGGAGCCTATCAGAGCGAAGTTTTATCTGACTTGCAGACTCTTCGGCACTGACATATAGAACTTTTTTGCCATTTTGTGCAAGATTTCCTGCAATCTTGAGTAAGAGTGTTGATTTGCCAACACCAGGACTCCCGCCTATGAGAACCATGCTACCATTTACTATACCGCCACCTAGAACCAGATCTAGTTCTTTGTCGCCACAACTATATCTTTGTATCTTTTCGTGTTCAACTTGAGTTATGGGAATTGCTCCGGCGGACTCTTTTTTCTGCACTCCTATATCTTTTAGTGCCTCTATCTGTTTTGAATTTAATTCCAAAAATTGATCCCAAGCACCACAATTTGGGCACTTTCCTAGCCATCTACTGCTTTGGTGTCCGCAAGCCTGGCATTCAAATACCGTCTTAGCTTTTGCCATTGTCTCTTATGAAAATTGACTCTAAGATAGTCTCTATGTATTCATCGGCATCAAAAGATACAAGATCATCCTGACCCTCTCCAACTCCAACATATATAATCGGAAGTTGTAACTCTTTTGCTATAGCAAACAAAGATCCGCCTTTTGCCGTGCCATCTAGTTTTGTGATGATGATAGCATCAACTCCAACTATCTCATTAAATGCCTTTGCTTGATTTATAGCAGAAGTTCCCTGTGTGCCGTCTAATATTAAAATCTTTCTGTTTGGTGCTCCATTTTTTGCTTTATCACAAATTCTTACTATCTTTTTAAGCTCGTTTGAAAGGTTTGTTTGGTTGTGAAGCCTGCCTGCAGTATCAATTATCACATTGTCCAGCTTTTTTGCGGCAGCAGAACTGATAGCATCAAATGCGACGGCTGAGGGATCATGTCCTTGTTTTGTAGAGACTATAGGAATTTTTAGTTTTTTAGCCCAACTGCTTAGCTGTTCTATCGCGGCAGCTCTGAAAGTATCTGATGCACCCAAAAGAACCTTCTTGCCCTCTTTTTTATAGTTGTTTGCAAGTTTGGCTATTGTAGTTGTCTTTCCGGCACCATTAACACCAATTACTAGCTCGACGAAGGGTTTTGATGTATCTTCTTGTTCCTTTGTTTCATATATAAAATATGATTTAAGTACTCTTTTTACATCTTTTTCTTTAACTTTGTCTTGAGGTGGAAGGTAATATATGATCTCTTCAACCAACTCATAAGGAACATCTGATTCTATTAGTATCTCTTCGAGAGTATCTTTGTCTATTTTTTCAACTTTTTGGGGTAGAACCTCTTTTATGACATTTAGTGTTTTGTCAAGTCCTTTTTTGATAAAACCGATCATTTTTTCAGTGCCGACTCGATATCAGAATCTATCATCTCTTCAGGAATCGCACCTAAATAGTGGGTGATATAGTTACCTTTTTTACTATACATTATCATAAAAGGTATATTTTCAACTCCACCGACGGCATTTGCAAATATTTGGTTTGAAGGGGAGTTTGTGATCGTGTAGTTTATAGCAAAATTATTCATAAATTTTTTGAGTTCGTCGTTGTCTTTGTTTGGTTCTATCAAAACACCTATGATTTTGATTTTGTTTTTGTATTTTTCTTGTAAATTATTTAGGTGAGGTATTTCTGCTTTGCAAGGAGGACACCAAGTAGCGAAAAAACTAACTAAAACTATCTTGCCTTTTGCATTTGAAAATGTGAATCCTTTATCTGTTTTTGTCACCTCTATTTTTTTACCGTTTGTAGTTGTCAAAACTATACCATTGCTTTTTTTCTGCGGAACTTCAATTTTTTTAGTCTCTTTCTTAGCGCTATTGCTTTTTGTTTCATCTTTGTTTTTGGAGCAAGATGCGACGACCAAAGCTAAAATAAGCAACAAAAGATACGAGTATTTTTTCATCATAAAAACCTTTTTATAAAAATAAGGATATTATTATATGTAAAATTTCCTTAAAACTAATATTTTATCAAGATTAAATGAAAGCTAAAATAATGAAAAATATCATCTTCAAGAATAAAAAAGAATTTAGAAAATATTGTAAAAACAGACTAAAAAACTGTAAAAACAGAATCAAAAGAGATTTTTTTGTAAATCAGAAACTGATGAAATATATAGATGAAATAAGAGCAAAAAATATACTACTATATATGCCTTTAAAAGAAGAAGCAGATATAATCAAACTTTTACAAACAATCAGAAAGAGAGACAGATTTGCCGTTTTTGTTCCATTTATGGAAGGTGTCAGCTTTAAAATGGTAAAATTTAGGTTGCCTCTATATATAAAGAAATTTAATATAAAAGAGCCTAAAAATTCTTTTGCGATAAGCAAAAGGATAGATTTAGCTATTGTTCCAACTCTTGGGGTAGATGGAACATTTAGGAGAATTGGTTTTGGAAAAGGGATGTATGATAGATTTTTTGAATCTCTTCCATATAGACCAAAGATAGCATTTGTAGAGTCGGTTGAGTGTTTTACAGCTTCACATGTAGGAGAGTCGCACGACATACAAGCAGATATATATATAACCCCTTATAAAACAATAAGACGAGGGCAAAGATGATAGTAGAATCAACCGTAGTTGGTATTAGTGCCATAGTAGGCGCGGGAATAGGGTTTTTTGCTGCCAAAAAAATGGATGCGGCAAATTATGAGGTGCATGTAGAACAGGCAAAGGCAAAGGCAAAAGCGATAGAGCACGAAGCTGAACTTGTGCTTAAAAACAGCAATATAAAAGTTAAAGAGGCTGAATTAGAAGCCCGACAAAAATATGAAGATAAGCTCATATCTTATAAAAAAGATCACTCTGAAAAGATGCTGGATCTCGAGAAAAAAGAGGAACATTACAAAGAAGAGCTTAAAAAGATAAACAGAGAAAAAAGTGAACTCGGCAATATACAAAAAGAGGCAAAAGATTTGTATGCCGAGGGAACAAAGCTTAAAAACGAATATACTACAAAAGTTCAAGAAGCGTTGAATGTGCTTGAAAAATCAGCAGGACTTACTCAAAGTGAAGCAAGAGATATCGTCCTTAAAAAAGTAGAAGAGCAATCAAGATCAGAAATAGCGCATATCGTCAGAAAGTACGAAGAAGAGGCGAAGCAAGATGTTAGAAGAAGAGTAAACTATATATTAGCTCAAGCTACAAGTAGATTTGCCGGTGAATTTGCCGCAGAGAGACTCATAAATGTTGTAAACATTAAAAATGATGAACTTAAGGGTAGAATTATAGGAAAAGAGGGAAGAAATATAAAAACTCTCGAAATGCTTTTGGGAGTAGATATTATTATTGATGATACACCAAATGCTATCATACTAAGTAGTTTTAATCTATACAGAAGAGCAGTTGCTACAAAAGTTATAGAGCTTCTTGTAGAAGATGGAAGAATCCAGCCGGCAAGAATAGAAGCCATATATGAAAAAACAAAAGAAGAATTTGATAAAGGCTTGATAGAAGAGGGTGAAAATATTCTTATGGATCTAGGTTTAACAAAAGTTCATCCGGAAATTGTAAAACTCATAGGAAGACTTAAATTCCGTGCAAGTTATGGTCAAAATGCACTTGGACACTCACTTGAAGTCGCTCACCTTGCAGGTATTATAGCAGCAGAGTGTGGCGGAGATGAGATGCTAGCTAGACGCGCTGGAATTCTCCACGATATAGGAAAAGCATTAACTCATGATTTCCCTGGAAGCCATGTTGATTTGGGTGCAGATATATGTAAAAGATATAAAGAGAAAGATGTGGTTATAAATGCTATATACGCTCATCATGGACACGAAGAGCCGACAAGTGTAGAATCAGCTGCGGTATGTGCGGCGGATACACTCTCAGCTGCAAGACCTGGAGCTAGAAGAGAGGTACTTGAAGCATTTTTGAAGAGAGTAAAAAGCATAGAAGAGATAGCAACCGATAAAGACGGCATAAAACATGCTTATGCTATAAATGCAGGACGAGAAGTCAGAGTCATAGCAAATGCCAAACTTGTAAATGATGACGAAGCTGTGCTTTTAGCAAAAGAGATTGCAAAAGAGATAGAAGAAAAAGTGCAATATCCGGGTGAAATCAAAGTCAATGTTATAAGAGAAGTTCGCTCTATAGACTTTGCTAGATAGCTCTACATGTAGAGGGTAAACAGATATATGTATAGCTTCAATAGATTTTTTACTGAGGCTAAAAAATATAAAAAAGAGCTGATATTTGCAAATATATTGGCTCTGCTTGCTGTTATAGTCAGTACTCCTGCTCCGCTTGTTATGCCGGTGCTCGTGGACGAGGTTTTGCTCAAGAAACCAGGAGTTGTTACAAACACGATAGATGCTTTTTTGGGACACCCTTCAAAAGCTTATGTTTATGTCGGCATAATGCTTGTTTTGGTTATTTTGTTGCGTGCAGTTTACTTCTTGCTAAATTACTATCAAACCAAACTTTTTACGATTGTTTCTAAAAATATCTCGTTTAAGTTAAGGGAGGATTTACTTAAGCATTTAAGCAAGGTTGCTATAAATGAACTAGAATTTTTTGGTTCAGGCAAGAGTGCCTCTTTGATGGTGGTAGATGTTGATACTATAGAGAACTTTTTGGGATCATTTGTAAGCCGACTGATTATCTCCGTTTTGACAATTATCGGGGTCGGTATTGTCCTCTTGATGATTAAATGGCAGTTGGCACTTTTTATACTGATTTTAAATCCATTTGTTATAATATTTACGACAAAAATAGCAAAGAGAGTTTCTGTTTTAAAGAGAGAGCAAAACAGAGCATTTGAAATCTTTCAAGACTCTTTGAGCGAAACATTGGAACTTTTTGCACAGATAAGAGCCGCAAATCAAGATAAAAATTATTTTTCAAGAGTAATACATAGTGCTAAAGAGATAAAAGAGAAATCTATAGAGTTCACCTATAAAAGTGATGGTGCGAGTAGATTTTCTTTTTTGATTTTTTTATCAGGTTTTGAGGTTTTTAGGGCAGCTAGCATTTTAGTGGTTGCTTATTCTGATTTGACTATTGGTCTTATGCTTGGGATTTTTGGTTATCTTTGGGTTATGATGACACCGATACAAGATATTTTAAATATTCAATATGCTTATCAAAATGCAAAAAAATCTTTAAAGAGGATAAACTCCATATTTGCATTAAAAAGTGAGCCACAATATAAACACAGATGCAACCCTTTTGAAAGAAGTAGCACCAATAAGATAGAAGTCAGAAATCTTAGTTTTGCTTATGATGATGACAAAAACATACTCAAAAACATAAATCTTAGAATCAAAAAAGGTATGAAAATTGCTATAGTAGGTGCGAGTGGAAGCGGTAAAACTACTTTAGCAAATCTTTTGGTCGGTCTGTATGCTTTTGAAAAAGGCGATATACTTTATGATGATTGTTCCATCAGAGATATAGGCTTGAGCATAATCAGAGATCATGTATATTTGGTGTTGCAAAATCCGCAGATGTTCAATGATTCAATCAGGGAAAATTTGACTTTTGGTGCACAAATCGATGACAAAAGCCTTTATGAAGCACTTGATATCGCGCAATTAGGGGGGTTTGTAGAAGGCTTGGATGATGGTCTTGATACGCAGATAGGAAGAAATGGTGTGAAGCTCTCAGGCGGACAAAGGCAAAGGATATCGATAGCGAGAATGATAGTCCAAAACTCAAATATTGTCATACTTGATGAGTCCACATCGGCTCTTGATGTTCATACGGAAAATAGACTTTTCGAGTCGTTAAATGATTATTTAAAAGATAAGACTACAATTATAATAGCACATAGACTAAGCACGATAAGAAAAGCGGATTATATCTATGTGTTAGATAATGGAATTATAGAAGAAGAGGGTACAATCGATAAGCTGATGAGCTTGGAAGGTACTTTTTACAGTTATACAAAGGGGGTTTAAAATGAAAAAGATGATTTATATCTTTATGTTTGTGTTATTGTTTTTAACAAATTCATTTGCGGGAGCAAGGGAAGAGTTATTGGACTCGGCAAACAGTTTACAAGAAATACTTAGGGTAAATAAAATACCAACGAAGATATTGATAAAATCAAGAGCAATCGTAATAATACCGAGTGCTACTAAGATTGGTTTTTTTATCGGCGGTGAGTTTGGCAAAGGGGTTGCTAGTATAAAAAAAAGTAACGGCTCATGGAGTAATCCGTTTTTTATAAAACTAAAAAGTGGCAGTTTGGGTTGGCAGTTTGGATATGAACACAGCTCTATATTGCTTATATTTAACACACAAAAGAGTGTAAGTTCGCTTTTGAGCAATAGCAGTATGACTATGGGTGCAGATGCCTCAATATCTGCTGGCCCACTAGCTAAGACCTATGAAAAAAATAGCAAGCTAAATTTAAGTGCAGAGATATTTTCATATAGAAAATCAGAAGGTTTGTTTTTGGGTGTTTCCCTAAAAGGAGCAGTGATAAATCAAGATTTAGATAAAGATATTGAGTACTATGGCAACGGTATAAACGCAGTAAATATAGTGGCAATGCCCCAAAAACAAGACTCTTATGCAATAAAACAGTTTTTTAATGCCATAGATGTGATAAGGTAGAAAATTTGCAAGATATATTAAACTCACTCTCAACTTACGGGTATATAATTTTGTTTATATACTCACTCGGAGGCGGTATGGTTGCTCTTATAGCCGCAGGCGTACTTTCATACTCAGGTCAGATGGATTTGAGCATCTCTATTTTGGTGGCATTTGTGGCGAATGCACTTGGGGATTCACTTCTTTTTTACATAAGTAGATACAATAAACCTCAAATGATGCCATATCTTAAAAAGCATAGAAGAAAACTAGCCCTTAGCCATCTTTTGATGAAAAAATACGGAGATAAAATCATATTTTTTCAAAAATTTGTATATGGCATAAAAACTTTGATACCAATCGCGATAGGCTTCACAAAATACAGCGCTTTTAAATTCAACACTTTAAATGTAATCTCAGCAGCTCTATGGAGTCTCATAGTAGCATTTGCAAGTTATAAAGCAGGGGAAACTTTGATGAGGGCAAGTAAATATATAGCATCAAACCCTTGGCTAGCACCTTTGATACTCATATCACTTTTAGGCTTGCTATGGCTCTACATGCAATTGGCAACAAAGAAGAAAAAGAGAGTGGGCTAGGTTTTTCACTCTCAACTTCTCTACTCTTAATTTATAAAATATCATTATATAGACAAAATACGACCAACCTTTCTCGTATAATTACTACAATAAAAACAAAGGATATGAAAAATGATATTAGATATAGCAACGCACAATAAAATAATGCATGCAGATGAAGTGAGTGCCATAGCTCTTTTGAAAATTTTCAGAGATGACGAAATAGTAGTCCACAGAGTTAATCACGATACAGCAGATTTTACAAAGTATGATATGGTGATAGATATTGGTAAAAAATATGATGGAAAAAAATACTTTGATCACCACCAATACAAAGGCGGTAAAAGCAGCGCAGGGCTTATTTGGGAATATTTAGAAGAAGAGGATAACTATCCAACTATATCAAAACTCATTAAAATGGTTGATGAAAATGATGTAGGTATCACAAAAGCTAAACCATTTGAATACTCTTCTCTCATCACTCATTTCAATAATAATGATGATATCTACGGAGATAAGCAAGAGGAGTGTTTTAAAAAAGCAGTAGAGTTTGCATATACCATTCTTAGCTCACTCAAAGACAACGAAGATGAATGAGAAGAAGCACAGAGCATTGTAAATAATTCATTTTATTTTGAGGAAAATAAAAAAATAATTGAGCTAAAACAATATACTCGTTTTTGGTCAAGATATATAAATGGACAAACAATGCCAGATATAAAAGCAGTAGTATGGGAAGATGAAGAAGATGGAAAATGGAAAGTAAAAATACCACAAAAAAGAGCAGGAAGTTTTGAACTATCAGCAAAATCTCTTAAACCAGATGAATCTATGGAGTTTGTACACGAGAGTGGATTTTTTGGAATTGCTAAAGATAAAATGGCACTATTTTCTTATCTTGAAATGCAATATGGAAAATAAAATACAAAACTATTTTCAATAGACAAAATATGACTATATAATAGTTTATAATTACATTAAATAAATAAAAAGGATGGTCATTATGGCACAACAAGTTGAATGCGAAAGATGTAATGGTAGAGGAGAAGTAATGTGTGATCGATGTGGAGGTGCAGGCTCTCTCCCAGGCTTTGCAACATGGGGCGGTGGATTTACATCGTGTGATGTTTGCTATGGTAGTGGATATATAACATGTTATGAATGTAACGGTAGTGGTTATATTGAAAAAGAGGATGATAACGATGAGGATAAATCTTTTTTTGATGAATTTGAAAATGATGAATAGCTTATAACTACTGAAAAGAAATATAAGTATAAATAAAGAGATTACAACTGCTTTATGCTAAAATAGATTTATTGAAATATTAGGAGACAAAAGATGAAAATATTTGTAGATTACGATACGACATTGATTAATCTGATTGACCCATGGGTTGATTGGATAAATAAAAGATATAGTGTAAATATTACCTCAAATGATATAAATCGTTGGTATTTTCTTGGTGAAGTTTTTGATAAAACTGCTAATGATTTTTGGCGCAGTGAAGAGTATAACCACTATGCAGATAAAGAATTTTTATTACCTTTTGAAGGAGCAGTTGACTTTTTTCATGCTTTAGAAGAGAAATATGGAAAATCAAATGTTATCATTATTTCTGCGACGAGAAAACATCATAAAGAAGAAAAAATTAAACATGCTAAGTATTACTTTGGTATAACAGATGAGCAATTTATAGCTTCAGAAAAAGAAAAATATGAATATACGAAAGATGGTATCTTGATTGATGATTATCCTCTACATGTGATGGAACATATACATCACAATAATCAAAAAGGAATAGTTTTTAATTATGAAGATCGTTTTGGATGGTGCAAACTACACAATTACGGACTAGATGAAAAGTTTACTAAATTTTCTCAGATTACAAAAAATGATAATTTTAGTATGGCTACATCATATGAGCAAGTTTTAAAGGAGTTGGATGATGAAAATTACTGATAAAGAGTATGCTGAATATATGTTGGCTAACAATATATTGGGTTATATAGATATTGCAGCTTTTATGGCTACTGTTTTATTTGAAAAATATTTTAAAAATCAAGTTTCAAAAAGAGAAGCTAGGAAAGAGTTTACAGGAAAAGGAGATCCTAGCTTATTAAGTTATATTGATTCATATGTAAAAAATAAAAGCAGGTGCGATGTCTTTTACGCTCAAACAGATGATTTAGCAACAAAGCTACATAATTTTAGAAAGTTAAGAAATGAACTTATTCATCATATGAGTGAAAATATAATTTTTCAAAAAAAACCAGAAATTAAAGAACTTATTCTTTATGTATATTTTTCATATCATAAAAATCAAAATTATGATATGACAGTTATAAATGACATTGCAAGTAATAACATATTGCTTCAAGACTATAAAATCAAAGAAATTACAGAGCGTATGATTGCTAGGGCGGAAGCACAAAAATACGGTTTAAACGCTATTAAAATGTTTAACGGTATTAGGATAAATGATTTTGATAATCTATTCCAACTTAGAAAAAAACTTCTTTATTTGCAGCGTAACCTTGAAGCTGAATTTACTGATACAGTAGGTTTAGTGCCTACTGTATTGTCCCCGATAGATACCACTAGTGCTTATATTTGGATGCCATTTATTGATAAAGATTTTACAGATAATATTAATAATTTCAAGACACAAAGGAATAATTTGGTCATAGGGTCAGTTTCTATTTTAGCCACACCTTTGGATTTTAGAATATATATTGATTTTGGAGGAGGAGATCATGAGTATAGACTGGCATTTCAAAACTTTTTGCAAAGCGAGCAGTTTAAAAAATATATTCTACAATATAAAAATGAAAATCCTCCTTTGGAAATATTCGATGTCAAGTGGTACTCTTTTATTACAAAAAAGAATAAATTATTTGATGTTGTTGAACAAAATAAATTAGATACAATGGCGCTAGATGCAATTGATATAATAGAAAAAGAAAAAAGACAAGGCAATATTATGACAGCTGGCTATAATAAAACAGGATTTATATTACCATCCAGAGATATTGCAAAGGCTGAATTAATAAAACTTTTTAAAAAAGTAGCACATATATATTATGAATTTTTGATATATAAATTTAAAGATGATCCAGATATAGATATATTGCACAATGCACAAAAGAAATTAAATTTAGATCAGGGCAATAAAAAAAATAATGATGATGAATGGGAAAATTTTACTAAGGAAGATGGATGCAAAAAAATATAAATAATCAATACAAAAAATTACTAGAACAAGCAGATAAAGCAAAGGAAAATGCTTATTCTCCATATTCTGGCTTTAAAGTAGGTGCAACTATTTTGACAAAAGATGGCAATACTATTGATGGGTGCAATGTAGAAAATGCAGCTTATGGCTCAACAATGTGTGCTGAAAGAACAGCGATATACAAGGCTGTTTCGATGGGCTATAAACCTGGTGATTTTCAAGCTATATCTATAGCTTCTAGCGGAGATAATTTTTCTCCTTGCGGCGCCTGCCGTCAAGTAATCAGCGAGTTTGGTACAGATATTGATTTGGTATATAAGTGGAATGATAAAATTGTTGTTGAAAAACTGAAAACTTTACTTCCTTATAGTTTTAGCTTAAATGAAGAATAAAATTTTACACAAACTTAATATTTTTAAAACTTTATATGAAGGGTATGTATGATTAAATTATGGGAAGAAATTTGTTATCATCTTAAAGATGTTCCTTCTGCTTGTAGGGAAGAACTATATGAGCAAAAAATTATCCAATCTCTTGAAAAATTAGGTTGGAGTAGATATGTTCAAGAGATTGTGCTTAAGCAAAAAATTCGAATAGGGAGTTGCAACAGAATAATACCTGATATTATTGTAACGAGACTAGATAACTCAGAAGCATTTGTTATAGAAGTAAAAAGACCATCAATTGATATAAGAAATCAATCTCATCAAGATCAACTTTTATCATATATGAGGCAACTAAAATTAGATTTTGGTTTACTTATTGGAAACAAAATAGAACTTTATTATGATGGCAAATTTAATCAGACAGATGATCCAGCGTTATTGATAGAGATTGATATTTCCAAGACAGATGCAAACGGTTTAATTTTTGTTGAAATGTTTAAAAAAGAATTATTTTCTTATCAGAGCCTAGAGGTATTTGCAAAAAATAAACTTGAGGAAATTGCACTAAAAGCAAAAAAAGAGAAATTGAAAGAAAAGTTAAATTCCACAGACTATCAAAATAGGATTATGCAACTGATAATAGGTGATTTAGAAGAAGAAAAATTTAATATGAAAACTATTGAAGAAGTTTTGAAAGAATTTACCATCTCAGTAAGAGAAAAAATCAATCAAAAGCAGTTTGCCTCAAAATTGACCCGTTCCGATATACAAAATATTGGCCCAAATAGCAATATTCTAGCGGAAGAGGAAATAAAAGAAAAAATTAGTGATCTAGTAAAAAGAAATATGGATTTTGTTATTAACTACTGTAATAAAACAGATGAATTGTCAAATTTACTCTTAAAAGAATATTCAAAAAGGAAATTTGATATTAATTATCCTTTCTTCAAGAGGATATCTAAAGATGCGCCAAAACAAGATAGATATTGGAAGAAAAAATATATGATTCAAGGGGGCTATTATGTTGCTACCAGCGAATGGTTTAAGGATAGCATCCCTTTATTTAAGGCATATTTGAAAGAAATTATAGAAGGGATTTAATAATTTAAACTTACTTTGTAAAAAGTAACATGCCAAGCTTAAAATCTACAGCTACGAGTCTAAAATATCCCATACTTTTTTATGAGTTTATAAAATCGATGTTCCTACATGTGGTAGCAAGACTCATAAAATTAGTTATTGGACATTATGCGTCTAAATTGTGTGTAATAATTATAATTATGAAAAACAAGGAGTAGCTATGATGCTATACATAAAATTATATTATCACTCTTGTGCTATAAATACGAAAAAAATCACAAATGCTTACTGTAGTGCTACTGCTTCAAATGGTGTATCATATAAGGATTGTTTATGCTAAAAGCACTTAGAAGATATAAGTCGCTGACAAAGCCTTTTATACCTTCACTGACTGTAAGTAGAAAAGGAAATAAAACTGTACTTAGCAGATATGCAACATCATCATCGGACATAGATGCTAAAGACAATAATCGCATAAAGAAAATAAAAATTAAAGAGTTTATGGAAGCTATGTCTATACCTTTTCACTCAAGGTCAGTTACTCCAAAAATAAGATTTATCAACCATTTAGATAAAAAGATTACAGGTGATTTTTTTAGGAAGCTTAATAAGATACATATCACAGCAGAAGAAAAAATAGATATATATAAAGATCCAAAAGATAGAGGAGATCCAAGTGATATTAAAAAAATCAAATCTAAAAAAGAGACCGTAAAATAAACTGTGTAAACCCACCTCTTATCCAATAATCACTTCGTATATTTTGACATAATTTCACTGAAAAATATACAAAGTTGAGGATAAATTTCATACCAATTCCTGATACAGT
>JALUBH010000002.1 GCA_027050775.1 Campylobacteraceae bacterium | reverse complement strand
GCTGTTGCTAAAGATCTTAAATCAGTATATTCAGCTTATAATGAGGAAGATGCTCAATTAGCACTAACAGATTTTAATGATATTTGGGGTAAGAAATATCCTAATATTACTGCTTCATGGCAGACACACTGGGATGAACTTTCTACTTTCTTCAAATATCCAGATGCTGTAAGAAGACTCATTTACACTACTAACCCTATTGAGTCTTTAAACGCAACCATAAAGAGAAAGACAAAATCTAAAGGCTCATTTCCTACTGAAGCATCAGCATTTAAGGTTATGTATCTTGCTACTCAGGAGCAACAAAATAAGTGGAATACGAACTGTATCAGGAATTGGTATGAAATTTATCCTCAACTTTGTATATTTTTCAGTGAAATTATGGCAAAATATACAAAGTGATTATTGGATAAGAGGTGGGTTTACACAGTTTATTTTACGGTCTCAGCTTATAGAGTAAATTCCACCCTCTCATCTTTTATCTAATTTTCCATCAATAAGGCTCTACGCTACTGATTCTGCCACCTCTTTTTACTATACGAATGTGCTCACCGACAAAATACTTTTTGCCTTTTACTATCACAACAATACTTCTGTTTTGACTATCAAGCATCACTGCAAGCTCTTGTGCATTGGCTTTTCCTATTTGATTACCGACATATGCACCACCTAGTCCTCCGGCTAAAGCAGCCAAAGCAGAACCATTTCCTCTTCCTATGGTTGAGCCAACAACCATTCCAACCAAGCCTCCTATAAAAGTACCTGTTCCATTGTCTTTTATAACAACCGGTTTTATGGACTCTATCGTTCCTGTTTCGTAGTTCAATACATATCTAGTTGAACTTGCATCTACCTCCTGAACACCTCTTTGGGCACATCCTGCAAAAATTAAAGCCAAAAATACAAGACCTATATTTAATATCTTCATTACAAAATCCTTTTAGTGCAAAAAGTGTCTTACGCCGCTAAAATATAGAGCTATATCATGCTCATCTGCCGCTTTTATAACATCTTTATCTCTTATACTTCCACCAGGCTCAATTATACATCTCACACCTGCTTGTGAAGCTGTATCTATACTATCTCTAAAAGGGATAAATGCTTCACTTGCCATCGCAGCCCCAAAGACCTCTACGCCCACTTCTTTTGCCTTTTCTAAAGCACACTTTGCAGCGTCAATTCTACTAGTCATTCCCATACCAATAGCTACCATAACAGACTCCTTTACATAAACAACAGAGTTTGATTTTGTGAGACTTGCGATTTTATAGGCAACTTCAAGATCCTCTATACCACCTTTATATGCCTCTCTCTTGCTAACACATTTTGCGTTTTTGATCTCATCATCACTTACTTTATCGCTGTTTTGATAAACAAAACCACCATCAACATGTTTAAAGTCGTGTTCATCATCATTAAGAACAAGATACTTACTCTCTTGTGTAAAGATTTTAATCCTCTTCTTCTTTTCAAAAACAGCCAAAACATCGTCATCGACATTTGCAGCGATGATAACTTCTATGAAAATCTCACTTATCTTCTGAGCTAGTTTTTTATCCAAAGTTCCATTTATCGCAACAACTCCACCATAAGCCGAAATCGGATCACACACTAAAGCTTTTTCATAAGCATCAAATATATCATCACCTATGGCAAAACCACAAGGATTTGCGTGCTTTATGATAGAAACTGCGGGAACATCACCAAATGAAGCTGCTATCTTTAAAGCTCCATTCATATCTGTCATATTGTTAAAACTTGCTTCTCCTTTGAGCGTTTTAAAGTTGTTTGAAAAGAAGTAGTCAAATTCATACAAAGCACCTTTTTGATGAGGATTTTCTCCATATCTTGTATCAAAAGCTTTACTACCGACTATAAATTTCTTCTGTCCAAATCCGCCATTAAACCTTCTATTCATATAGTTTGCAATCATGCTGTCATAAGATGCTGTGTGTTCAAACGCCTTAATCATCAAATCTCGTCTAAATTCTAAACTGTTTTTTCCATTTTTTAGAGCAGATATGACTAAATCATAATCACCTACATCAGTCACAACCAACACATCATTGAAATTTTTGGCAGCACTTCTGAGCATAGCCGGTCCACCTATATCGATATTTTCTATAATCTCATCAAAATTATCTGTCTTAGCTATAGTCTCTTTAAATGGATACAGATTTACGCAAACCAAATCAATCCCCACTATACCATGTTCTTTTGCAGTCTCTACATGTAGAGGTATATCTCTTCTGTGCAATATACCACCATGTATATGAGGATTTAGAGTCTTTACTCTTCCGTCAAACATCTCGGGAAATTTTGTAACTTCACTGATTTCAACAGCCTTTATACCCTCATCTTGCAAAAGTTTAAAAGTTCCACCCGTAGATACTATCTCGTAATCCAACTCTACTAAATCTTTAGCAAACTCAACTACGCCCGCTTTATCACTTACACTAATTAATGCTCTCATCTTATGTCCCCTTTTTTACGGAAGTATATTTCTCGTACTTGCAGTTTTACGCACTAACCTCACTCGCTATAATAAACAAAGCTCTTAAAAGTACGCAAGATTAAGTTACTGAAGTCGAAAAATTATTATTTTGATTAAAAACTGCTTTTACACATTTTATCACATCATCTTGACTTTAAAAAAGATATTATATAATATTACACTTTCAAGAAGGATAAAGTATGAGTTTTTTTGATAAAAATATAGATAGAGGAAAGACACATTATAAAAAATGGGATAAATACCTTAGATTCTACTATTTCTTAGCCTTACTTGTTACATAAAAATAGAGTATATTTATCTCCTTGTTTGTCAGAAAATAGGTAGGCATCACTCTGTGAGTCTTTTGTAAAGCTTCAGAAAAGGCGATAAAGCCTAGACTGTTTATAGGTGGAGCTCTCAATATCTCTCGTTTCCCTTTGACTTTGTATCTAGCTATAATCGAACCTTGTCCATTGTTTCCATGACAAAGATTACACCCTATGCCCCTTGGATTAAAATACAACATCTTTGCATATTCCATCTTTGTGATAAAATCATCCCCAAAGATTGAGACAACCAACAAAAAACCAACAAAAACCACTCTCATACACACTCACTTTATCAACTCTTTAATAGATATTTGATATGATACAACATTTTGAATAAAGGCAGAGTAAAATAGATGAAACTAATAGACGGAAAAGAGCTATCACAAAAGATAAGAAAAAATGTTAAAAAAGAGATAGAAACACTAGAATCAGTTGGCGTAACTCCAGGGCTCGCTGTGATACTTGTCGGGGATGATCCTGCTAGTAAAACTTATGTAAGTATGAAAGAGAAAGCTTGTGAAGAAGCTGGTATATACTCGATTGTACACAAAATGCCCACATCTATATCGCAAGATAAAATTTTAGAGATACTTAATATGATAAATAAAAATGACTATATGGATGGTATCTTGGTACAACTTCCTCTACCAAACCATATAGATACAGATAAAATCATAGAAGCTATAGATCACGAAAAAGATGTGGATGGTTTTCATCCTTTCAATGTTGGAAGACTAGTTGCAGGATTAGAGAGTTTCGCACCGTGTACACCTCTTGGTGTTATGGAAATGCTAAAAGAGTATAACATAAGCCCTAAAGGCAAGGATGTTTGCATAGTTGGCGCTAGTAATATAGTCGGAAAACCGATGTTAAACCTTCTGCTAAATGCTGGGGCTACAGTTGATATATGCCATATTTTTACCAAAGACTTAAAAGCCCATACACTAAAAGCCGACATAATCATAGTCGGTGTAGGCAAGGTTGGACTTATCACCGAAGAGATGGTGAAAGACAATGCAATAGTCATTGATATAGGTATAAATAGACTCTCAAATGGCAAACTTGTCGGAGATGTTGATTTTAATAAAGTTGCTCCAAAATGCTCCTTCATCACTCCTGTACCAGGTGGCGTAGGTCCTATGACCATAGCTATGCTTTTATTAAATACGCTTAAAGCAGCAAAAAACAGAAATAAAAAGAAGGAAACAAAAAATGAGCAGGCTTAAAAAACTATATAATTTTTCAAACAGTTGGACAGGCACTATCATAATTGTACTGCTTGTCATATTTTTTATAGCTCAAGCCTTTGTGATTCCAAGTGGCAGTATGAAAAATACCCTCCTTATAGGAGACCATCTGTTTGTCAAAAAGTTTTCGTATGGTGTTCCAATTCCCCATATTCCTTGGATTGAAGTACCTGTATTGCCTGATTTTAGAGGAGATGGTCACCTCATAGATGGTCAAGGTCCAAAAAGAGGGGATATAGTAGTTTTTAGATATCCTGGTAATATAAAAATTCACTATGTAAAAAGATGTGTGGCACTTGGCGGTGATGAGATACTATATTCAAACGAAACTCTCTATATAAGATTTCGAGAGGGTGATAAGTACATGAAAAATCATTTTCAACCAGGTCAGCTTATAGTCTTAGCTGGAAGATTATGGGTCAAAAATCCATATAAATACAAATACCCAGGTATCCACTATGATAAAAATGTAGACATGTTTGAACAGATGAATCTATACATGCAAGCAGATCAACTCTCTATGCAACCTACAATAGTAAAAGAGTTTCCAAAAATACAAGGTTTGATGTTCAATGCTTTTTACAAAAAAGTACCAAAAAATGAGTATTTTATGATGGGTGACAATCGTGACCACTCAAATGACAGTAGATTTTGGGGAAGCGTACCCTACTCTCTTATAGTTGGAAAACCATGGTTTATATATTTTTCTTGGGATAAAAACTACAATATAAGATGGAATAGAATAGGAAGAATTATAGATGATTTGCAAACAAGCAAGAACTATTTAAATGGAAAATAACACTGAAATCATAAAAGTTGTAGCACAGATTTTAGCCCTGATGATAGCCATCATAGGACACGAAATTATGCATGGATATATCGCATATAAATACGGTGACAATACTGCTAAAAATGCGGGCAGACTGAGTATAAATCCTATAAAACATGTCGATTTGGTAGGAACTATCATCCTGCCCGCTCTTCTGTTTTTTTCTCATGCACCATTTCTTTTTGGTTGGGCAAAACCAGTTCCTATAAACATGAGAGAAGTGATAGAAAATGGAGGATACAAAGCTGCCATAAGTGTCTCTCTCGCAGGCATCGTATATAATTTTTCACTAGCTATAATCTGCACTATTATATATAGTTTCTTAGGAGAACCAACAACATATATGGGTCTATTTTTTGCATATCTAGTCTTGCAATCACTCATATATAATGTAGTCTTAGGGGTTTTTAACCTATACCCAATCCCTCCACTCGATGGTTCACATGCCCTAGCTTACTTAGCAGCATCAAGAGGATGGTATGGAATCATGAACTTTTTCGACTCCATACAGAGATACGGTATGTTAATACTACTTCTTTTCATAGCCACACCACTCTCAAGATACTTTTTTGCACCTATTGGATATATAGTAAATTATTTATTGGGGTAAATTACCCCAATATTTGAAACATATCCTTTGTTACTTTACTTAGTTCTTGTGAGCCGTCTATCTGAGCAAAAACTCCCATTTTTTTATAAAAGTCTATCAAAGGAGCGGTTTGTTTGTGATAGTTTAAGAGCCTGTTTTTAACAGTATCTGCATTATCGTCTTCTCTAGTTATCAACTCTGCTCCACAGGCATCACATATTCCCTTGGTTTTTGGGGGATTAAACTCTATATGATATGAGGCTCCACACTTTGGACATACTCTTCTACCTGCGATTCTTTCTATAATCAAACTATCTGGCACATCAAACGAAAGAACAAAATCCAACTCTTTACCACTCTCTTTCATCAATACATCAAGTGCTTGGGCTTGGGCTAAAGTTCTTGGAAAACCATCTAAGATAAAGCCATTTTGGCAATCATCTTTTTCCAATCTCTCTTTTATAATTCCTATGATTGTGGAATCCGGAACCAATTCACCATTATCCATGTATTTTTTTGCTTTCATTCCCATGGCGCTCTTTTGTGCTATAGCGGCTCTTAGCATATCTCCTGTCGAGATTTGGGGGATATTGTACTTCTCTACTAAAAATTTTGCCTGAGTACCTTTGCCTGCTCCAGGTGCGCCAAATACCATCAAATTCATATAAATTACTCCTAAATTTTTTGTTATGATATACTATTTTATTTTAATTACAGCTTTTCTAAACTTCCTTATGATATAATCTTCTATAAATTTATACAGATAAGGAAGTTTTTTGAAATTTTTTATTGCAACTGACCATGCGGGTGTGAATATCAAACCTAACATCATAGAGATGTTACAAAACATGGGGCATGAAGTGGTAGATTTAGGACCGCAAGATAACTCTAGAGTTGATTATCCTGATTTTGCACATAAACTCTGCTTGGAAGTCTTGGCAAATGACGGGAGTCAAGGTATTTTGATATGCGGTACAGGAATCGGTATGAGCTTGAGTGCAAACAAGCATAAAGGTATAAGAGCCGCACTTTGCCATGATGCCTATACTGCACAGATGGCAAGAGCTCACAATAATGCGAATGTTTTGTGTTTTGGAGAAAGAGTTGTAGGTCTAGGGGTTGCCCAATCTATTTTAAACGGATGGTGTCAAACAAACTTTGAGGGCGGAAGACATGCACAAAGAGTTGCAAAAATAGAGATTTAGATATGTCAGATTGGTTATTGACTACAATTCTTCTTTCCCTTAGTATATACTTGCTAGTGATGGTTTTTTATTATCGTACTCTACTTCGCAAAGAGAGACAAAGTAGCATAATAATAAAAGAGACTCTAGGTGATGCGGAGATAGTTATAAGAAAGTATCAGGTGCAACTGCAAAGATCTTTAGGAAATATAGACATACTAAGTGATGAACTAAACAAAATCAAAAATGACTTAAAATCCCTTAGAACCAGAAATTCTCAATATAGAATGGAAAATGAAAAATTAAGACAACATATAAAAGAGTTAGAAGGAAAGATTGAGGCACTACTATGACAGATTTGATTGCTTATGGATCTGTACTCTTGATAACCGGATTCTTCGTTTATCTAAAAATGAAAATTTTCAAATAGAGCAAGGAATATAATGGAGACACTAAATAAAAACGATAAGGACTTTTTGCTAAATTCAATCAGGACAGTTGAGGATTTTCCAAAGCCCGGAATCAGTTTCAAAGACATCACAACTCTTTTGGGAAACAGTAAAGCATACACACTTCTAATGAACCATCTGTACAACAGGTATAAAGATCAAGATATAGACTACATCGCCGGAATTGAAAGTAGAGGTTTTATATTTGGAGCATCACTTGCTACTATGCTTGGGATAAAATTTGTGCCGATTAGAAAACCCGGTAAGCTACCATATACAACCATCAGCGAAAAGTATTCTCTAGAGTATGGAGTCGATGAAGTTGAAGTCCATATAGACGCCTTTAAATGCGAAAAAGAGAACCCTAATGTTCTTTTGATAGATGATTTAATTGCCACGGGAGGAACAGCAAAAGCAGCAGTCACCCTCATAAATAAGGCCGGAGCAAACTGCAAAGAGGCATGTTTTGTCATAAACTTGAAGTTTTTAAACGGTGATAAAGAGATAAAAAAGATAACTTCTGTATATTCTGTTTTGGAGGTTAATTGATGTACGTACCTAAAAAATCAAAATTTGACCCGGATGATAACGGGCATTTTGGGATTTATGGTGGCAGATATGTCCCTGAAACTCTTATGCCGACTCTGCTTGAATTAGACAAAGAATATGCAAAAGTAAGATTCGATAAAAACTTTTGGGAAGAGGTAAATTACTATTTTAATGAGTATGTTGGTCGTCCCTCGCCACTATACTATGCAAAAAATATCTCTGACGAGTTAGGTGCAAAAATCTATCTCAAAAGAGAGGATTTAAACCACACCGGAGCGCACAAAATAAACAATACTATAGCTCAGGGACTTTTGGCAAAAAGATTGGGCAAGAAAAAGGTTATAGCAGAGACAGGTGCAGGACAACACGGAGTGGCAACTGCTACAGTAGCTGCTCTTTTAGGACTTGAGTGTGATGTCTTTATGGGTGAAATAGATGTTAAAAGACAAGAGCTAAATGTCTTCAGGATGAAGCTTCTAGGCGCTCGTGTTCACTCTGTCAAAAGTGGCAGTAAAACTCTAAAAGATGCCATGAATGAAGCCATAAGATACTGGGTTACAAACGCAAGAGACACCTTTTACATCATAGGAACCGTAGCAGGACCTCACCCCTACCCTATGATGGTTAGAGACTTTCAAGCTATCATCGGATACGAGGCAAAAGCACAAATTTTGAAAAAAGAGGGCAAATTGCCGGATTCTGTCATAGCATGCATAGGTGGCGGGAGTAACGCCATGGGGATATTTAGCCACTTTCTAGATGAAGACAGCGTTACATGTATAGGCATAGAAGCAGGCGGAAAAGGTATAGACACCCAACAACACGGATGTTCACTTGCCAAAGGAAGCCCAGGGGTACTTCACGGACAAATGAGTTACCTGCTCCAAGACGATGACGGACAGATAAAAGAGGCGTACTCCATCTCTGCCGGACTTGATTATCCTGGTATCGGACCGGAGCATGCTTTTTTGAAAGATTTAAAAAAAGCAAGATATGAAAATATCACAGACCAAGAGGCACTTGATGCTTTTGTTTGGCTGAGTCAAAAAGAGGGAATTATCCCTGCATTTGAAAGCTCTCATGCTGTTGCATATCTCAAAAAGATGAAAAAAGAGGAACTTGAAAACAAGTTGATCATAGTCAACCTTTCAGGACGAGGCGACAAAGATATGGTTCAAGCCCAAACTCTTATAGATATAGATTAAGTAAAGTAAAAAATTGGAAGCATATCTTATAGATTTATTACAGCATTATGGCTATATCATTCTGTACTTTTGGAGTATTCTTGAAGGTGAGATGGGTTTGATTATGGCTGGAATCATGTCACATACCGGAGATATGAATCTCTATATCGCCATCTTCGTTGGTGGACTTGGTGGTTTTAGCGGTGACCAGATATACTTTTATATAGGTAGATACAACAGAAAATATGTACACAGAAAGTTCAAAAGCCAAAGAAGAAAGTTTGCTTTAGCACATGTTCTCATAAAAAACAATGGTTGGCCTATCATATTTTCGCAACGCTACATGTACGGGCTTAGAACAATCATACCCATGTCTATAGGGCTCACCGGATATAGTGCTAAAAAGTTTGCCATCATAAATCTATTGAGTGCTTGGGCATGGGCAACTGTAACGATTCTGCCTGCTTGGTATTTTGGTAAAGAGATACTAATCGTCATCCAGTGGGCAAAGGCTCACTGGTATTTGGCTCTTCCTCTAGGACTTATGCTAGGTGGCGGAATATACTACTATTTTCACATAATGACGGAGAAAAAAATCAAAGAAAAAGTAAGGAAAAAAATATGAATTTTGAAATTTTAGATACAAAATTAAAAGATATAAAAGCTGATTGCGAAATCGTGCTTGTTATAAACAAAGATTTAACACACAGATGGATAAAAGATGCTAAAACTTTAACAAAACTAGGTTTTAAAGGCGAAGGTGACGATGTTGCATATCTAGCAGATAAAAATATGGTTTATGCTGTGGCTGACTCACTAGAGAGTGATGATATAAGATGTGCTATATCTTCTGCATTACAGGCTATAAAGAAGAGTAGCTATGAGAGTGTAAAAGTTGGATTATACACTAAAAATTGTCCTCCTATCAATGCTAGAGCATTAGCTGAGGGGATACTGCTTGGAACATACTGTTTTGATAAATACAAGAGCGAAAAAAATCCCTCTTCTCTTAAAACTGTTAAAATTTCCACCGAAGACTATAATGGCAAATCTTACAGTGTTGATTCTACTCAAAAAGCAGTGGATGAAGCTGTGATTATAGCGGAGGCAACAAATAGTGCAAAAGAGATAGTAAATACTGCTCCAAAAGAGATGACTCCACAAATACTAGCAGATTATGCTCAAAAAATGAGTGATGAGATTGACGGTCTTGAGTGTTTTGTTGGAGATGAAAAGTTTTTGGAAAAAGAGAAGATGGGAGCATTTCTCGCAGTATCAAGAGCAAGTAGTGAAAAGCCTAGACTTATACACTTAAGCTATAAACCAAAAGATGCCAAAAATAGATTTGTCTTTGTCGGAAAAGGCTTGACTTATGACAGTGGTGGACTTAGTTTAAAACCAAGCGAACACATGGTCACCATGAAATCAGACAAAAGTGGCGCCGCAGCAGCCATAAACATCATAAAAGCAGCAGCCCTTTTGAAACTGCCATTTGAAGTACACTCCATCATAGGAGCAGCTGAAAATATGATAGGAGGAAATGCCTATAAACCAGACGATGTACTAATCGCAAGAAGTGGAAAAAGTATAGAAGTAAGAAATACTGATGCCGAGGGAAGACTTGTTTTGGTGGATTGTTTGGATTTTGCACAAGATTTAAAACCAGATTATTTAGTAGATTTAGCAACACTAACGGGAGCTTGTGTAGTAGCTGTCGGTGAATACACTGTAGGCATCATGGGAAATGATGAGGAACTTAAAAACTCAATGCAAATATCTGCTACAAAAAGTGGTGAACTCTCAGGAACTCTACCTTTTAACAAATACCTTAGAAAACTACTAAAAAGCTCTGTTGCTGATATATCAAACATATCTAACTCAAGATATGGTGGAGCACTGACTGCTGGTATATTTTTGGATAATTTTATAGGAGATGATTTTAAGGACAAATGGCTTCATCTTGATATCGCAGGGCCTGCTTATGTAGAAAAGCCATGGGGATATAACCAATACGGTGCTAGCGGTGCAGGCGTGAGAATGTGCACCTACTGGATGAAAGATTTTGATTACAAAGAAAACAATATGCATAAGGATGAAAAATAATGGGATTAGGCGTAGGAATAGTAGGGCTTCCAAATATAGGAAAATCAACAACTTTTAATGCTTTGACAAAAGCACAAAATGCACAAAGTGAAAATTACCCTTTTTGCACGATAGAACCGAACAAGGCGGTAGTACCAGTACCTGATGAGAGACTAAAAGAGTTAGCAAAAATCGTCAATCCAGAAAGGTTGCAGTACTCAACTGTAGATTTTGTTGATATTGCTGGACTCGTAAAGGGTGCAAGCAAAGGCGAAGGACTAGGAAATCAATTTTTATCAAACATAAGAGAAGTAGAAGTCATACTCCATCTAGTCAGATGTTTTGAAGATGAAAATGTTATACATGTAGAGGGTGAAATCGACCCTTTGAGAGATATAGAGATCATAGAAACAGAGTTGATACTAGCAGATGTAGAGCAGCTTGATAAAAAGATAGAAAAACTAAATAGACAATCAAAAGCAGACAAATCAGCTAGACCGATACTGGAAATTGCACTTGAACTAAAAAATCACTTAGATGAGTTAAGACCTGTAAGCAATTTTGCCAAAAAAGATGATGAAATGTTTTTGGGACTAAATAAAGAGTTAAGATTTTTATCTGGAAAAACTATCATATATGGTGCAAATGTCGATGAAGATTCCCTTCTTGAAGAGAACGAATATGTAAAAATAGTAAAACAACACGCAAAAGAAGTGGGTGCAGAAGTTGTCACACTTTGTGCTAAAATCGAGGAAGAGCTTGTAGGGCTTGAAGAAGATGAGGCACAAGAGTTTTTAACAGAACTAGGTGTCAAAGAGTCTGGTTTAAACAAAATCATCCATACTGCATTTGCAAAACTAAATCTAATCAGCTACTTTACAGCAGGAGTTAAAGAGGTAAGAGCTTGGACGATAGAAAAAGGCTGGAAGGCACCAAAAGCAGCCTCTGTAATACACAATGATTTTGAAAAAGGCTTTATAAGGGCAGAAGTTATAGGCTATGAAGACTTTATAAATAACAATGGAGAACACGGAGCAAAAGAGGCAGGAAAGATGAGACTAGAGGGAAAAGAGTATGAAGTGCAAGATGGAGATGTCATGCATTTCAGATTTAATGTATAATGCATTTATAAGATATTTATAATTAAATTGTATCATTTATTAAAAAATAAGGAATAGAAATGAAAAAAATCGTAATTTTGATGTTTATCGCACTTTTGGGCATAAACTTACAGGCAAAAGACATACTTAAAACTTATAATTTTAAGGATTCACTTGGTAAAAGCATAGAGCTTCAAACTATGGACAGTGGCATATACTCACCAACATACAAAGGAAAGGTTGTCTTATTGGCATTTTTTGGCAAAAACTGTCCGCCTTGCCGTGCAGAAATTCCTGGTTTTGTAAAACTTCAAAACAAACTAAAAGGAAAATTTCAAATCATCGCTGTTCATGTGCAGCAAAAAATGACTCAGCAGGAAATAGAGAATTTTATTGCAACCCACAAGATAAATTATCCCGTTATTCCCGCCAGCAAAAAAGCATTTGAATTTGCAAATTTTATAGCATCAAAAACTGGCTGGAGAGGTCAAATACCTTACTCTATACTGCTAGACAAAAATGGCAATGCATCAAAAACATATCTTGGCATGCAAAGCGAAGAGAGACTTACAAAAGACATAAAGAGACTATTTTAACAAACGGCAGGATGATTAAATCATCCTGCGAAGATACTCTCCCATGAGAGCAACCGTATCAAACTTTTTATCATTTTCACTATCTCCGTAGCCCCAATTTGCAAATAAAAAATCTATATTGGCATTTTTTGCTGCTAATTCGTCTTTTATGCTATCCCCTATAAGAAGAGTTTCATTTTTTTCTATATTTGATTTTTCGCAGATTAGATTTATCATATCAGGATTTGGTTTTGAGCTTTGCACATTATTTGAGCCGACTATATAGGAAAAATAATCCAACATATTTGCAAACTCTAGCATATTTTTCGCAAAATAATCAGATGCATTTGTAGCAATACTTAGCACAACGCCAGAAGATTTTAAAGAATCTAACAATTCACATACTCCATTATAAGGCTTTACATGTAAGTTAGCATACCTAAGATAGTGTTCTTTAAACATCGCTCTATGCTCATCCAAATACTCTCTTGTTCCATAAAAAATCATCGGCATATCTTGGTCTGGTTTATTGATGTGGTATTCTAGTGTCTCTTTTTCTAAAGGTTTTAAACCTAAACTTTTCCTTACAAAATTTACACTACATGTAAGAGCATAGCTAGAATTAAGTAGCGTTCCATCCATATCAAAGATTATTGATTTTACTTTTGACATATAGCTATCGTATCTCCAAATCTAATGCTTTTGTTCTCTTTTGCAACGATATCAACAAAATCTTTCTCAAAGAACATAACTATGGTTGAGCCCATCTCAAACTTTCCTAGCTCTTGAGCTTTTTTCAAAAATTTATCGCTATATTCATAATATGTCACATATCTTTTATCACTATTTGTTTGAATTCTCTCATCAAAAACAAAACTCATCCGACCAACATTTAAAGCTCCCACAAACACCATAAAAAACAGATTGCCTTTTGTATCTTCACACTCCAAAACAACTCTTTCATTTTCTATAAAAAGATTTGGTATCTTTTCGAGCCATTTTGTATTTACCGAGTATAGTTTGCCAGGAATATGTACAGCTTTTTTAACCCACATATCAATTGGAGTATGATAACGATGATAATCTTTTGGTGAAAGGTAAAAGTTGATATATTTTCCATCTTTTATTTTTTCTTTTTTAGATTTTTGTATATTTGCACCCAATAGTTCACTAACTTCATAAGAAAAACCTTTGACTTGCAAAGCTTTTGTCTCTCTTAAAAGACCGCAACTCGTGATAAAACTATCACAAGGAGATATAAAATTCTCACTATTTTTATCAAACTCTCTTTTTATCTTTAACTCTCTGGTAAAAAGTGCATTTAAACTCTTATAAAAGGATGGTTTTTGAAATTCATTCATATCAACTTTCATCATTGATACATAACTTTGATTTATGATATTTTGGAAAAATACTGGAAATTCAGTTGAGGCAAATTTGCCAAACAGTCTTGAAATTAACGAAGTTATCACCATATATTTTAAAACCTTTGTATAAAATTAGGGTTTATTTTAGCAGTATATATATTAATATAAAGTGAAATGAAGCTCTTTTTGGATAAAATAATAGCCTTAAAATTTGGACAAGAGGGATAAGATTTGAGAAGTCATTACTGTACAGAAGTTAGCGAAAAAAATATAGGCGAAATAGTAGAAGTTTGTGGTTGGTGTAATAACAGCAGAGACCATGGTGGTGTTATATTTATAGATTTAAGAGACAAAAGTGGTTTAGTACA
Source organism: Campylobacteraceae bacterium (assembly GCA_027050775.1). Taxonomy (GTDB): domain Bacteria; phylum Campylobacterota; class Campylobacteria; order Campylobacterales; family Sulfurospirillaceae; genus JAADIZ01. Next base: position 27,493 of record JALUBH010000002.1, on the reverse strand, counting down.
ACTTGTATGCGACCCTGTAGACAGCCAAGAAGCTCACTCTGTAGCAAACAAAGTAAGAGATGAATTTGTTTTAAAAGCTAAAGGAAAAGTTAGAGCTAGAGGCGAAGGACTTGAAAACCCAAATCTTAAAACAGGAAAAATAGAGATAGTAGTAGATAAACTTATCGTAGAAAACGCAAGTGAGCCTGTACCCTTTGTCATAGGCGACAATAGTGTGGGTGAAGATGTAAGATTAAAGTATAGATACCTTGATTTGAGAAACAAAAAATCTTATGAAATATTTAAACTAAGAAGCAAAGCAACAATCGCTGCAAGAAATCTACTCGACAGCAGAGAATTCTTGGAGGTAGAAACACCAATTTTAACAAAATCAACTCCAGAGGGAGCGAGAGATTACCTAGTACCTAGTCGTGTACACAATGGCGAATTTTTTGCACTTCCTCAATCCCCACAACTCTTTAAGCAACTTTTGATGTGTTCTGGATTTGACAGATATTTTCAGATAGCAAAGTGTTTCCGTGACGAAGATTTAAGAGCAGATAGACAACCTGAATTTACACAGATTGATTTAGAGATGAGTTTTTGTACACAAGATGATGTGATAGAGGTTACCGAAGCATTAATTAAAGAGATATTCAAGGCTTGTGGACATGATGTAAAAACTCCATTTGCAAGATTAAAATACAAAGATGCCTTGGAGACTTATGGTAGTGACAAACCAGACCTTAGATATGATTTGCCACTCATCGATGTTATAGATATTTTTGCTAAATCTTCAAATGAGATATTTAGCTCAATCGCAAAAGATAAAAAAAACAACCGCATAAAAGCGCTCAAAGTACCAAATGGGGATAATATTTTTTCTAAAAGGCAGATGAAAGGCTTTGAAGATTATGTAAGAAAATTTGGAGCGGCAGGTCTTGGATACTTTCAGATGAAAGAAGATGGTTTAAAAGGCCCCTTGACTAAGTTTTTTACTCAAGATGATTTAGATGAAATCATAAAAATTTCGGATTTAAAAACAGGCGATGTTATCTTCTTTGGTGCAGGTAGTAAAAAAATAGTACTTGATTACATGGGAAGATTTAGAATCTACCTTGCTGAGTTGATGGAGATAATTCCTAAAGACAGATTTGAATTTTTATGGGTGGTGGACTTTGAAATGTTTGAAGTTGATGGTGGAGATGTAAAAGCCCTGCACCATCCATTTACTATGCCAAAAGATTTAAACGCACCTATAGACGAGATGGAATCAATCGCTTATGATATTGTGCTAAATGGTGTTGAATTAGGTGGTGGAAGTATGAGGATTCATAAACCAGAGATTCAGCAAAAGGTATTTAAACTTTTGGGAATTAGCGAAGAAGAAGCAAATGAAAAATTTGAATTTTTACTTGATGCTTTAAAATTTGGTGCACCTCCTCATGGCGGACTTGCCATCGGATTAGATAGACTTATCATGCTTTTGACAAACTCCAGTAGTATAAGGGATGTTATAGCATTTCCTAAAACCCAAAGAGCACAATGCCTACTGACAAATGCACCAAGCTCTGTTGACAATACCCAACTCAGAGACCTAGGAATCAGATTAAGAGAGATAAAAAAGGTTTGATTATGACAAAATCTCTCTTTTTAATAATCGGAGCTCCTGGAAGTGGAAAAACAACCGATGCACAGATTATCGCAGATAAAAACTCTGAGACTACCGCACATTTTTCGACAGGAGAACTTCTAAGAAAAGAGGTAAAATCCGGTAGTGACTTAGGAAAGATTATAGACAAAAGGATAAGTGTCGGAAACTTAGTTCCTGTAGATATCGCCGTAGAAACCATCATAAAAGCAATAAAAAGCTCAAGCAAAAAAAATATACTAATTGATGGATTTCCTAGGTCGGTTGAACAAATGACGGCACTTGAAAAAAAGTTACAAAACAGTAAAAATATCAATCTAAAAAGAGTGATAGAAGTTCAAGTTTCAGAAAAAGTTGCCAAAGATAGGGTACTTGATAGAGCAAGGGGAGCTGATGACAAGGAGGAAGTATTTACAAATCGTATGAAAGTATATAATGAGCCATTAAAAGAGATAAGAGACTTTTATCACTCAAAAAATGCTTTAGCAGATATAAATGGCGAAAGAGATATAGAAGAGGTAGTAAAAGATATGCAAGGACTAATCTATGGATAAACATAACTTTTATAGTGTTATTATCGGTACTGAATTGCTAAATGGTAGAAGAGTGGATAAGCACTTCTCTTTTTTAAATCAAGCACTAAGAGACCGTGGTCTCAGACATGAAGCAAATTTTGTGATAAATGACAACCCTCCTTTGATGAAAAGAGTCTTTAAAATGATATCCGAAGACCCTAAAAGTGTAATGTTTTGTTTTGGAGGCATCGGCTCTACTCCTGATGACTACACAAGAAAAGTAGCTGCACTCGCCTTTACAAATGGAATTCTTCAAACAAATCAAGTAGCTCTAGATCTTATAAAAGAAGAGTTTGGTGGCGAAGCATACCCTCACAGAGTCAAGATGGCAGATATACCACAAGACGCTAAACTTTTAGAAAATATAGTCAATAGAGTACCCGGATTTTATCTTAAAGATAGATTTTTCTTTACTCCCGGTTTTCCTTCTATGGCTCACCATATGGTACTTTGGGCACTGAATAACCTATTTGAAAAAAAAGCTGATAAGTTTTCTTGTGGTTTTAAAGCAGATTGCTCAGAAAATGACCTTATAGACATCATGGAAGCACTACCGGAAGATTTGGAGCTCTCGTCACTACCAAAAATCGAAGGAGACAAGAAAACAGTTGATATATATCTAGCTCATATCAATAAAAAAGAGTTGAAAAGGTGGTGTATGTTTTTCAAAAACAAGATGGATGAGATTGGTAAAAAATATACCAATGAATATTAAGTTTCTTTAATTCTTTAAGAAGTAGTTATCAACTCCATCTGCGATACCCTTTGCCAATAGTTTTTGATATTCAGGATTAAACAATCTAACACCTTCTGTAGGATTTGTGATATATCCTGTTTCAATCAGAATTGCTGGCATTTGAGCGCCAACTAAAACCCAAAATGGGGCCTCTCTCACGCCACCATCAACAACATTGTATTTTTTTCTAAGAGATTTTAGTATAGCCTGCTGAGCATCTAATGCCATTTTATTTGACTGAATAATTTTTGCACGATTCATTACACTCAAAAATGTATTTTTGGTATAATAATCCATATCGGATATAGCGGATCTGTTTTCTAGCGCTGCCACATGTTTGCTTCTACTACTTCTATCAGGCGATAAAAAGAATGTCTCCAGACCTTTTGATGTAAGATATTCACTTTTCTTGGGAGCTGCATTTGCGTGTATAGATATAAACAGATCAGCATTTTTCCTATTTGCAAATCTTGTTCTATTTCTTAGCCTGACAAAATAATCCCTGTTTCTCGTTAAATATACTCTATAACCTCTTTTTTTAAGCTCTTTTGCACATTTTAATGCAATTTGCAACACTGCTTTTTTCTCATATCTTCCTTGATATCCTATTGCTCCCGAATCCTTACCACCGTGACCGGGATCTAGAACAATAATCTTGTTAGAAGGTCTAAAGTAACTCTGCTGAAATTTATTGCTAATAGTAACTTTTTTGATCTTTTTAAGCTTTTTGACAAAACCAATAACAACTGTATTTTTATCTATTTTAAGAAAATATGCTCTACTTTTTTTTGTTTCTAAAACCACTCTTATAGTTTTTTTATTATATTGAGCAACTCGTAATTTTCTCAAAATATACGGCTTTTTAAATTTGATTTTTATAGGCAAAATAGCATTTATATCATAAATCTTTCTATAAAATCTACTACTTTTTAAGGCGAAAGACTTTATGTCCCTGTCTCTAATGTGATGGTTAAACTTAAACTTTATACCCTCATTATTTGTCGTAACAGATAAAAGTCTCAGTATGCTATAGCTTGAATCATTACTCTTTGGCACAACTCTTTTTTTTTCTATTGTTTTAGGTTGCTTAAGTAGAGTTGAAAGTTCTCTTTTGTAATTTCTTCCATCAATTTTTAAGATTTTTGAGCACTTAATCAATCTTTTAAGTGTTGCGATTTTTAAAGTTTTATCATTTTGAATGATGGATTTTATATAGATACTTTGCAAAGAATGGAAAATTTTGAGCATAGTACTATCATTTGCTAAACTCATCTGTCTGTCATAAGAGTAAACTTTATTAAGATATGTTGATGATGCAAAGAGTGAAAATGCAATAAAAACAAGAATTACTATTTTTTTAAGCATTTTCTCCGTTTACCAATTTATCCATAAGCACTTTTACACTAATTATCTCATTCAATTTATATCCATTTGAACCCGTGAAAAAAAGACCTGTATCCTTTTTGCCCAAATAGGCATCCGAGAGTCTATCCGCTATGCAATATCCAACCTCTTTTGCCTCTTGACCTCTATGGCATGGACTAACACAGTTGCTAATACACTTTATCTTAGGACCTTCTCTCTTGCTTACCATATCTATGAGATTTGTTCTTACACCACGAGCCGGATACCCTACAGGAGATTTTAAAAGTTTTATATCGTCTTTTTTTGAATCAATAATCACTTGTTTAAAGTTATCACTCGCATCACATTCGTGAGTACCAATAAATCTTGTGCCCATCTGAACACCATCGGCACCTAGTTCCATAACTTTGACTATATCATTATGATCCCAAATACCACCTGCTGCTATCAGTGGAAAATCTCCCCATTTCTTTATCTCTTCCTTGATAGGCTTAATCAAATTTTCAAGTTGGTACTCTTCTTTGAAACACTGCTCATAAGTAAATCCTTGGTGCCCACCACTTTTTGGTCCCTCAACCACTATCGCATCAGGAAGCCTATTGTATCTTTGTTTCCACCTTTTGCAGATTATCTTAAGAGCTTTTGCACTTGAAACAATTGGTACCAAAGCAACATCGGGATAACCTTCGGTAAATTCAGGCATATTTGTAGGAAGTCCTGCTCCGGTTATGATGATATCGGCACCCAATTCACATGCATCTCTTGCAACTCTGCCGTACTCATTTATCGCATAAAGAACATTTACAGCCACAGGTTTGCCACTTGCAATCTTTTTCGCATTGTTAATTATAGCTTTAAATCCGTCTCTTGAGTAAAAATTTTCAGCTTCGAATGGTCTGTTACTTATCTCTTTTTTGCTATATTTTTGATTTTTATAATAACCTGTTCCTACAGAACTTATGACACCCAAACCTTCATTTAGGCTCACAGTTCCAGCTAGATTATCCCAGCTTATCCCTAATCCCATTCCTCCTTGGACTATAGGATGTTTTATAGTGTACTTTCCAATTTTAAGAGGTTTAAATACCATTATGTCACCTTTAATTTTGCAAACTTTCTTTTTCCAACCTGAAGGATATATTCGCCAATTTCAAGTTGCATTTGCATATCACTTATTTTGTTTTGATTTACACTGACAGCATTTTGCTTTATATCTCTTCTTGCCTGAGAAGTTGAAGACTCCAATCCACAATCAACCAAAGCTTGAGCTATCCAAACGGAATTTTCTAATTCAAACTCTTTCATATCGCTTGGCAACTGATTTTTTGAGTGTATTTTTTCAAACTCTGCTTTTGCACTCTTTGCAGCAGCATCGCCATGATATCTCTGCACAATCTCCATTGCCAAATTTTCTTTTACATTTTTTGGATGGAGCAAACCATCTTTTACTTTTTCTCTTAATGAATTAATTTGCTCGATAGAAAGAGAACTAAGCAATTCATAATACCTCCACATCAATTTATCGCTGATGCTAAGCATTTTTCCAAACATATCATTTGGTTCATCTGTTACACCGATATAGTTGCCAAGAGATTTACTCATCTTATTTACGCCGTCTAATCCTTCAAGAAGAGGCATCATGACAACTGCCTGCTCTTTGCCAACATTATAAGCCCTTTGCAAGTATCTTCCCATCAAAAGATTAAATTTTTGGTCAGTTCCACCCATCTCTATATCTGATTTTATAGCAACACTATCATATCCTTGTAAAAGAGGATATAAAAATTCGCTTATAGAAATAGGTGCATTTGATTTATACCTTTTTTCAAAATCTTCCCTCTCTAACATTCTTGCAACATTAAAAGTCGTTGTTAATTCCAATAAACCAGTAGAACCCAACTTATTTATCCAAGAAGAGTTAAACAATATCTGAGTTTTTTTAGGATCCAATATCTTAAAAACCTGTTCTTCATAACTTTTAGCATTTTTTAAGACTGTATCTTTATCAAGTTTTTTTCTGGTTTCATTCTTTCCCGTGGGATCACCAATCATACCTGTAAAATCACCGATAATAAACTGAACGATAGCTCCGCATTTTTGGAATAGAGCCATCTTCTGAAGAAGAACCGTATGCCCTAGATGAAGATCAGGTGCAGTAGGATCAAAACCAGCTTTCACAAAATAACTCTCCCCCTTCTCAAAATAATTTTTAAGAAGCTCTACCACTCTTTTCTCATCAATTATCTCACTGACTCCGCGCTTTATCTCTCTTAAAGCCTCATTTATCATTTTTTTCCTTTTAACTCTTATAAGCATCATTTATCGAAACAAACTCTATCACACTATATCTTGATTTTAAGTTATTTCTAATAGAATTTATAGGTTTATCAGGAAGTTCAAGTATCATTTCAAAAAAATCAACATGTCCCTCTTCTGATTTACCCAACTCTATCGTTACTAAATTTATCTGCATTTTAGCCAAATATGCCAAAAAGGACGCTAAAGCGCCTCTTTTATTTTCCAAACTTACAATTAGCTTATATCTATCAGGAGCATCTCTAGTCCACTTCACAAAAACCATAGTATCATCTTTTTTCAATAATTCATAAGCTCTATCACACAGTTTATGATGGACAAATACTTGGTTTCCTTTTCTAAATCCCATTATATCATCGCCTCTTTTAGGATGGCAACAAAAATCAAAAAAGACATTTGATACGCTTTGATTTGAGTAAACAACGATATTTTCAAATTTCTGTTTTTTTATCTTAAATCTATCAAATTTCAACAATGGAAAAATCAGACTTTCTGCTTTTGAATATTTTTTAAGTGCATTTACTACATCTTTAAAATAGACAGAATCAGATGTTATTTTAAATACTTTTTTTGTCAAATTTTCTTTTTCCAACCAATCAATAATCTTTTTTTCTTTTGCATGGAATGTATTTTTTAGAAGATTTATAGCTATCTTTTGATTTATATCTTTAATCTTCTGTCTGCAACTTGTTCTTATTGAATTGATTGCTTTGCCAGTCTTTACACTTTTTATCCAACTGCATCTAAATTTTGGCTCTTTAGAAGTAACAATCTTAACAATATCACCATTTTTCAATTCACTTAAAAGTGGAACTTTTTGTTTATTTACATAAGCCTCTTTAGCAAAAATACCAACTTCAGTATGAACTTCATAGGCAAAATCAAGTACCGTAGCACTTCTAGGAAGAGAAAATATATCTCCTTTTGGTGAAAAAACAGCTATATCTTCGCTATATAGATTGTCTTTTGCTATTTGATAAAACTCTTCAATATTTTCAATCTCATCATTTTGATTTTTGAGCTCATCTAACCAATCAAGCTTAGGATTCAATCCTCCGCTTTTGTATTTCCAATGAGCTGCCAAACCAAATTCAGCTGTTTTATCCATGTCAAAAGTTCTTATTTGGGACTCAATTATCGACTTGTCATCAAAAACTGTTGTATGTATAGTTTGATAACCATTTTCTTTTGGAATTGCGATATAGTCTTTAAATCTCGAGATTAGAGGGTTAAACTGCTGATGTATCAATCCTAACACCCTATAGCAATCAATACTCTTTTCTACTATCACTCTAATCGCAAGAAGATCCAAAACCTCCTCTATGGATATACCTTTTCTTTGCATTTTAAGATAAATTGAGTAGTGGTGTTTTATCCTTTTAATAAGGGTAAAATCACTTTCGTTAAAACCATCTCTTAACATCAAAGTTCTTATCTTGGATGCGAAGTGGTTTAATCTTAATTGGAGTTGTTGTTTGTGTTCATTTATATAGTCATCTATCTTTTTATACTCTTGTGGCATAACATAAAAAAAACTTTTGTCTTCTAGGTATTTTTTAATAGAAGAGATACCAAGTCTGTGAGCAATCGGTGCATAAACAACTACAGTTTCTTCGCTGATCCTTCTCTGTTTTGCCGGTGAAAGACCCTCTAGAGTCATCATATTGTGTAGTCTGTCACAAAGTTTTATCACTAAAACCCTCACATCACTTATAGAGGCAAGCAGCATCTTTCTAAATGTCAAAGCTGAAGATATAATTCTTTCGTTTGAGTAAGAAGGAATTAACTCAATATCACGAATTTCCATGATTTTTGTCAAACCCTCTACAAGAGCACCTATCTCTTTAGTAAAATTTCTATCTATAGTATCTATTTCACAATTTGTATCTTCAACAACATCATGAAGAAGACCAGCCACTATCATGGCTTCGTCGCCTCCATAAAATGCAACCAAAGAAGCGACAAGTATAGGGTGATTTACATACTCTTCGCCACTTTTCCTATATTGCCCGTGATGTTCTTTTATACAAAAATCAATCGCTTTTTGTATAAGTGGCGTAATTTTAGTAAAACTCTTTAAAATTGATATGGATGTATCTATCTCTTTGGATTCTTTTATCTTTTTTGTTAAATCTTCTATTATCATTTTATATCAGTTATAGACTCTAATCCCACTTTACCATCAGCTATCTCTTTAAGAGCAATATCTGTAAATTTCTCTTTATTGTCAACTTTCACAAGAGGAGCAGCTCCGTTTGCCAACTGTTCCGCCCTTTTTGCAACTATTATCGATAATAGATACTTATCGTCATCAACTTTTTTAAGTGCTTTGGCTGTTATCTGTTCTGTTCTCATTTTATTTTCCTTTTTGGTTTTTTATTTAACTGTCATCTTTGTCAAGAGCAAAGCTCTCAACAAATTCACGCTCTACTAAAGCTTTGGCTGTCGCCAAGATACCTGATTAACTGTCATCTTTGTCAAGAGCAAAGCTCTCAACAAATTCACGCTCTACTAAAGCTTTGGCTGTCGCCAAGAAATTGGTATAGTATTTTTCTTCTTTATTAGCTCTTCTTCACTACAGAACAACTACTATGATCACCTTTTATTATATTTAATAAGTTATTTTTGTCAAACATGTCGCAAACTATGATTGGAAGTGAATTGTCTTTTGCAAGTGCAATAGATGTATCATCCATGACTTTTATATTATCATTTAACGCCATTTCATAGGTTAGCTCTTCGTATTTTTGGGCATCTATAAATTTATTTGGATCTTTGTCATAAACACCGTCAACTTTTGTTGCTTTTATAATCATATCTGCATCAATCTCCACAGCTCTAAGTGTAGCAGCTGTATCGGTTGTAAAAAACGGATTGCCTGTTCCTGCTGCAAATATAACTACTCTGCCTTTTTCAAGGTGTCTTTTAGCCCTTCTGACTATAAAAGTTTCACAAATTGCTTCCATCTTAATGGCACTTTGAACTCTCACATCTACGCCCACATGCTCTAAGGCTTCTTGCATAGCTATGGAGTTAATAACTGTCGAAAGCATCCCCATATAGTCACCACTAGATCTTTTAATGATGCCATCTTTCGCGGCACTTACTCCTCGTATTATATTTCCGCCACCAATCACTATGCCAACTTCTACATCATTTTCTATTAAAGTTTTAATTTCATTTGCTATAAATTTTAAAATCATTGTATCGATTCCAAAACCATTTTTTCCAGCCAACGCTTCACCTGAAAATTTAACTAAAACTCTTTGTCTTGATTTCATCTATACTTCTCCTTCATATTAAACAAAGCTTTATCCCGCCTATTTCTAAGCTATCACAAAATAGTTCTGCAAGAACTCCGATATTCAAACCCATTATTTTATCAAAATATATATAAAAATCTAATTTAGTCTGATGAGTTCCAGTGGATTTATATGATAATTTTTCTGTGTTACTTCAAATGTTAAATCCCTATTGACTCTTCCTATGACATAACCCTTTCTAATCTTTCTTCCTACTCTTATGGTGGGTGCAATCTTACTTAGATGGGCATAAATGGTGTGTATGCCATTGTAATTTTCAATAATAATTACCTTATCTAGCACAGCTGTATCTTTTGCAAAGACTACTTTACCATTTAGTATATTTTTTACTTTTGCGTTTTTTATCTTTGATTCAAGAGTAACCGAGTCGTTAAATATCTTCATATTGTAAATAGGGTCGATATAATTACCGAATTTTCTTTTTACTACGAAACTTTTCAAAGGAGCTATAGTCTTTGCCCCCCTATATCTTTTTACCTTGCTGGCTTGATAAGAAGATCCTATTTGCCTTACGCTAAGCTTTGATTCTCCATGTTTTTTTATCCTGCTTCTCGACTCTTTATATCTTTGGGCTTTGAGATTCTGTGCTTTTTTTAGTATTTTTAATTTTTCTAAAGTCTCTCTTATGCTCGTTTTCTCTTTTTTGATTCGATATAGTCTATTTTTATAATCTGTTTTTTCACGGTTTAGTTTTTTTATTGCTGATTCTCTTCGTTTTTTCAACAACAGTAGTCGTTCTTTTTGTTTTTTGAAGTTATCGATATCTATTTTTATAAATTTTATCTCTTTTTTTCGTATAGATATTTTACTATTTATATTTTCATAATTTTGCGATAATTTTCTAAACTCTCTTCTTAAAATCGCGTCCATCTTTTCAATAACCTCATCGGCTATTATGGAATCTTTTGTCTCTATAAAATTTTTATTGCCTATGAGATAATATGAAAAATCTTTTGCAATCATATCAATAATCTTTTTTTCCAGATTTTTCTTTTGCGAAGATAACTTTTTATTATTGTTTAATAGTTCACTAAGCGTTTTATATCTGTTTTCTATATTTACTTCATTGGCTTTAATCTTTTTATCTAAATTATCAATTTGCTGTTTTAGTCTGTTTAGATTTTTGATTTGTCCCAAAATTTCACTAGCTAGATCATTTAATTTCTTGGTAATTCTTTTTTCCATTCTTCCTTTTGATTTTAGGTAGTTGGACTGTTGTTTTATCTTATTTCCAACACTAGCTTGCAAATGAAAAAAAATAGTAGATGAAAATAGAAGCAAAAATATAATTTTCATATAAATTATCTACTCATTTTCCTAGAAACAATAGTAACTATCACTAAAGATAAAGACAATGCAATAAAAAATAGTGTACTTACATCATATAAGATGCTAAAATCAGGAAAACTGATATTTAGCACAGAAAGCTTATCCTTGATATAGTAACTTTTTGAGAGGTAAAAAAACAATAATCCAACAGATACTGTACTGATGAGAGAATCTATAAATACCAATCTATATAAAAATGCACTCTTAATCCAGTAACTTGCCCCAAAATAACCCATAATTTTTATCTTCTCTTCGTGTTCAAGAATCCAAATCTTGATTTGCTTAAAAAGCAAAAGAATGGACATAAAAAATATAATTGCGTTAAAAATATATGTAAGAAACTGCAATATCTGCAAAACCCTAAATACACTATTGTATGTTTTAGTAAATATCTCTACTTTTGTAATACTCCCCATAGACAAAAGAGAGCTTTTTATTTTATCCAATCTTATTTTATCTGGAAGAATATTTAGCTTTAGATTATAAAAATAGGGTAAGGCTATTTTCAACATAGATAAGTTTTCAGGTGTCATACTACTTTTTAATTTATCGATAATGGTTTTTGTACTAATAGGAGATATAGAAACGATATCTCTCGTAACTTTACGCAAATTTTCTATATTCTGTCTCTTTTGAGAAACTATTACTATGGAGTAATTGTCTATCAATTTTTGATTTTGATCCTCTATGACTTTATACATCTCTATACTAAATTGTACGCTAAAAAGCAGAATAAATAGAGTCAGGATAACAGATACATGATTTTTAAGATACTTCATACAATACACCTTTATCTATAAAAAAATGTTTATAATCCACTCCTATAGTTGATGGAATATGATGAGTCACAACAACCACTGTTGTACCTAAATGCTCTCTTGCATTTTTTAAAAGATTCCAGATTACTTCACTCGAATAATTGTCTAAATTACCCGTAGGTTCATCTGCTAAAATTAATACAGGATTATGTGCCAAAGCCCTTGCAATAGCTACTCTTTGTTGCTCTCCACCACTTAGTTCAAGAGGATATTTTCCAATCTTATGCGTTAATTTTACATGTCTTAAGAGTTTTAAAGCCTGTGCCTCACAAACTGATTTTGAAAAACCGCCTATCATCAAAGGAAGCATAATATTCTTTTCAATAGTCCAGCTATCTATGAGTTTATAATCTTGAAATACTATACCTAAATATCTTCTTAATTTATTCAACTTTACTCTGTTCAATTTTTTAATATTGACGCCACAAATATTCAAACTACCTCTTTGAGGCAACAGTTCTCCATAAAAAGATTTTAAGATTGTTGATTTTCCACTACCGCTTTTTCCTGTTATAAAAACAAAATCACCAGAGTTGATACTTAAATCTGTCTCTGCGATTATCGGTTCATCACCTCCATATCCCAAAGAAAGCTTTTGCGCACTAACAACAAAATTCATCTGTTTATCTCCTCTAGCCAATCAATTAGCAAATTATGGGCTTTCTGATTTGCTTTTGTTGCCAATATATTATTTGGGAAATATGAAACTTTATCTTTTAAAAATTGGACATATACTCTCTCATTTTTTTCACTTGCACCAAAAGAGATCTTCAGTAAACCTTCGTTTTCATTTATCTCATATATATTTTCTATATGCAAAAAATAGTCTTCTTCATTTTTAACAATATTTTTAAAATTCTCTTGTAGGTTTGCAAAATCATATATCTTTTCAAATTTTATTATACCAATTTTTTGATTTACCTCAGAAATCTCTTCGCTTACCATAGTCAAATCAAATATGTTTTTATTTTGCTTTCTCCATCTATCTTCATACTTACTGCTGATATCCAAATCTCTATTTTTGTTTATATGAAGATTAAGGATGTTTAACTTTAAAAATTCCTCCAAAGAGTAATCAAAGTATTTTTGACTATCAGTCCTTAATTCGAGTTGTCCCTGCACCTTCAAAACTCTAAGAGACTCGCCTATAAATTCACTAGATATGACTCTTCTGTGTGGTTTTTTATCCCAAGGCACAGGAAAATGGATAAATATCTTTCCAACACTATTTGACTTTAAAAATTCCAAAAAGATTCTAGCATCATAATCAAGAAGATATACATTTTCAACAGATTGCAATTCGCAAAGTTTTGCTACTTGTTCTAGTGATGGCTTGTGTATTTCAAGTCCTATAAACTGTATGTCTTTGTGTTTTTTTGCCTGATGCAAAAGATGTCTACCGCTTCCAAAACCAACCTCAATCCAAATTTCTTGCTCACAAAGAAAATCATTTGCGAAAAAATTTATATCCTTAAGTGCACCAAACTTTACTTTTTGCCTTATTTTTTGTGGCTGGATATTTGAATACTCCACTTTACATCCACATAAATCTCTGAAATCTCTTAAGGCTTGTTGCACAAAAACTACTTGAGGAGGACGAGAGATTTTATCTGCTTTTACTAGATATCCTCCATCTTTTTTTCGTATCTGTATGAAAAAATCCTCTTTTTTCTGCTTCACCCTGATTAGTGATTCTTCATTTTGATAAACTGCTTGATATAGAAATTCGCTATCTCCAAATTTTACTGGAAAATTTGGCATAGCGATACTATTAGTTTTAAAGTTTGGCATATTTGTTATTTATTCTTTTGCTATAGATACAAGCACGGGCTCTGATGGTTTTGATTCCAAGCCATACTTATCTATGGCTACGACGCTGTATTTGTATTCAACTCCGGGAATTACATCTCTATCTTGATAACTAAAAGAGTTAATACCTGTTAAATTTACAGTTTTACCGCTATACTCTTTTTTTATATTGTAGCTTACCGCTCTGCCATCATTTCCCATCCAAGTTAACATCACACTTCTACTGTCTTGCTTGACAGATGTAATCGAAACGGGCAGAGGGATATCTAGAGTTGTTCCAACTACGGCAGAAGGCTGCCTTGGAGACTCCAGTCCATCTTTATCCACAGCTGTAACTTTATAATAATAACTTTTCCCATTTTCATTTATCAAGTCTTCAAATTTATTATCTTTTGTCTTAGCATAATAACTATAAAAGAGTATAGGATTTATGGTTCTGTATACTTTATAATAAGATATGTCTTTTTTCGGAGAAATATTCCAAGTTAGAACTATTTTTTTAGGTAGATTGTGAGTAGCTCTGAGATTTTCAATCATAGGAGGCAATGGCTTTGTAGATGCTTCAACTATTTGGCTCGGCTTTGATATGAGTCCACCACAGGTCTTAACTCTAATTCTGTATTTATATAGATAGTTATTTTTCAATCCGGTGTCTATATACTCTGCACTTAGTTTTCCTTTTACCGTAGCTATTTTTTTCCATTTCATGGAACTAAGGTCGTTTCTCTCTATAATATATGCTGAAACTGTGGGGTATTCTAATGGTCTCCATATAATTTTAACTCTATTTGGAAGTCCAACGATCGCTTTTAAATATACTACAGAAGATATCATTCTTTTGGTAGTAACGGTAACCATTTCACTAGGAACAGACTCTCTTTTGTCTTTAGAAAAGGAGGAAAACCTATAGTAGTACTTTGTTTGTGGCTGCAGGCTAGTATCTACATAATGAGAGCTGTACCTATCTTTAATCGTAGCAATTCTATGCAACTTATTTGTCTGTTGATTTGGGCTTGATCTATACACATAGTATCCCATAATCCTCTCATCGTAATTCGGCTTCCACTCAAAACCGACTTCCGTTACATCAGACAAAACTTTCAATCCTGTTACCGTTGGCAAGCTAGGATCAATTTGTGGTTTTGTAGGTGTATTTAGTGTTGCTTGGCAACCACTAAAAATCAGTATCGAAACTATTGATAATAGTATCAGTCTTAATATTTTCATGAATTTTTTCCTTATCAAAAAATCTATACATCGCACTTTCAAAATCTTCAAAAAGAGGCGCTTTTATCTGCATCAACTTTCCACTTTTTGGGTGTTTAAAATACAATATATATGCATGCAACATAACTCTTTCTATTTTACCTTTTTGGCTCTTAAAACCATATAAACTATCCCCTAAAATATGGCGAGAAAGTGAATTTAAGTGGACTCTAATCTGATGTGTTCTACCTGTGTACAATTTTGCCACTATCAGTTCATATTTTTTTGTATCAGACGAGACAAGCTTTAAAAATGCACTCTTTGCATTTTTTCCTCCATCCACAACTGCCATCTTAAGTCTGTTTTTCTGATTTCTTGCTATGGGTTTATCTACTATAACATTGTCTCTCAAAGGAAGATCGATAAGAGCCAAATAGTATCTCCCCATACTTTTATCTTCAAGTTGTTTTGAAAGTTTGGCGTGGGATTCATTGTTTTTCGCAACAACAAGTGCTCCGCTCGTCTCTTTATCGATTCTGTGAACAATACCATGTCTCTGCTCTCCGCTTATCGTCGAGAGAGAGATACCTTTTTTTTTCAACCAGTCGACCAAAGTTGCTTCTTTTACACTAGGTGCTCCATGAACCGTCAAAAAAGGCGGTTTGTTTACCACTAGCAACTCATCATCTTCATATAAAATATCAATATCAAAATCTACTTTATATTGGCTTTTCTTTTCTACGACTTTTTCAAACTCATAGGATATTTCATCCCCTATTTCCAACCTAAAAGAAGATTTATTAATTTTCTTGCCATTTACTTCTATACCTATGTTTTTAATAAACTTTTCAACCTGAGACCTAGAGATGTGCAGTTCATTACTCACAACCCTATCTGCTCTTCCAAATTCTCTACATGTAAAGGTCATTTTTCCTCTTTTTTGATATAATACTTTAATCACTCAAATTACTAAGGCATACTTTGATACAAATCGACAGAAGAATTTTAACTCATTTTGACTTTCTATTACCAATATTGGTTTTGCCTATCATCGCTATGTCTTACTACCTCATCTCTGAAGTCAGTTTGACTTTGGCAGAAAAACAGTTAATCTATTTTACCATAGGATTGATTGCATTTGGATTTTTTTTCTTTATTCCCATTAAAAAATTAGAATGGCTTATCCCTTTTTTTTACTGGATAACCATATTTTTACTAATCAGCGTAGATTTTTTTGGCATATCAAGACTTGGTGCAAAAAGATGGCTCGATATACCTTTTGTAAACTTCAGTATACAGCCATCAGAGATATTCAAACCTATGTTTATATTGATGCTCGCATATCTTATCAAGCAAGATCCTCCGGACAAAAAAGGCTATGGTTGGATAGATTTTTTGAAACTTAGCTTCTATATACTTCTTCCTTTTATCCTCATAGCAAAAGAACCTGATCTAGGAACTGCTATGGTCCTACTTCTTGTGGGGTACGGTACACTTTTTATCATAGGTGTAAATAAAAAAATCTGGCTAACCATCTTCATAATCATCGGTATAAGTGGGCCATTTTTATACAATTCATTGCATGATTACCAAAAAAAAAGGATATCTGATTTTATCTCTGAAAAGCCAAGTTACCATGTCAGACAATCTATTATAGCGATAGGATCAGGCGGACTTACGGGTAAGGTAAAAGAAGAAGCAACCCAAACACACTATAAATTTTTGCCTATCGCTACAAGCGATTTTATCTTTGCATACTTTGTGGAGAGATTTGGGTTTTGGGGTGCTTTTAGTTTGATATTTTTCTATGGGCTTCTCGTTATCCATATGATCACACTTAATTTCAAACTAAAAAACGACTATTTTGCACAAGTTATAACAACCGGTATAAGCTTTTTGATTTTTGTCTATTCGAGTGTCAACATAGCTATGACTATAGGTTTGGCTCCTGTAGTCGGGGTTCCCCTGCCTTTTTTTAGCTATGGCGGTAGCAGTTTTATAACTTTTATGATCTTTTTTGGCATATTGGAAAATACACTGGCATTCAGGTTTGATCCAACTCACAGATCTGTCAAATATAGAAATACTTAACATACTAAGTACCCCTAAAGCTACAAAAAGTAGAACTTTTTCAAGAAAAAAAGCAGGAAGGGAGATAGATTTAATCTAATTTTAATCAATAAAACAGTAGAATTTCAGCCTTAAAAGTGTGGGTTCTTAGCTCAGTTGGTTAGAGCTCCCGGCTCATAACCGGGCGGTCAAGTGTTCGAGTCACTTAGAACCCACCACTACTTATTTTTTAACCTTTCATTCCTTTCATTTAAGAATTACTAGAGACCTCTTGTGCTATAATATTTCTCTTAATTTTCGTTTTAAGGAAATATTTTAATGCAAATAATTATTGCTGGGGCAGGCAAAGTAGGTTATATGATAGCCAAACATCTCATGGTTTACAATAATGTAACAGTTATAGATAAAAATGAAGATGCTATACAAAAAATAGAAGAGAATTTAGATGTTCTCGCGGTTTGCGGAGACATAGAAAATCCTCATACCTATCTTTCTGTTGATTCGGATATAGATCTTTTTATCGGTGTAACAGACTCTGATGAAGTAAATATGGTAGCATCTCTCATCATAGATAAAATCACAAAGGTAAGCAAAAAAATCATAAGATTAAAAAACAGCTTTTTTGCGGACGATTTGGTAAAAGAGAGGTTGGGAATCAACGATTTTGTTGTCCCGGCTTTTGAAGCGGCACAACCTTTTAAATATCTTTTGGATTTTCCTATGGCAAGAAATGTAAAATCTTTTGAGTACACAAAAGCACTTCTTGTATCTATAAAAATCCCTGATGATTTTGAACCAACTATGATTTCATCATTAACAAACGATATAAATCAAAAAATTATAGCTGCAGGAATAGAAAGAAAAGGTGAGTTTTATATCCCAAGCAATGCAGACATGTTAAATCCGGGTGATCTAGCATACTTCTACGCATATCAAGATGCTATAAAAGAACTTCAATACAATATATATCCCGAAGATGATGCAAGATATGATATAAAAAACTGCGTCATATTTGGAGCGGACTCATTAGGTTTAGAGATAGCAAAAGTGCTCATAACTAAAGATTTAAACATACAAATAGTAGATAAAAACTTAAAAAAATGTGAAAAAGCAAATCTTGTTCTAAAAGACAAAGCTACGGTTATAAAAAGCACCTATGACTCGGATCATATGCTAGAGAGCGGTGGTGTTAATCCTGATCTTTTTATCGTCTCTTCCGGCAATGATGAATACAATATAACAAAATGTATGGAGGCTAGATATTATGGCGTAAATAAAGTCATCACGATCAACAACGATATAGCATATTCAAAATTGATGAGAAATTTAAACTTAGAAGTTGTAAGAGGTGAAAAGATAAATGCCTATTACTCCATACTTGAGAAAATTGAATCATCCAAAATCGTCATTAAACGACAATTTTGCAGTGGAGAAGGCATACTGATGATAAGAAAGATATTTGCAGCATCAGATATGATTGGAGAATCTCTACCTCTATCTTCAAAACTTGAAAGTTTAGGTGGTTTTTTCATACAAAGAGAGGGTGACATTCTTCCTTACAATTCAATCGAAAGCTTCAAAGAGAATGATATTATAGTAGCAATCACTAAAAAGGAAAATTCTGAAATGATTTCAAACTGGCTGCATCAAAACTGATGGTAAACATAAAAAGCATATTAAAGTTTACTTCAGCAGTGGGAATTGTTGTTTTTCTGCTTTTTTTGGTTCCTGTAGGATTAGGCTATCTTGACTATGAAAATATAGATAGCACCTTTATCGCCATATCTTCACTTTTACTACTTAATATCATAATTTTTCTCTCTCTAAAAAACTACAAAATGTCTTTTGGCATGAAGGAGAGTATAGTATCCGTAAATCTCATATGGATACTTTTAGGGATTGGAGGCGCTCTTCCTCTTTTTTTACAAACCGGCATAGACTTTTCAAGTGCTTTTTTTGAAGCAATTAGTGGATTTACAACAACTGGGGCTACAGTATTTAGCGACATAGAAGATCTGCCTAGAAATATACTTTTGCACAGAAGTCTTATGCACTGGATAGGAGGTATGGGTATCATAGTCTTAGGAGTCGGACTATTTCCTCTTATCAATCCAAGTGGCTCGCTTAGTCTCTTTAAGGCCGAATCAACAGGTATCTCTACCGATAAAATCACACCACGCATAAAAGACACTGCAAGCAAACTATGGGGAGTATACCTACTCATAACAATAGCAAATATACTATGCTTGAAATTTTTTGGTATGAACTGGTTTGATGCTGTCAATCAAGCTTTTGCAACAGTATCTACAGGAGGTTTTTCTACAAAAAACAACTCTCTTGGTTTTTGGATGAATAACGATGGAATAATGTGGACTACTATATTTTTTATGGTGATCTCAGGCATGAACTTTTTAGCTCATATACGGTTTTTAAGTGGGGGTCTGAAAAGCTACAATTTAGAAGAGGTAAAGTGGTATCTATTTTTGGTAGCGGCTCTCTCTTTGCTACTCACTTTTGCTCACTTTAATGGATTTTCTACACTATATCAGGATTTCATGAACTCTACTTTTACTATATCTTCTATAATGACAACTACTGGTTTTGCCTCTACGGACTACTCTACATGGGGTAATGCTTCCATAGCTCTTGTATTGGTTGCTATGATTATAGGAGCCAATGCAGGCTCAACTGCAGGTGGTCCGAAAGTTATAAGATACATAATCTTCTTTAAAAATATATCATTAGAGATCAGAAGAGCCATCAAACCAGACTCTATCATCTCAATTTTTATCGATGAAAAACCTATCAAAAGCAATATAATAAGTTCTATCTTTGGTTTTTTCTCACTCTACATGTTGACTATATTTTTTGTCATGATTTATCTATATGCAAGAGGATACGATGAAATGACTTCAATAAGTACAGCTATGACAACTGTTGGCAATGTGGGACCTGGTTTCTCTTTGGTAGGTCCGGCTGAAAACTACACCTTTTATGCGTGGTACGACAAAATCGTACTCTCAATTGCCATGATAATAGGAAGATTAGAGTGCTATACTGTCTTTATAATGTTAAGTAAAACATTTTGGAAAAAGTTTTAATTGGTTTTAACTTTTAAAGATTTTTATAAAAGATTTCCATATTTAGATATAGAAGATTTAATCTCTTATTATTCAATTTTTGATGGCTACCCTCTTGAAAAACAGTTAAACCTCTCAAAGGATTTATCTACCATCATAGAAAAAGAGATAATTGAGAAGATAGAGACACTTAAGAAGTATTTTGTATATGATAGCTCAAAAGAAAACCAAGAGTTGATCGAAAAGATATTGACAAGGCTCTCAAAAGGAGATAGAAAGAATTACAAAGTCTACACAAAAGAGAATATACCCCAAACCAAAGGCAGAGAACTCTTTAGGTTTCTTTTTGAGATTGGTCTAATTCAAAAAGAAACAAGTAGAGAAAAACCTCTTGAAAGATCTCAAAAACAGCCAATAAAAAAATCCTTAAGAAGATATAAAATACAAGACAAAATACATATAAAAAATAATTTCACTAGATTTTGGTTCACTTTTATAGCACAAGAATTAAAAAATGAAAATAAAATATCTCTAACTTCTATAAGCCAACACTTGGAAAAATTTATAAGCCTAGAGTTTGAAAAATTATCCAATCAGCTTATAGCAAAAAACTATAAAGATATAATCTCATCCGGCAGTTATTGGGATAAAAATATAGAAATAGACCTATATATCCAAACGACAAATCTTAAAATAGCAGGTGAAGCAAAGTGGAAAAACAGCAAAATCTGCAAAAATGTACTTAACTCACTGCAAAACAAATGCAAAGTAGGAAATTTAGAGATAGATAAGTATGCTCTATTTTCAAAGAGTGGATTTTCAAAAGAATTAAAGTCAAAAAAAGATGAAAATATTCTACTCTATGATTTAAAAGATTTTGAAAAACTACTAAATATATAAAAATTCTACTTTTTTACTTTAATTAAATCTTATTTTTATATATTAAATTATATAATAAAGATAAATTCAAAAATATCAATTTAAGGAAATCTATATGGGTATTTCAATTCATCGTTATGATGCTGTTATAGTTGGTGCCGGTCTTGCCGGTCTTGCAGCAGCTAGAGAGCTAGAGAGTCGCGGTAAACATGTATGTGTTTTAACAAAACTTCACCCACTCAGAAGCCATTCTGGGGCTGCACAAGGTGGTATAAATGCTGCATTAAAGGGTGATGACAGCACACAATCTCATATATTTGACACTATAAAAGGTAGTGATTATCTTGCAAATCAAGAGGCAGTTGAACTTATGTGTAGTAGTGCGCCCGAAACTATAAGATGGGTTGAGCACATGGGAGCCGCATTTAGCAGAGAAAAAGATGGAACGATAGCACAAAGACCTTTTGGCGGGCAATCATTTCCAAGAACTTGCTATGCAAAAGACAGAACTGGCTTAACACTTCTTCAAACACTTTTTGAACAAGCACAAAGAGATGGTGTTGAGTTTTGGGACGAGTGGTATGTCGCAGATATCATATATAGTGGAAATGAAGAAAAAATCGTTAGTGGAGTTGTTGCCTACAATATAAAAACCGGTCAAAAAGGCATATTTTATGCAAAGGCTATACTCTTTGCCACAGGGGGGTATGCTAGAAGTTATGCCATAAACTCCAATGCTCATGCAAACACAGGTGATGGGCTCTCTATAGTTGCTAGAAGGGGAATTCCTCTTAAGGATATGGAATTTGTACAGTTTCACCCAACAGGACTAGCGGGTACCGGCATACTCATCAGTGAAGCAGCAAGAGGGGAAGGAGGAAGACTCTTTAACTCTGATGGTGAGAGATTTATGGAAAAATATGCACCGGAAAAGATGGAATTAGGACCAAGGGATTTGGTTAGTAGATCTATCACAAGAGAGATTTTAGCAGGTAAAGGAGTAGGGAAAGATAAAGATGCAGTATATCTTGATCTAACCCACTTAGGAGCTGAAAAAATTATGTCAAGACTTCCTGAACTTAGGGACCTTGCATTGACTTTTTTAGGGCTAGATATGATAAAAGAACCCATCTTAATAGCACCAACCGCTCACTATTCGATGGGTGGAATTCCAACAGATGTCCACGGCAGGGTGAGATATGACATAGAACATAATATCAAAAGTTTCTATGCTGCTGGAGAGTGTGCTTGCGTAAGTGTTCACGGCGCAAACAGACTAGGAGCGAATTCACTGCTCGAAGCAGTATTTTACGGACGCCATGTTGGGCAGACTATAATTGAAGATCTAGAGAAAAACAAATTTCTTACACACAAAGAACCTGATATAAATGATGCAGCAGCCATGCTAAAAGAGATAGACGGACTTATATCATCTTGCGGCAGTGAAAGAGTACCTAAGTTAAGAAGTGAATTGCAAAAAACGATGACTGAAAATGCAGGGGTATTTAGGACTGAAGAAAAGCTTCTAAAGCAAAAAGAGATTATCAAAAAACTAAAAGAAAGATATAAAAATGTTGGTATTGATGATAGATCAAAAGTATTTAATACGGATCTTCAAGAAGCCATAGAATTAGGTCACATGCTTGACTTTTCAACTTTTATAGTTGAAGGGGCAATTTTAAGAAAAGAGAGTAGAGGCTCACATTTTAGAGATGACTTTCCAAAAAGAGATGATGAGAACTTTCTAAATCACACATATTGCTATCTAAATGAAGATGGCAGTGTAAAAATCGACTATAAACCTGTAACAATTGGCAAATACAAGCCGACAGAACGAACATACTAGGACTAAAAAATGAAAAATTATGATATAAAAAGAGTAAATTTTAAAGTTTTCAGATACAACAAAGAAGTTGATAAACTTCCATATTATGAAGACTACTCATTTGATGTTGCTCAAGATGAAGTTGTGCTCGATATTCTTAACAAAATAAAGTGGGAAAAAGATGGGAGTTTTAGTTACAGAAGGAGTTGCAGGCATGGTATTTGTGGAAGTTGCGCTATAAAAGTCAACAACAAACCTGTACTTTCATGCAAGGAAAGAGTTTTTGACCTTATAGAAATATTTGGTTATAAATTGGTCTTTGAACCACAAGATATGAAACAAGCCATAAAAGATATGGTGGTAGATAAAGAAAGATTTTGGCATAAATACAGCAGTGTCAAACCTTATCTCATCGCAGAGATAGATGCCCATCCAAAATCAGAATACATCATAAGTGGAAACGAAGCAGACAAATTGGATGAAGCCGACTACTGCATCCAATGTGGAAATTGCTTTTATGCCTGTCCTTCTGTTCAAGTAAATGGCGACTATATAGGACCTGCTGCACTTTTAAAGGCATTTAGATTTAATGCTGATGTAAGAGATAATGCCAAACGAGACAGACTTGATATCGTAAATCAAGAAGGCAAAGGTGTATGGGACTGTGTCAAGTGTTACGAGTGTGCCGAAGCTTGCCCAAAAGATCTTTCACCGATAGATAAAATAACAAAACTGCATAATCAAATATTTGAAGAAAATATGGCAACAGACAATGTCGCCACTAGACATGCTGTCGGCTTCAAAGACTCTATAAAAAAACATGGCTTTTTAGATGAAGGCGAGCTCGTCAGATATTCTGAAGGAAATCTTGGAGTATTAAAACATGTGCCTGAAGCCCTGCATATGTTTAAAAATGGAAAGTTAATAATGCCTTGGCAAATGCCAAAATCACAAAAACTTGATGAGGTGGACAAACTCATCAAAAGCTCATCAACAGTAAAATTTAAGTAAGGAAGCTTTATGAAAAATTTAAAATACGCATTTTTTGTAGGTTGCACACCAAAACAGAGTACACCTGAGCTTATGCAATCCACTCTAGCGATTGCTGAAGCTCTCGGTATAGAATTAGTAGAGCTTGTGGAAGCAACCTGTTGCGGAGCTTCTCATATGCAAGATTATGATGATTTTCTCTCTTTGGTTTTGAATGCAAGAAATATATGTTATGCTGAAAAAAGAGGACTCACTATAGTCACAGTTTGCAACACTTGCCAGCTAAATCTAGCAACCGCAAAATACAGGCTTGAT
Source organism: Campylobacteraceae bacterium (assembly GCA_027050775.1). GTDB lineage: Bacteria > Campylobacterota > Campylobacteria > Campylobacterales > Sulfurospirillaceae > JAADIZ01. The sequence goes on along the minus strand of JALUBH010000002.1, from coordinate 3,227 downwards.
AATGATGAAAAGCTAAAAGATAGAGTTAATGCAAAATTAAAAGAAGTAGGTTTAGAGTATAAGGGAACTTCACAGATAAAGCACTTTTTATATGCTCTTATTGATGATTTTGGTATAGATGCCATAGCTTCAAGAGTAAAAAATCCTCTTAAAAACTTATATATCGCACCTTTTTACGGTTGTCATAACATAAGGCCGCAAAAAGTTCACGGCTCATCAAATGGAAATGAAGATCCATATAAGCCAACTTCACTGGATAGACTCATCATAGCACTTGGTGGTCACAGCGTTGAGTATGGACATAAAAACAAATGTTGCGGTTTTCATGTAGAGCTTCAAGCACCAAAGACAGCAAATAGGATTTCAGGCAATGCTATGCTTGATGCCATAGAAAACAATGCAGATACCATGGTAACACCCTGTCCTCTTTGTCACTTAAGACTTGATGTTCAACAAAAAAGTATCAGTAAAGAGATGGGGCAAGATGTATCTATCCCTATACTTCACATGCCTCAGATGGTTGGACTTGCTCTTGGAATTAGCCCTGAGAAATTGGGCATAAAACACAATATCGCCAAAGTGGACTTTGCATAGAATATTTAGTATAATAGGCTAAAAAGATTAGCCAAAATGATAGATGAAAACTTACTAAATTCTTTAAATACAGATGAAAAAGAGACCTTTAAAAAAGGTCTCGACGATCTGATAAACCAAACTTATGTCATAGAAAACGAGTATAAAAAATTAAATGCCTCCTACTCATCTTTACAAAATTTTTTAGAGCAGATCATAGAAGTCCAGCCAAATGCTCTTTGGGTGATAGATGAAAATAGTGAACTGTTTTTACAAAACTCTGAAGCAAAGAAATTAGACGGGCTTTTAAAAATTATACTAAAAAACAGAGACTCAAAAGAGATAAAATATAAAGACTTATACTTTATCATAAAAATAGTAAAACAAGCGCAAAAAACTATCATTAGTGCTACAGACATAACCGAAGAAAAAAGACAAGAGAGATTGATATCTATGGGGCAAGTAGCAGCACACCTTTCACACGAGATAAGAAATCCCATAGGTTCAGTTTCTCTTTTGGCATCCACTCTCTTTAAAAAAGTTGATATAAAAACAAAGCCTATAGTGCTTGAAATGAGAAAATCCATCTGGAGAGTTGAAAGAATCATAAAAGCAACACTTCTCTTTACAAAAGGTCTACATGTAGAGAAAAATCTCTTTAATCTAGATGATTTAGCCCAAGAGATAGAGCAGTCTATATCATTTTATACCTATTCTAAAGATATTGATTTTATATTTAATCTAAAAACAAACCAGATTAAGGGTGATTTTGAGCTGCTAAGTTTGGTATTTCAAAACTTCATATTCAATGCGATAGATGCGATAGAAGATTGTGAAAATAAAAATGGAGTAGTGGAGATAAACTACATAGAAGATGAAAATTATCATATTTTCACTATTGCTGACAATGGTAAAGATATAGAAGATGAAAATATACTATTTGAACCATTTAAAACCACAAAAGTAAAAGGAAATGGTTTAGGATTGGCGCTCGCTTCGCAGATAGTAAAAGCACACAACGGCACTATTGAACTAGAAAAAAATCCAAAAAAATTCCTTATAAAATTATCAAAATAGTTCATCGCTTATAGCCATAGAAACAAGCTAAGTAAAAAACACAAAAATACTATGTTACGAGTCGCTACTTTAAAGTAGGCATGGGGTAAACAAGCGCCCATGCCTATAGGGAGTGTAAATAATTCTGTGTCAATTAGATAAAATACTAAACACAGAAGGATTTACAAATGAAAATAGAAATAGATGTAGAAGATTTTGCTGCACAACTAAAAGCTGGTAAAGGCATCGGAGGAAAAGATGGTGCCTTAACTCCACTTATTAAACAACTCACAGAGATGGCACTCCAAGCAGAGTTAGAAACTCACCTATCTAAAGATTTGGAAAGAAACCGTAAAAATGGCACAACTTCCAAAACAATGAAATCAGAGAGTGGAACATTTGAATTAGATACTCCAAGAGATAGAAATGGTAGCTTTAGACCAGAAATAGTAAAGAAAAATCAAACTCATATGAGTGATGAACTTGAATCTAAAATGCTTTCATTATTTGCACTAGGCAATAGCTATTCACAAATATCTGATCATATTGAAGATATGTATGGTGTACACTTTTCCAAGCAAGCTATTACGACAATAACAGATAAGCTGATACCAAAGCTTGAGGAGTGGAGAAAAAGACCTTTAAACACAATATATCCATTTGTCTATCTTGACGCCATACACTACAAAGTAAGAGAAGAAGGCACTTATATAACCAAGGCATTTTATACTGTTCTTGGAGTAAATCTTGAAGGTAAAAAAGAGATATTAGGATTATACTTAAATGAGAGTGAAGGTGCTAAGTTCTGGTTACAGGTTCTTACTGATTTACAAAACCGTGGTGTTAAAGATATACTCATAGCTTCAGTAGATGGATTAAAAGGCTTTCCTTAAGCTATAAACTCTGTATTTCCACAAACCGAAGTACAACTTTGCATAGTTCACCAGATACGCAATAGCCTGAAATATATAGGTTCTAAATATCAAAAACAATTTGCCAACGAACTCAAAAAGTGTATCAGGCTTTTACTAAAGAAGAGGCAGAAATTGAACTTGATAAACTTGAAGAAAAATGGGGCAAAAGATACCCTATAGTATTTGAATCCTGGAGGAACAAGTGGGATAATTTATCAAATTACTTCAAATATGCAGAGCCTATTAGAAGAGTTATTTATACTACCAATATTATTGAGTCAGTTCATAGACAATTTAGAACTTTAACAAAAACCAAAGGTGCTTTCCCTAATGATAATAGTCTTCTCAAATTACTGTTTGCCGGCATACAAAATGCTGAGAAAAAATGGACTATGCCAATTAGAAATTGGAGCCTGACTATTTCTCAGCTTAATATTTATTTTAAAGAGAGGCTAAAAGATGCCTTGAATTTATGATATAATCTTAGGAGCAATTAGGTGTTGACACAGAATTTATTACAGTCCCTGCCTATAAAAATTTTAAAATTCTACTTCGTAGAGACTGTAAATCTAACTGTGTAAACCTTAAAAACTAGATTCATTTGATAAACTAACCAAGTGAATTATTTCAAAGGATTTACACATGAGCTTAATCAACCACAAAGAGTTAAAAAAACAATTAGCA
>JALUBH010000001.1 GCA_027050775.1 Campylobacteraceae bacterium | reverse complement strand
GATATATAATGAAGATGTAAATTAATTCAAAAGGAGAATTTAGGTGCAACGATAAGCCGGGTTTTGTCGTGGGTAGTTATTTATCTAGGCGTATTGTTGCCAATACGCTCAAGCGAAGTATGTTTGTTGATTGAACAACTTGTGAGACTTATACCATATACTTCTTGCTACAGACAGGGTTTACCTAGCTACCTATGTTACCATAAATACTGGTAGGCTCTTACCCCACCCTTTCAATATGACTATCTTCTTAAAAAGAGGCAAAGCCCCTTTTCAATTCATCTCACTAAAGCTTCACCTTACGGTGAGAGTTTATATTAGTAAGTTTCAAGCTACCTTCTCTCTGTTGCACTTGCCCTCAGATTACTCTGGCCATCGGTTAGATGGAGTCTTGTCTCACTTGTAGCCCGGACTTTCCTCTCGTGCAGATATTATAAATAATAAAAGTCACCAGCAACCACCTATTGCACCTATGCAATTATATCATAAGTTTATTATAGAAAAATATTCTATATATCCCTATAGATATAAGCCTCTCCACTTTGCAGAGATGCTACCTCATCATATTCATTAGAAGAGATACCATTTTTACCCTCTACTGCTTTGGTATCACCACTCACCAACATATCTATCAATTTTTTTCTTGATAATTTTTCTGATGATTTTATGCAGACGAGAGTACAACCTACACAAGAGCGAGAGGATTTATTTTGAGAAAAATGATGCTGGATACCAATATCTGTATCTACATAATCAAAAATAAACCTAGAAGTGTCAAAGAACGATTGAGAGAGTTTGAGATTGGAGAATTATGTATCTCTACTATAACCCTTGATTAAAATCGCAAGAACCCAAAGATTCTTGTTATGATTAAGGCTCAAGTTGCCTTAGTTAATTGTTTTAGAAAAATACCTCTTGCTCCATTAATATCTCTATCTACAATAATATTACCATCAGAAATAGTTTTTTTACTGCCTAACTTATCATCAATAGTTCCATTCCAAGAAAGCGTTTTTGAAGTGTAGCTTTCATTACAATCTACGATTTGTTTACCATATTTTTTAGCATACCACTTAATTGTTTCTTTAAATTTATAGTGATTTAAATCTAACATCTGCCTCACGGTAACTCGTCTAATATCTCTTTTTTGTTTTTTAGACATTTTTTTAGTTTCAAATGTTGGAAGAAAAATAACATCATAATTACTTACAAGTTCATAAGCTAAGCGATGATGTAAATCTGAAATTAAATCATCTTTTTTGCATTTTAATTTGTTGATTTTTTTCTCTAAATTCCTATATCTATCTTTATACCATTGCTTATCTTCTTGCTCTGTATTCTCTAATTTTTTCTTTTGGGAAAGTAATTTATCTACTTTTTTAACTAATGGTAAAAGTCTATTTTTTGAAAAATTATCACCTGCTATAATAACCTCTTTTTGAGAATAACAAGTGGCAAATGTTCTTACTCCAGGGTCAATTGCAATACATTCAACACTGCCTTGGATATCGGTACTTGTTTGAATTTGCTTTTGAACTTGGATAAACCATCTGCCTTTGTTATAAGTGATTATGCAACTTTTTCCAATTGCTTCATCTGGAACAGTTTGGGTTAAATCTATTTTCCCTAGCGTTTGTGAAGCAGGATTTAAGCCTTTTGGCATTCTATCAATTACAAATGATTGGATAGGGTTTTTTCTTGATTTAAATCTTAATTTTGCTCTATTTTTGCTCTTTTTATTTTTATTAATTACGGCTTTAAAAGATTTCTTTGCTGAAAGAACAGCTTCATTCACTATATTTGAGTTATAGACTGAATTTTTATTTTTCTGTTCTTCTTCACATTGAAATCTTATCTCTTTTCGTAAATCTCTCCACAAACCATTTTCGTCTTTATATTCATTATTTGTATATTTTTCAATTGCTAAATTATAGGCTCGTCTATATAAAGTTAACATTGCTTGATATTCAAGCTCTTTTTCTGGATAAAACCTAATCTTTTTGCAAACTTTTTGTATCTTTTCTTCTTTGGGCTGACTTTTTTCCATAATAGGAATTGCAGAAACTGGTAATGAAACCAATAAGCTCTTTGGTATTAAATTTTTCGGTTTTAACACTCTCTTCCAATGATTCGATTCTTCCTCCTGAAAATTCAATAATCCATCGCAACAATTCAAATCCACTTCTTGCGAGACGGTCTTGTGAGGTAACCACAATATGGATTGCATTTCCTGACATTGCGAGTTCCAATATGGTTTTAAGTCCTTTTCGTTTAAAGTTGAAAGCTGAGGCAATATCAAAGATAAATTCTGTTTCGGGGTATTTCTTAAGTAAGATTCGTTTTTGTGTTTCAATACTTGTTTCTTGTTTTTTTGAACTAACTCTTGCATAACAAATTCTCCTTTCATTTTTTACCCTTATTCTAAAATGACCACCTTGGGTTATTTTATACTCTTCATATTTTCCTGCTTTTGCCCATTCTCTTATTGTTTGTGTTGTTACGCCTTCTATCTTTGATAATTTAGTTGTTGATA